>DATNNX010000219.1:0-20124 GCA_035601615.1 Xanthobacteraceae bacterium
GGCGTTCGACCTCGCCGTGCTCACGCCCAAGGCGGTCGACGACCTCGCGAAGGAGGGCAAGTTCGCCGCCGGCAGCCGGGCAAATCTCGCGCGGGTCGGCGTCGGCGTCGTGGTCAAGGACGGCACGCCCAAGCCCGACATTTCCTCGCTCGCCGCGTTCAAACAGGCGCTGCTCGCGGCCAAGTCGGTGGCCTATATCGATCCCGCGGCCGGCGGCTCGAGCGGCATCTACGTCGCCGGTCTCCTCGACAAGCTCGGCGTCGCCGCCGAGGTGAAGACGAAGGCAAAATTGATTCCCGGCGGCGCGGTCGCGGAACATATCGCCCGCGGTGAGGCCGAGCTCGGCATTCATCAGATCAGCGAAATCTTGCCCGTGAAGGGCGTCACGCTCGTCGGCCCGCTACCAGCGGAGATCCAGAACTACACCGTCTATGCGGCCGGGATTGGCGCGCAGGCCAAGGAGAGCGCGGCCGCCAAGGCGCTGCTCAATGCGCTGTCGGGCCCGGCCGCCGCCGAAGTGCTCAAATCGAAGGGGATGGAGCCGGCAGGATCGTGAGCGGGTTCTGACCGCACGCAGATGATCACAGTGAAGGCGCTGTTCTTCGACGTGTTCGGCACGCTCGTCGATTTTCGCACCGGGGTTGCGCGCGAGGCCGAGACCATTCTCGCTCGTGCCGGCCATCGCCTCGACTGGTTGGCCTTCGCCGATGCCTGGCGTGACGAGTACCAGCCCGCCATGGAGGAGATTCGCGCCGGGCGCGCAGCGTTCTGCAAGCTCGACGTGCTGCACCGGCGCAATCTCGATCAAATTCTGCCGCGGTTCGGGATTACAAATCTTGCTGAAGACGCCGCGCGCGAGCTCAATCTCGCCTGGCATCGCCTTCCCGCTTGGCCCGACGTGCCCGCCGGCCTCGCTCGGCTCAAGCGCCGCTTCCTGCTGGCGCCGGTCTCGAACGGCAACATTTCCCTCATGGTCGATCTCGCGCGCCGCAACGATTTTTCCTGGGACGCGATCCTGGGCGCGGAAATCGCGCGCGACTATAAGCGCAAGCCCGCCGTCTATCTCGCCGCGTGCGAGGCCTTCGATCTGCAGCCCGCCGATTGCATGATGGTCGCTGCGCACAGCGATGATCTTCAGGCGGCGGCCAAATGCAGGCTGCGCACCGGTCACGTCGCGCGACCGAATGAGCGCGGGCCGGGCAGGGGAGAAGCCGCTCCCACGGTGGCCGTCGACGTCGCGGCGGCGAATCTGGAGGATCTCGCGGCCAAGCTCGGCGCGTGAGGCGTCACCGCGTGTCTCGAAGCTCGTGTCGGTGGAACGGTTGCGTCTCGTCGAACCTTGTTATGGAGTAGCGTAGCTACTGCGGAGCGACGGCATGGCTGATTCCGTGTCCCAATTCGCCACGCGCATGGCCTACGGGGCACGGCAGCTCCCGCGCGTTGCCTGGTATATCGGCCATGGCATGGTGATGCGCCGCTTGCGCCGAACCGTGCGCGAACACGCTGGGCAACGCCCGCCGCCGCAAGTCCGCGTGAGGGTGCCCGATCGCCGGCGCCTCTACGCCGACATGGCGGTTCTGTTCCGGCAGGACCTCGCCAATGTCGAGGCCGGCATCTATCCTCTGCCCGTAGATCACGACGGCACATTGCCGGACCTGCTCGCTCGCTCGCGCCTCTTCTTCGAGGATCTCCCAACCATCCACCGACGCCGCGAGAACCGCGATATCCGCGAGGTGCTGAGCGAGGAGACGCGCGGCAAGCGGCCGAAGTATTACCTGCAGAATTTCCACTTCCAGTCGGGCGGATGGCTGACGCAGGAGTCGGCACAGCGCTACGACACCCAGGTCGAGGTTCTGTTCAACGGCTCGGCGAACGCGACGCGCCGGCAAGCACTGGTGCCGCTCCATGAGATCTTCGCCGGGCGCGATCAACGCCGCCTCAAGTTGCTCGACGTCGGCTGCGGCACCGGCCGTTTCCTCGACTCATTCAAGCAGGCTTGGCCGCGTCTGCCGGCGCTGGGGATCGATTTGTCGGAGGCCTACGTCGCCGAGGCGAGACGACACCTGAAGCGGTGGTGCTGGATCAACGTCGTGGTCGGCAATGGGGAGGCGCTTCCCGTCGAGAGTGAAAGCCAGGATGCGGTGACGAGCATCTTCATGTTTCACGAATTGCCGCCGAAGGTACGCCGCGTCGTTTTTCGCGAGTTTGCCCGCGTGTTGAAGCGCCGCGGCCGGCTGGTCCTGGTGGACTCGTTGCAGATCGGCGACGAACCGGACTACGACGACATGCTCGAGCTCTTTCCGCGCAGCTATCATGAGCCGTACTACAACAGCTACCTCAAGGAGGATTTTCGGACGATTGCGGCAAGCTGTGGCCTGACCCACATCCGCGACGTCAACGCATTCGTCTCCAAGGTGATGGTGTTCGACAAGCGATGAAAACGCCGCGCTTGCGCGCGATCGGCGGCGACCTCACCCCCTGTGCTGAAACATCGGCAGTCCTCGATGACAAACTCCGTCGCCGCGCGTCCTCTGCCGAGCCAACGTCATCTCTTCGACATTCCGGGTCACGTCGCGTTCTTGAACTGCGCCTACCTATCGCCGCTGCCAAGAGCCTCGGTCAGCGCGGGCGAGCAAGGCCTGCGGCGCAAAGCCCATCCGTGGACCATCGCTCCGGCCGATTTTTTCGCTTCCAGCGAGACGGTGAGAGAACTTTTCGCAGACCTGGTCAATGCGCAGGCGGACGATATCGCCTTCGCTCCGGCGGTGTCGTACGGCATGACGCAGGCAGCCCACAACATCCCGATCCGCAAGTCGCAAACCGTCGTGACGCTCTCCGAGCAATTTCCATCCAACGTGTATCCGTGGATGGATCTTGCCGAGCGGAGGGGGGCCGCTTTTGTTTCGTTGCCTCGGCCAGGCGACGACGATTGGACGTCGGCGTTGCTGTCCGTCATCGATGCATCGACCGGGATCGTCGCTGTCCCCCATTGTCATTGGACGGATGGCGGGCTCATCGACCTCGAGGCGATCGGAGCCGCATGTCGGCGCGTCGGCGCTGTGCTCTGCGTGGATGCAACCCAGTCGGTCGGCGCGCTGCCGCTCGATGTGAAACGCATCGACCCGGATTTTGTCGCGGTGGCCAGTTACAAATGGCTGCTCGGTCCCTACAGTCTTGGTTTCCTCTACGTTGCACCGCGTTGGCAAGGCGGTCGCCCGATCGAGCATAACTGGATTGCGCGCAAAGAGTCCGAGGATTTTGCCGGCCTCGTCAACTACAACTCTGAATTTCAAGCCGGCGCGCGCCGTTTCGACGTCGGCGAGCGCAGCAATTTTGCGCTGATGCCCGTGGCCGAGGCCTCCCTGAGGCTTCTGTCGCAATGGACGGTACCGCGCGTCCTCGAGTCGCTGCGATTGCGCACGCAGGCTATTGCCGAACGTGCGCACGGCGAATTCGGGATCGCCAGCGTGCCGGCCCATCGTCGGGCCGGCCATTACCTCGGCTTGCGGTTCGGCGGCGGGATACCGTCCGACTTGCCGATGCATCTCGGCGCGGCAAACGTCTTTGTCTCCGTGCGCGGACAAGCCATGCGCGTGACCCCGCATCTGTGGAATACGGACGAGGACGTCGAAAGGCTGTTCGCGGTCCTGAAAACCGCGCTCGCGTGAGCGCTCGACAGGATCGACGTGACGGCGCGCGGCGTGTCAGGTCCCCGCCGCAATCAACATGGCCGCACTGTCCCCTTGACCGTCGTGCGCAGCATCAGCCTGCGCTCGCTCGAGGGAAAATCGGTACGCGCGTGCGACGAGCAGCGATTGTCCCAAAGCAGGAGGCCGCCGACGCGCCAGACGTGCTCGTAGACAAACTCGCGCTTCTCCGAGTGGTCGAACACCGCGTTGAGCAGCGGCTCGCTTTCTGCCGGCGGCATACCGACGATGCCGACGGTCATCAGCCGGTTGACATAGACCGCCTTGCGGCCGCTGTCCTCGTGGGTACGAAACACCGGGTGAATGCATTCGGCGAAGGCCGCAGTGCCGCGGCTATCTCCCTTCTGGGTCGATCCATAATTGTAGTGGTGTACAGCCTTGCGGCCTTCGAGCCGATCGCGGATCGCCGGATCGAGCGTGTCATAGGCGGCATAGCCGCTTGCAAACAGCGTGTTGCCGCCGGTCGAGGGAATTTCGACTGAATAGAGAAGCGTCGCCTTGCTCGGCACCTCGGCGTGAATCATGTCGTGATGGAACATCATCTCCCCGTCCGGCAAGGCGCCGATCGGTTCGCCGTTCTCGCGGATATTGGAGATCAACATGATGCCCGGCAGCAGGCGCGAATAGCCCTTGGGAAAATACTTCGCCGGCCGGGACAGTTCACCCAGCTCGCCAAAATACCCGGTCACGCGGATCAGGTCTTCCTGCGACAGGTTTTGGCCGGGAAAGACGATGACGAGGTGATCGAGCCAGGCTTGGTAAACGGCGCGGATGATGTCGTCGTCGGGCCTTTCGCGCAGATCGAGGCCGCGGATTTCGGCCCCGATATGCGTGCTCAGCGGAACGACATCGAACTTCGTCGCGGTCATCACCGCCATGGCGGCTCCTCCTTAGGGCGCGTTGGCGAGCCAGCGTGTCATTCGGCTGCGGCTGGCGCCATGTCATGCGCGGCCTTGCCATGCTCGACTTCGCCGCTTGCCAAAGCGGCGAGAATTTTTGCCACCAGCTCGCGCGCGGAGGCCGCGCTCAATTCAACCGCGACGCGATCGTGCCCGCCCTCCGCCTCGTTGATGAAGTCGATGCCGAGGGCGTGGTCGAGCGGCGCGTGGAAGGGGTGATCGTAATAGACGTTGGCTGTGTCGATCCGCATCCAGCCGTTCGGCCCCTTGGCGCTGCCCTGGAGCTTGGCCTTCTCGACGATGTAAGAGCACATGATGGACTCCTTCAAGCCGCGCGCGCCGCGGCTGCCTTGGCGAGATGCTTGTGGAAGAATACGAACACCTTGTTCCAGCCGTCGAGTGCCTGCTCAGGTCGATAAGCCGGGCGCGCGGCGTTGAAGAAGGCGTGACCGGCTCCGTCGTAACGGTAGAACTCATAGGTCTTCCCGAGCTTCTTGAGTACGACCTCGGTGCGGGCCACTTGGTCGCGATTGGGATTTTCATCGTCATTGCCGAATAGTCCGAGCAGCGGGCAACGCAGCTTTGCCGTCAGATCGATCGGTGCGACCGGCCGCTTGGCATTGAGTTGCTTGGGGTCATCGACGATGACATTGCCGCCCCAGCAATCCACCACCGCGTCGATCCCGTCGTGCGAGCAGGCGGCGAGATAAGCGTGCCGCCCTCCCGAGCAGAATCCGATCACTCCGACCTTGCCGTTGGCGTAGGGCTGGCTGCGCAAGAACTCCATCGCGCCCGCGACATCGCCCAGAACTTGCTCGTCAGCGACACCGCCGGCTGCGCGCACGCGCGCTCCGACATCATCGGGACTGCCGGGCCCTTCGCGGAAATAAAGATGCGGTGCGATGGTCGCCAATCCATGATGGGCGAGTTTGCGGGTCGCCTCTTTGATCCATTCATCCCAGCCCGGCATGTGGTGGATGAGCACTACGCCGGGCAAGGGTCCGCCAAGCGGGCGCGCGTAATAGGCCTCGCCCACATCGCCTCTATGGCCATGAAAGGCGACGGTTTCAGCCAGCATGCTTTCATAGGTCATGCCGTTCCTCATCAGGTTTGATGGTCGCAGGCACGAATTATACATGGGCTATCGCGACCTGGTGGTGCGAAAATGGCCTCCGACGGCAAGGCGGGCGCCGGCCGCTCAGTCGGGACACCTGTAGAGCACGGCCTTGTAGGTCTGGTCCTGATCGGAAAAATCGATCGTCTTATCCTCGCGTGGCGTGAAGTTCACGTCGCCGAGCATCTGGCTGCCGCCTGGACCCTTGCATTCCACATGAACCACGAAGGTGGCGCCTTCGCGCTTCTTGCTCAGGATCGTGCACAAGCCGAAGACGGAATCGATGTCGCGGCGCGTAATCGTCACGCGTGAAACGCCGGGATCTGAGCCATCCGCCTTGCAGGCCTGATTTTCCGTGTAAGTGCCGACGATCGGGAAATCGTCGTCGGCTCGCAGCGGGCTTGCGAGCGCTGCCAGCGTGAGAATCATCAGCACCGTGCCAGCAAGCTGCACCACGTTTGACACGTTCAGCCGCAACTTTCCGATAGGTTTGGGCGAGTTTAGATAATGTCGCAGCGGTGGCCAATGGATCAGTTTGGCGGGCACCGCGGCAGGGGGTCGCGGTGGTGCCGCCGCGCTGGAACGATATGGCTCAGCCGCCGGAATAATCGTAAGCATCGCCTGCCGTGAGCAAGCCTGTTTTCATTCCGGTCGTGGATGTTCGCGAGGGCGGACCCGTTCGCCACGCGCTCGATGCACGCGTGCGGGCGCGCGAGCTGCGGGACGATTGCGTGACTTGGTTGCCGGGGGTGACGCACATGCTGCTTCCCGCCTTGGACGCGGTGACGCGCAGCTGGCTCAAGCGCTCCTACTCGCCCTACATTGCGGAGCTCGAAGCAATCGTCGCCGCGCTCGGATTTGCCGGCATTTGGTTTCTCAACGGTACCTACCAATGGGGCTGTACCGCCGTTGCTCGTGAGGAGCATGGTGCACCCTGGCTCGCGCGAACGCTCGATTGGCCCTTTCCCGGGCTTGGCCGCCACCTCGAGGTCGCCTGCATGCGCGGGCCCGCGGGTGAGTTCATGAACGTCACTTGGCCCGGCTACGCTGGCACGCTGACCGCCTGCGCCGCCGGCCGCTTCGCCGCCGCCATCAACCAGGCGCCGCTTTGGCGCCGCACGCGCAAGCCGTGGCTGCGGCCCTACGATCTCGCCGCCAACGCGCTGCGGACCTGGCCAATCCGTTTCCGCCCGCCGGACCATCTGCTGCGTGAGGTGTTCGAGAACTGCCGAGATTTCGGCGAGGCGAGGCACCGGCTCGAAACTGTGCCGGTCGCGCGCCCCGTGATCTTCACGCTGATCGGATGCGAGCGGGGCGAGCGCTGCGTGATCGAGCGGACCGAGCAAGGTTTTGCCACTCGGGTCGAGGAAACCTCGGCCGCCAACGATTGGCTGCACAGCACGATGCCGTGGGAGGCGCGGGTCTGCGCGACGCTGCTGCTCAAGAGCTCGCCCGAGGAAGCAACCGCGCACAGCCGTGCCCGGCGGGAGGCACTCTCGGCATGGCCGCAGCCGTTCGGTCGCGGCGAATTCGCGTGGGTCGCTCCGCCCGTCCTCAATCCGTTTACCCGCGTCGCGGTGGAGATGTGCGCGGCGAAAGGGACGCTGCGGGCGATCGGCTACGAGTTGGGGCCGGACGCCGCGCTGCCGCAGCCGGCGACGCAGGTTTGCGAATGGTCCGCGAGCAGTCTTGTCGCGTGAGTGCCGGCGGGAAGGTTTTGCGCGCTGTGCTTAGGGGCGGGTGGGCGGCTCCTTTTCCTCGCCGGCGAACAGCGCGGCCGGGAACTGGGCCGCATATCGACGCTTTTGCGCCTGACGCGGATGCTCCGGGCGCGGACTGAGATCCGGTTCCACAACCTTGCGATAGAGATGCCATGTCGAATGACCGAGTACCGGCACCACTACCGCGAGGCCGAAGAAAAACGGCAACGAGCCCACCAGCAACAGCGCGGCGACGATAAACCCCCACGCCGCCATGGTGATCGGATTGGTGGCGACCGCTCGAAGCGAAGTCAGCACCGCTTCGACCGCGCCGACCTCGCGGTCGACGAGCAGCGGAAACGCCACGACGCTGACGATCAATACCGTCACTGCAAATAGGAAACCGACGAAGTTGCCGACGATGATCAGCATCCAGCCCTCGGGCGTGGTGAAGATTTGACGGATGAAATGGGGGATCGAGGCGGCCGGCTGATAACCGAAATTGGCGACGTAGATGGCCTGCGCGATGGCAATCCAGATCGCGAAGATGACCAGCAGCAGGAAACCGAGAGCGGCAATGGCATCGCGCGACGGCGAATGCAGCACGTCCAAGGTATCCTCCCAGGAAATGTCGAGACCCTGCTCGCGCCGCCGGCTCAGCTCGTAAAAGCCGATCGCCGCGAAGGGGCCAACGAGCGCGAAGCCCGCGGCAAGCGGAAACAACAACGGCAAGAGGGCGTAACCTAAAATCGCCCGTGCCAGGACGAGACCAACGATCGGATAAATCAAGCACAGGAAGACGGCATGCGTCGGTATGGCGGAAAAATCGGCAAGCCCGCGGGTGAGCGCGTCTTTGAGGTCTGCGAGGCCGATGGTGCGAATTACCGGACGCGCGCGGATCGTATCCGCGCCCATGAGAACGTGTAGCTGCGCCATGGTCGTTACCTCCCGAGCAACGAGGGTCGCGCTGGCGTTCATCGATCGTGCCGCGCCGCGACCCGGGATTATGTTAATACTGCCAGAGAAAACTTGTTCGGCACAATGCTGTGAGTTCGGAAAACGAGGAGAGTATTATGGTTCGCTTGCCCGCTATTCGATATGGGCGCTGCCGGCGGGCGGGGTTCTCACGCGCCTGACCCAACAGCGAGTTGCCTGACGGAGGCCTTCATGCCGCGCGATATCGTCCGCCGAGCCCAAGCCTTTCCTGCCGCCAGCGTGGTCGGCCTCGCGTTGGGCGCAGTCGCGTTCGGAGCCGTAGCTGTCGGGGCGCTGGCGATCGGCCGGCTTGCGCTCGGCCGCGTGACCGTCAAGCGGGCCCGTTTTCAAGCTCTCGAAGTGGACGAACTGACGGTTCGCAAGTTGCGGGTGCGCGAGCAGGAGATTCTGCCCCCGCGCGCTTGATCACTCCTGCGCTCGTGTACGAGGAGCCTTCGCAGAACCGACACGATTCAACATTAGAAGAAACGGCGGCCAATATTGGAGTACCGCATGGCAAAGCTCACGCTTTATCACGCCGCCCCGTCGCGCTCCTCGATCACGCGCTGGATGCTGGAGGAGATCGGCGAACCGTACGACATCCATCTCTTGAGCCTGAGCAAGGGCGAGAACCGCGCGGGGGACTATCTCGCGGTGAACCCGATGGGCAAAGTGCCTGCGCTCAAGCACGGAGATACCGTTATCACTGAGGCGGCGGCGATCTGCGCCTATCTCGCCGACGAATTTCCCCGCGCCACGCTCAACGTGCCGATCGGGACCCCGCGCCGCGGCGTCTATCTCAAGTGGCTCTTCTTCGGTCCGACCTGCATCGAGGCGGCGATGATAGATCGTGCCAACCCGCGCAAGGAGGAGCCGCGGCGCGCCATGCTCGGCTATGGGGATTTCGGCACGGTGATGGATGTGACCGCCAAGGTGGTCGCGAACGGTCTACACCTCATGGGCGAGCAGTTCACAGCCGCGGACGTCGTAGTTGGCTCCACGCTGCGTTGGGGCATGATGTTCAAGCTTGTGCCGGAGCGGCCCGAGTTCACCGCCTATGTCGCACGGCTCGCAGCGCGCCCGGCGCTGCAGCGCGCTGAAGCCAAGGACAAGGAACTCGCCGCGGCATGATGTGAGTCTCGAGAGCGCTGGAGGTGGCGAGGCACAAGGTGCGCGGTGCACGCGGGCCTACGCATCCGCGTGCCGGGATGGAGGATGTGCGCAATCCAGGCTACCGTTGCGGCCAATGATCCTGGCGTTGCGCATTCTCTATTTCGAGGATCTCTCGGTCGGTATGACCGAGGCCTTGTCAAAAACGATCGCGTCCTCCGATGTTGTTGGGTTCGCGCAATTGACCGGTGATCGCAATCCCATCCATCTGTCCGAGCATTTCGCCGCCAAAACCCAGTTCGGCAGAAGGATCGCCCACGGCCTCTACACCGCGAGTCTGATCTCGGCCGTGCTGGGCACGCGCCTTCCCGGTCCAGGTGCCGTCTACATCTCCCAGACGCTCAACTTCCGCGCCCCGGTCAGGATCGGCGATCGGGTCGACGTGACCGTGACGGTGGCGGAGCTCATCCCTGCGCGCCAGCGCGCGCGGCTCGCTTGCAGCTGCAAGGTTGGCGACGAGATCGTGCTCGATGGCGAGGCGTGGGTGAAGGTGCCGTCCGCCGCCAAATCGAAGCGCCCGCTGCCGCGGGTCTGAAGGGCTATTCCGCCGCCTCCGTGCGAGGCCTGCGTTTGGCGTCGCGCCGCGCCAGCACCGGCGCCAGAAATTGGCCGGTATAGCTGCGTTTCATCTTGGCGATATCCTCCGGCGTGCCGGCGGCAACGATCTCGCCCCCGCCGTCGCCGCCTTCGGGACCGAGATCGATGATCCAGTCAGCGGTCTTGATCACTTCGAGATTGTGCTCGATCACGACAACCGTATTGCCCTGCTCGACCAACTCGTGCAGCACCTCGAGCAGCTTTTTCACATCGTGGAAGTGCAGCCCCGTCGTCGGCTCGTCCAGGATGTAGAGCGTGCGCCCGGTGGCGCGCTTTGAGAGTTCCTTGGCGAGCTTGACCCGTTGCGCCTCGCCGCCCGAGAGCGTGGTGGCCTGCTGGCCCACATGGATATAATCCAGGCCGACGCGGTGCAGCAACTCAAGCACGTTACGCACGCGCGGCACCGCCTTGAAGAACTCCAGCGCCTCCTCGACCGTCATATCGAGGACATCCGCGATCGACTTGCCCTTGAACAGCACCTCCAGGGTCTCGCGGTTGTACCGCTTGCCCTTGCAGACGTCGCAGGTGACGTAGACGTCGGGTAGAAAGTGCATCTCGATCTTGATCACGCCGTCGCCCTGGCATGCTTCGCAGCGACCGCCCTTGACGTTGAAGGAGAAGCGGCCGGGCTCATATCCGCGCGCCTTCGCCTCGGGCAGGCCCGCGAACCACTCGCGGATCGGGGTGAACGCCCCGGTATAGGTCGCCGGATTGCTGCGCGGCGTGCGGCCGATGGGCGACTGGTCGATGTCGATCACCTTATCCAGATGCTCCAGTCCCTCAATGCGGTCGTGTGGCGCGGGGGCCTCGGAGGCGCCATTGAGCTTGCGCGCGATCGCCTTGTATACCGTGTCCACCAGCAACGTCGACTTGCCGCCGCCGGACACGCCGGTGACGCAGGTGAACAGGCCGAGCGGGATTTCGGCCGTGACGTGCTTGAGATTATTGCCGCGCGCGTTAACGAGAGTGAGGGTCCGGCGCGCGTTTCTGGGCCGGCGCTCGGGCATGGCGACCGCCATCTCGCCGGACAGATATTTGCCGGTCAGCGAGCCTGGCGTCGCGATCAGATCCTCGACCGTACCCTGCGCGACGATATGTCCGCCGTGAATGCCGGCGCCGGGGCCGATGTCGAGCACGTGATCCGCGGTGCGGATGGCATCCTCGTCGTGCTCCACCACGATCACCGTGTTGCCTAGATCACGGAGACGTTTGAGGGTCTCGAGCAGCCGCGCATTGTCGCGCTGGTGCAGCCCGATTGAAGGCTCGTCGAGCACATAGAGCACGCCGGTGAGCCCGGAGCCGATCTGAGAGGCGAGACGAATGCGTTGGCTTTCGCCCCCCGACAGCGTGCCGGAGGCGCGCGCCAGCGTGAGGTATTCGAGCCCGACATCGACCAGGAATCTGAGCCGCTCGCGGATTTCCTTGAGCACTCGCACCGCGATCTCGTTCTGCTTGGCGCTCAGCGCCTGTGGCAACTGCGTGAACCATTCGCCAGCACGCTTTACCGACATGTCCGCGACCTCGCCGATGTGCAAGCCGCCGACCTTCACGCACAGCGCCTCGGGCTTGAGCCGATAACCGGCGCAGGCGGCGCAGGGGATATCGGTGAAATATTTCGCCATCTCCTCGCGCGCCCAGTCGCTCTCGGTCTCGCGCCAGCGCCGCTCCAGGTTGGTCACCACGCCTTCGAACGGCTTTCTGGTCTCGTAGGAGCGCAGCCCGTCGTCGTAGACGAACCGGATCGCATCCTCTCCCGAGCCGTAGAGGATCGCGTCCTGTGTTTTCTTGGGCAGCTCCTTCCATTTGCTGTCGAGGCCGAATTTGTAGTGCTTGCCGAGCGCGAGCAGCGTCTGGATGTAGTAGGGCGAGCTCGATTTCGCCCACGGCGCGATCGCCCCGCCGCGCAAGGTCTTGTCGCGGTCGGGAATGACGAGATCGGGATCGATGTGCTGTTCGACGCCAAGCCCCCCGCAGGCCGGACAGGCGCCGAACGGGTTGTTAAAGGAGAATAGCCGCGGCTCGATCTCCGGAATGGTGAAACCCGATACGGGGCAGGCGAATTTTTCCGAGAAGATGAGGCGCTGCGGCCCGCTCTGGTCGTGGATTTTCGCTGTCTTTCGTTCGGCTGCCGCGTGCTCGGTGCCTGCGGCACCGTCTGCGAACTCCGCCACGGCGAGTCCGTCGGCGAGCTTGAGCGCTGTCTCGAGGGAATCCGCGAGGCGGGTTGCGAGGTCGGGCCGCACGACCACGCGATCCACGACCACGTCGATATCGTGCTTGAACTTCTTGTCGAGCGCGGGCGCCTCGGCGATCTCGTAGAATTTGCCGTCGATCTTCATCCGCTGGAACCCGCGCTTCATGTAATCGGCAAGCTCCTTGCGGTACTCGCCCTTGCGCCCGCGCACGACCGGGGCGAGCAGATAAAGCCGCGTGCCCTGCGGCAGCGCCATGATCCGGTCGACCATCTGTGACACTGTCTGGCTTTCGATCGGCAGCCCGGTAGCCGGCGAATAGGGCACGCCCACCCGCGCCCAAAGCAGCCGCATATAGTCGTAGATCTCGGTGACAGTACCGACGGTCGAGCGCGGATTTCGTGAGGTGGTCTTCTGTTCGATCGAGATAGCGGGCGAGAGGCCGTCGATCTGGTCGACGTCCGGCTTCTGCATCATCTCCAGGAATTGGCGGGCATAGGCGGAAAGCGATTCGACATAACGGCGCTGGCCTTCGGCGTAGATGGTATCGAAGGCCAGCGAGGATTTGCCGGAACCGGAGAGGCCAGTGAACACCACCAGCCGATCACGCGGGATCTCGAGATCGATGTTCTTGAGATTGTGTTCGCGCGCGCCGCGGATGGCGATGACGCGTGCGCCTTCAGTCGATGCTTGGTGGCGGCTCTGGTCGAAAAGCTCGTTCATGCGGTCCGTGGGCGCGATCATATCGGCGAGGCCAAGGCGGTCACATCGGCGAGGGCAAGGAGCCCAGCTTTACGCGCACGGAGCCCCGCGAGGAACGTAGTGAGAACCGGCGCCACCCGCCAGTGTGTGGAGGTGCAAGGCCCCTTGCTTTCGGGCAGCTGTGGACAAGGTCTCGAGGCGGCCTGAAAGGCCGCTTGAGCCCTGTGCCGCGTGGCGGAGGCCTGAGGCGCGAAAATTCATGCCGAGCCATTTGCATTTGCCGGTGTTTAGTGTTAGAACAAATCAGGAACATTGTCTGCATGGCTCGGCCCGCCGCTGTGGAAAAGCCTGATGGCGCGGGCGAGGGCGGCGACTTGGTCCCGCGCTTGGGATTAGGCTGCCGTGGACAAACACATCAGCAGGAGAACGTCATGGCCGGTAGCGTCAATAAAGTGATCCTGGTCGGCAATCTCGGCAAAGATCCTGAGATCCGGCGCACGCAAGATGGCCGACCGGTCGCCAATTTGAGCGTGGCGACCTCGGACACATGGCGCGACAAGGCTACCGGCGAGCGCCGCGAGCGCACCGAGTGGCACCGCGTGGTCATCTTCAACGAGGGGCTTTGCCGGGTCGCCGAGCAATATTTGAAGAAGGGCTCGAAGGTCTATCTCGAGGGGCAACTGCAGACGCGCAAGTGGCAGGACCAATCGGGCCAGGACAAGTATACCACCGAAGTCGTGCTGCAGAACTTCAATTCGCAGCTCACCATGCTCGACCGGGCGGGCGATCGCACCGGCGGTGAGTTGGGCTCCGAGGAAGATGAATTCGGTTCCGCAGGTCCTTCTGCGCGCGAGCAGAAGCAGCCGGCCCTGGCCGGCGCCGGCAAGCGCGGCGACATGGACGACGAGATTCCGTTTTGACGCACGCGGCGCGAGCTCAGTCCCCGCTCTGGCGGCCCAATTCAGGCAGTCGCGCAAGCCCGGTGTGCGGTGAGGCGGAGAGCCGACCGTGTCGCTCGCGCCGCTGCTGAACGCCGCCCCGACAACCCAGCTGCATGCGTTTGCCGCCTTGGCCGCCTTCGGGCTCGGTGCGGTCCAACTCGCCGCGCCCAAAGGTACGCTTCCCCATCGCACCATCGGCTGGATTTGGGTCGCGCTTATGGTGACGGTGGCGGCAACCTCGTTCTTTATCCACGACCTGCACATCTGGGGGCGGTGGAGCCCGATCCATCTGCTCACAATCTTGACATTGGCTACGCTGCCGCTCGCGGTCGTGCATGCCCGGCGACATCGCGTCGAGAGGCACCGCAACGCCATGATCTCGATCTTCATCGGTGCGCTCGTGGTCGCTGGCCTTTTCACACTGCTGCCCGGCCGCATCATGCATGCGGTGGTGTTCGGCCACTAAAGGCGCACCAAAAAGCCCAGCAATGTGAGGCCCTGATCGGCTGCCACGACTTGACGATAAGTAGCTGACTCACCATCTAAAAATGGCCCTGCCGCCAGCGCGTTTTTGGGTAGCGCCTGGCAGCTGAATCAGCTAAGCACAAAGCCTTATCGACAGGATTTTCCCTTGGCCGACGACAACGACCAGCAGCCGGAAGCACCCGGCCCGTCCGATATTCGCCCGATCTCCATCACCGAGGAGATGAAGCGCAGCTACCTCGATTACGCCATGAGCGTGATCGTGGCGCGCGCGCTGCCGGATGCGCGCGATGGCCTCAAGCCGGTGCATCGGCGCATCCTTTTTTCGATGCACGAGAACGGGCACACGCCCGACAAGAAATACGTGAAGTCCGCGCGCGTCGTCGGCGATGTGATGGGCAAATACCACCCGCACGGGGACCAGGCGATCTACGACGCGCTGGTGCGCATGGCGCAGGATTTCTCCATGCGTCTGCCGCTTATCGACGGGCAGGGCAACTTTGGCTCGGTCGACGGCGATCCGCCCGCGGCCATGCGATACACGGAATGCCGTCTGGCGAGAGCGGCCATGGAGCTGCTCGACGATATCGACAAGGAGACGGTTGATTTCCAACCGAACTATGACGGCAACGAGAAAGAACCGGTGGTTCTGCCGGCGCGGTTCCCGAACCTTCTGGTCAATGGCGCAGGCGGCATCGCAGTCGGCATGGCGACCAACATTCCGCCGCACAATCTGGGGGAGGTGATCGATGCCTGCATCGCGCTCATCGAAAATCCTGGCCTGGGCATCGAGGAACTGATCGGCATCATTCCCGGCCCCGACTTCCCGACCGGCGGTATCATTCTCGGTCATTCGGGCATTCGCGCCGCTTACACCCAAGGCCGCGGCTCGATTGTCATGCGGGGCAAGGTGGAGATCGAGACGCTGCGTGGCGACCGCGAGGCGATCATCGTCAGCGAGATTCCTTACCAGGTGAACAAGGCAGCGATGGTCGAGCGCATTGGGGAATTATGGCGGGAGAAAAAAATCGACGGCATAGCGGCCCTGCGCGACGAATCCGACCGCGACGGCTATCGCGTCGTGATCGAGATCAGGCGCGACGCCATGGCCGATATCGTGCTCAACCAGCTCTATCGATACACGCCGCTGCAGTCGACCTTCGGCGCCAACGTGGTCGCGCTCGAGGGCGGCCGCCCGCAGGTCATGAATCTCAAGGGCCTGCTCACCTCCTTCATCGCCTTCCGCGAGGAGGTGATTTCCCGGCGCACGAAATATTTGCTCGGCAAGGCGCGCGATCGCGCGCATGTGCTGGTCGGGCTGGCCATTGCGGTCAGCAATATCGACCAGGTGATTAAGCTCATTCGCGGCTCGAACGACGCCAACACCGCGCGAGAGACCTTGATGGCGCGCGATTGGCCGGCGCGTGACGTGGAGGCCATGATCACGTTGATCGACGATCCGCGCCACAAGGTGTCGAAGACAGGCACGTACAAACTCTCGGCCGAGCAGGCCAAAGCCATCCTCGACCTGCGCCTGCAGCGCCTGACCGCGCTCGGACGCGACGAGATCAAGGCCGAGCTCGACAAGCTGGCCGAGGAGATCGCCGACTATCTCGAGATTTTGCGCTCGCGTGCGCGCATCCAGAGTATCGTGAAGGACGAACTCAGGGCCGCGCGTGAGAAGTTTGCCACCCCGCGCCGCACGGTCATCCTCGAGCAGGAAGGCGAAGTCGAGGAAGAAGATCTCATTCACCGCGAGGACATGGTGGTCACCGTCTCGCACCTGGGCTACGTCAAGCGCGTGCCGCTGTCGACCTATCGGGCGCAACGTCGCGGGGGCAAGGGGCGCGCCGGCATGCAGACGCGCGAGGAGGACTTCGTCTCGCGTCTGTTCGTGGCCTCGACCCATACCCCGGTGCTGTTCTTCTCCTCGCTCGGACGAGTCTACAAGGAGAAGGTCTGGCGGTTGCCGCAGGCGGCACCACAGGCGCGAGGCAAGGCGCTGATTAACATTCTGCCGCTGCAGCAGGACGAGCGCATCACGACCATAATGCCCTTGCCCGAGGACGAGGCCAAATGGGCCGGTCTCCAACTGATGTTTGCCACGACGAACGGCATCGTTCGGAAAATAGCGCTCGATCACTATGTCGACGTTCGCCCCTCAGGCATTAAGGCCATCAAATTGGAAGATGGCGACTCGATTGCGAGTGTTGAACTTTGCAGTGATCACGATGACATCCTTCTAACAACCCGAGAAGGTCAATGCATACGGTTTCCCGCCAACAAAACTTCTTTGAAGAAGGGTCGCGATACAATTGGCGATATTGGAATAAGATTGGCCGCCGAAGACAAAGTTATTTCGATGTCGATCCTGCGCCATGTTCACGCCAGCGCAGAGGAGCGCGTGGCATATCTTAAGCGCGCCAGCGCCGTGCGTCGCGGAATTACTGGCGAAGCGGAGGAGATTGCGCCAGATGTGGAGGAGGCGACGGGCGCCATCGAACTAGGGGAGCGGCGGTACGTGGAAATGTCGGCGGCTGAGCAGTTCGTACTCACGGTCTCCGAGCGCGGCTACGGCAAGCGCACATCGTCCTACGAATACCGTACCACCGGCCGCGGCGGCAAAGGGATTGTCGCCATGGCGGTAACCGGCAAGACCGGGCCTGTGGTCGCCTCGTTCCCGGTCGAGGACGAGGACCAGATCATGCTGGTCACCGACGGCGGCCAGCTCATCCGCACGCGCGTCGAGGGCATCCGCATTGCCGGACGCTCGACTCAGGGCGTGATCGTGTTCGATACCGCGGAAGGCGAGCGCGTGGTCTCGGTCGAGCGCATCAGCGAGGACGGCGAGCAAAACGGTGCCTAACACTGCGGCTCTCGCCGGCTCGCGGCTTGGCGGAAGAAGGCCGGTGTTCAATCCGCCTTGAGCCCGAGGGCCGTCACGATCGGCGCCCATTTGCCGATGTCGCTCTTGATCAGCTCGGTGAAGTCCTGCGGTGTCCCGCCCAACGGCTGATTGCTGAGCTTGGCGAGCGCGGATCTAAGCTTCGGCGATTCGAGACCCTCGTTGACTTGGGCGTTGATCCTCTCGATCGCCCCGCGCGGCGTGCGCGCTGGCGCTAAGAGCCCGGTCCAACTGGTCGAGACAAAGCCGGCAAATCCGCTCTCGACCATTGTCGGCAGGTCCGGCAGCTCCGCGATGCGTTTGGCGCTGGTCGTGGCGAGCGCGCGAAGCTTGCCGCCTCGAATAAGTGGCAGCAGCACGCTCGTGCCCTCGAATGTCATCTGCACCTGACCTGCGAGCAGGTCGTTGATGGAAGGCCCGCCGCCTCGGTAGGGGACGTGTACGATATCGATCGAAGCCGCTGACTTGAACCATTCGCCGATCAAATGCGGCAGCACGCCGATACCGCCCGAGGAGAAGTTTACCTTTCCGGGATTGGCCTTCGCGTAGGCGACGAGCTCTTGCACCGAATTCACAGGGAGCAACGGGTGTACGACCAGGAGGTTCGAACTCTGCGCGACCAGAACGATCGGATCATAGCTGGCGAGCGGATCGTAGCCGGCATTCTTCTGCAGGATGGGTGCGAGCACGAGCCCGCTCGCGCTGGAATAGAGTAGCGTGTAGCCGTCAGGCTCGGCCTGTGCCGCTTCCTTCGAGCCGATCGTGTTGCCGGCGCCCGGCCGATTGTCGATGACCACGGCTTGTCCGAGGGACGAGGCCAGATAATTGCCAACGAGCCGGGTGATCACGTCCACCGGCCCGCCGGCAGGCGTCGGAACGATGATCTTGATCGGCCGCGTTGGGAAAGCTTCGGGAGACGCCGCGACAACGCTGCCGAGCGAGAGGCCCAGCGCGGCGAGGGCTGCCGCTAAAATGCGTAGACCACTCATTTGTCCTCTGTGTTTCGACGCTTTATGATTGCTCTCGTGGAGCGCGCGCGGCGAGCAGCTGCGCCCGATCTAGAGAGGGTCCAAGCCTCGCGCCAGAGCACGCTCCAAGGAGAAGGAACCTTCTGCCCTGCGTCAGCGTTGGCAGCTTTCGGCAAACAGTTTTGTCGCGTGTTCCGAGCTAGGCCAATCCGAGATGTCCGTTCCCGACGACGAAGAGAAAAAGCAGAACGTTGTTCGTTTGGGGACGGAGACCCTGTTTGCTATCGCCGAACAACTTCGCCGAATGTATGACGCTGATCTTCGCACCAAGCCTTCGGAGAAGCTGGAGCGGCTGATGCGACGCATCGAACGGGGCGAAGACGTTCCTTAGACAACAGACAAGCCGCCATCACAGGACGTCAACATTTTCACCTCTGATGCGCGTCGTCGATTTTGGCCGGATGCGTCCGATCGAGACGCAGAATCTGCTCATGTCCAGCAGCGAGATTGATGCTGTTCGCGAATTACTGCGCTCAAAGCCCAGGCCGGCCGGCTTTGCCGAACGACGCGAACGGCTGGACGCCATTGGCTCGATTTCTCCCGTTGCCGGCGATATCAGGCTGGAGCCGACCCGTGCGAACGGGGTTCCCGCCGAATGGTCGCTGGCGCCCGGCAGCGATCCCTCGAACGTGCTCCTGTTCTTTCATGGCGGCGGCTATTGCTCAGGCTCGATCGTCAGCCACCGCGGCATGGTGACTGAGGCCGGACGCGCGGCCGGCGCGCGTACGCTCGCGGTGGAATATCGGCTCGCGCCCGAGCACCCATTCCCTGCCGCAATCGAAGATGCACGTGCGACCTACCGTTTCCTCCTGGATCGGCGGATTGCCCCGTCCAAGATAGCGATCGGCGGCGACAGCGCGGGTGGGGGCCTCACGCTGGCGCTTATGATAGCTCTGCGTGATGCCGGACAACTGCTGCCTGGCTGCGCCTGGCTGGTATCGCCTTGGGTCGACCTGCAGATGACCGGGGCAAGCCTTGCGGACAAGGCCAACGTGGATCCGCTGATTTCGAGGCCGTACCTCGAGGAGCTGGCCTCCGCCTATCTCGCGGGCACCGATCCGGCGCATCCGTTGGTCTCGCCCCTTCATGCGGATCTCGCCGGTTTTCCCCCCTTGCTTGTGCAGGTCGGCTCAGCTGAGACGCTGCTCGACGATGCTGTGCGTATCGCGCGGCGGGCGGGGACGGCTGACGTGCGGGTCAGGCTCGAGATTTGGCCCCACATGATTCACGCTTGGCACCTCTGGGCCGCCCAGCTGGAGGATGCTCGCCGCGCAATCGGGTCGGCCGGTGCTTTCATTCGCGCGCAACTGCGGCGCTCGAGCGAAGCGCCGTGAAACTCGTAGCTCCCTCGTGGGAGTATTGCCACAGCGCGACGCCGAGCGTGCCGGCTCAATGCGCACCTGCCTGCTCCAGGATCCGTGCAATCTGCGAATAGCCGCGGGTTCGGGCATGTTGCAGCGGTGTCGTGCCGTGGCGGTCGGGCAACGTGACGTCGGCGCCGGCTTTGACCAATGCCTCGACCGTTGCCGTGTGGTTGTGGCCCCCGTTGCCGAGCACGACCGCCTCTAACAAGGCGGTTCGGCCGAGATCATTGACGTGGTTGAGCGGCGCTTTCGCCGCGATGAGAGCCCGCACGATCTCGACGTGCCCGCGATGGGCGGCGGCGATCAGCGCAGTGTCGTTATAGTGGCTGGTGATGGCGCGTGCGTTG
>DATNNX010000220.1:0-2098 GCA_035601615.1 Xanthobacteraceae bacterium
CCATTCGGGCCGGCGTGGCGGCGCTCGCCGAGGTCTGCCGCAAGGAGTTCGGCGTGCCGGCGCGCAGCGCCAATGTGGAGCGGGCGGGGGTTGCCTAGAGTGTGATTGGTGAAGTCGAGCCACGCGCTCCGTCATGCCCGCGCTCGTCACCGCAAGTCGGGTTTACCCGACTTGCGGCGATATTTAATTTGCGAAACTCGGGCAAGCCCCAGGGCTATCGCATATGAGTCAAGGCGTCGAGGAAGAAGTCTTGGTTCCAGGCGGCTTTGAGTCGTTTGACGCGTGTTGAAGCCTTGTCGGGGTTGGCTTTGAGGATATTGGCGGTGAGCCGCCGGAGGAGCGCAAGATTTCGCGGACCATTGTCCTTTCGATTTCTGGCGAGGTCTTCGTGGAATACGACGTCCTGCTGCCAATGACTTCCATTTTCGATGTCCCAATGACTGCGGATGATCTCCAGGAGATCGAACGGCGGGAACCGGCGGGATGCGATGTAGAAGCGTTCCTCGTGAGCTGTTTTGCCGTCGAGCGTGCGCTCGCTGACCACCCGCGCGACGGTGGTGAGGCCCTTGAAGCCGTAAGTGGCCGCGATGCCGGGTGCGGGGAGGACGAGGATCGAGCGCCGCTCTTGCCTGCCATGACCCGTCTCGGAGGTCTGCGCGGATCGGGCGTCGGCGGGGGCGGCTTCGAACAAGGCTGTGACGCTTGCGAGCAGTTTGCGTTGGTTGAGCTTGAGCGCGATGACATAGTCGCCACCCCGTTGCTTGACGGTCTCGACCACGCGACGATCGCAATGAATGGCATCAGCCGTGACGACGCAGCCTTTGAGAGACACGCTTTCGAGCAGCCTGATCGCGGCTTCGGCCTCGCCGCCCGTCCCGGCCTGCGTCTGGGCAAAGGTCATGCGCATGGTCACGCCCCACACCGAGACCATCATGGGGGGCATATGAGCACGGCCCTTTTCGTAGGCGCTCTTGAGGCTTTTACCGTCGATCGCCAGGACGGATCGGCCGGTGGCGGACCCCAGCGCCCGCCGGAAAGCCTCCATGAAGCGGGTAAACGCGCTCTCCAGGGCGATCGGGTCGAGCCGACGCAGCACCCGGCTGAATGTGTCGTGGCTGGGGATGCCGTGCTTGAGTTCGAGGATGGTGCGAAGAAGAGCTTCCTTCTCACCACCGAATTCCGCCATCTCGACGCAGGACTCAGCCCCGCAAAGCATGGCGGCGAGTGCGATGAACAGCATGTCGCGCAAGTCATGCCGCGCATTAATGTCGCGAGGATCAGGTACAGATTCGAAGATGACAGAGAAATCGCCCATCGGAGTGTCCTCCAAAGCATGCGGACACTCGCAAGAATCCATCTTCCACAAAACCGCAAGTCATTTTTTACTCACATGCGATTCCCCTGGGGCAGGCCCGAGTTCTGATGCCATCCACGCCTTTGTCCTCGCTGATGCCGTGAAGACGTGGATGCCCGGCATAAGGCCGGGCATGACGGGAGCGGTGGCCCGCTCCCGATATTTACCCGGCATTTACTCTTTTGAGACGAATTGCCCGTAAATTTCAATGATCCATGCCGGGTCGAGGTTTGCCCAATCAGTTGGCGGGTCGTTCGCGGAGCGTTGCGTTTTACCATGCCCAGGGGGAGTGAAAATCCTGCCGTCCATGCTGAAGGCACGCAGAGCGCGGCCGCGTCGGCGGTGGCGGCGGCACGCCGCCGCGCCAGCACGCGCGAGCTCAGCCCGCTCGCCCGCGCCATCGCGGCCGAGCCGATCTCGCACGCGATCTCGCCGGTCGTGCTCATCGGCTTCGTGCAGGCGATCGAGTTCCTTCTCATGGTGGCGGCCGGCGGCGCGGTTTACGCTTACACGGCCTATCCGATCGATGGCTTCGACTGGCGCTACGTCTTCGCCGATCTCGGCGTCGCCGTCGCGGCGATCATCGCCTTCTCGACCTTCGAGATCTACAGCACCGCCGTCTTCCGCACCCATGTGCACCAGCTGAGCCGGCTCGGGCTCGCCTGGACGCTGGTCTTCCTGGTCGCGATCGCGCTCGCCTTCTTCATCAAGTTCAACGACACCTTCTCGCGCAGCTGGGCGGCG
>DATNNX010000221.1:0-9899 GCA_035601615.1 Xanthobacteraceae bacterium
GGCACCTATTTGCCGTTCGACGAAGTCAAGCGGCTGCATCGCGGTCTGCCTCCCCATGTGCTGCTTGTGCTCGACGCCGCCTATGCCGAATACGTGCGCCGCAACGACTATGAAGCCGGGATCGAGCTCGTCGCCACCTGCGAGAACGTGGTCATGTGCCGCACGTTTTCGAAAATTCATGGGCTTGCGGCGCTCCGCCTGGGCTGGCTCTACGGGCCGGCGCACGTGGTCGATGCGATTAACCGCATCCGCGGCCCGTTCAACGTCAATGCAGCGGCAATGGCAGCAGGCATAGCCGCGCTCGAGGACGGCGCGCATGTGGAGGCGTCTCGCGCACACAATGAAAAGTGGCTGGCTTGGCTCACGGCCGAAATCCGCAAGCTCGGGCTGGAGGTGACGCCCAGCATCGCCAACTTCGTGTTGATCCATTTCCCGGAAACTCGCGGCCGTACGGCGGAGGACGCCGACGCTTTCCTGACGCGTCGCGGCCTGATCTTGCGTCGCGTCAAAGCCTACAAATTGCCGAATGCCTTGCGCATGAGCGTCGGCACGGAGGAGGCGAACCGGCTCGCGGTCGCCGCGCTCGCGGAGTTCGTGGGGAAGAAGGCGTGATGGGCTGTCCCAATCCGTCTGTCTCGCTCCATCTCCCTGCCTTCTCCCGGGATGCGGGAGGCGTGAGCGCCCGTATCGCCCGGCGAGATCGCACCCCATGAAGGCCCCGCTATTCAATCGCCTCGCGCTGATCGGCATGGGTCTGATCGGCTCCTCGATTGCGCGTGCCGCGCGCACGCAAGGCGCTGCGCGCTCGATCATCGCCACTGCCCGTTCGGCCGCAACGCGCCGGCGCGTCGCCGAGCTCGGCCTTGCCGATCAAGTGGTCGAAACCAATGCAGCGGCGGCCGAAGGCGCAGACCTCGTCATTGTCGCCATTCCGGTCGGCGCCTGTGGCGCGGTGGCTGCAGAAATCGCCCCGCATCTTGCGCCGGGCACGATCGTGTCGGACGTCGGCTCTGTCAAAGGCGCGATCCTGCGCGACATGTCGCCCCACATCCCCCCCGGCGTGCATTTCGTGCCCGCCCATCCTGTTGCGGGCACGGAGAACTCCGGCCCCGACGCCGGATTTTCCGAGCTGTTCGTCGACCGCTGGTGCATTCTTACGCCTGCGGTGGGTGTCGAGGCGGCCGCGGTTGAACGGCTCGCCGCGTTCTGGCGCCTGCTCGGCGCGAACGTGGAAACGATGTCCGCCGAGCACCATGATCTCGTGCTCGGGATCACGAGCCACCTGCCGCACCTCATCGCCTACACCATCGTGGGTACCGCCGATGAATTGAGGGAGGTGACGCGCTCAGAGGTGCTGCAATTCTCGGCCGGTGGCTTCCGCGACTTCACCCGCATCGCGGCTTCTGATCCGACGATGTGGCGCGACGTTTTTCTTGCTAACAAGCAAGCAGTGCTGGAAATGCTCGGACGCTTCAACGAAGATCTGGCCACGCTGACGCGCGCCATCCGCCGCGGCGATGGTGAGACCTTGTTCAAGCAGTTCAGCCGCACACGCGCGATCCGCCGGGCCATTGTGGAGATCGGGCAGGATTCTGCCACACCGGATTTTGGCAGGCCTCATCCCGAGCTTCCGCACTTGCCATTGCCGCGCCCTTACGCGGCCGAAGAATGATTACGTCCGCTCAGCTGGATGTGAGCGCGGCTCCCACGCGTCCAGCGCTGAGGCATACAGGCAAAACTGTCTAATAGGCGCCCCAATACGGCGGCACGCGATAGTAGTTGTGAATCTCGACTTCGCGGCTGCGGTCGCCCCAGTCGAACTCTTGGTCGGCGGCAAACGAGGGCGCGCGCTTCAATTCATCGTCGGTGAGATCGAGATGATAGCCGCCGAGGTTGCGGTCGTAAGTCAATCGCGCCCACGGGATGGGAACGTGCTTCTGTCCCATACCGAGAAAGCCGCCGAAACTGAGCACCGCGTAAGCAACATTGCCGCTGAGCTTGTCGATCATCAAGCGCTCGATGGTCCCGATCTTCTCGCCGCTGGAGCGGCGCACCGGAGTGCCTTCGACGCGATCACTGGCGATTAGACTGTGAGATTGGGGAGCCGACGTATCGGTCTGCATGGTTGCCTCCATCACTCATTCCACCCCCGTTAAGGATTGCTCAGCCGAGAAACGCCTTGCAGCGGCGGGCCGTTCCGGCCATCAAAACAGCGGCGGCACCACGCCCACCTGGAACGGGCCAAGGAAAATGGCGCCGTCGACGAACCGAACCGGAAAGGCTACGGCCGGCTTGCCTTCGAGCGTGGTGCGCTCCCCGAGCGCGGCGATCAGACCGGGGGCGGCATTCTGGCGCGCGACATCTCCAAGCCCCGGAACCAAGCGATCGAGCGCGTTGAACGTTGCCCCGATCTGACCCTCGCTTAGGGTCCGATCGATATCGAACATCTTCAGAACCTTTGCGATGCCGACGACGGTCACCTGGAGCTCGCCGTCCAAACCGCCCCGTGGCGTGAGCTTGAGCGCGCCAGCGCCCGTCGCGATCACGTCCTGCTGCGCCAATCGCGCATTATCGATGGCAACTGCCCCGTCACGGGCCTGCCATCCCTTGAACCATAATGGCCAAGGCTTGGGAGAGATGTCATCCACCCCGCGCAGCGTTGCTGTAATCTCCGCATCGATCGGCGTGGCGGCCAGCGCACGCAGCTTGTCCGCGATGGCCGCGTCGAAAATGGCTTCGAGTTTGTCGACGACGGCGGCATCGAGCCGCAACACGGCTTGAATAGTGGGATTACCGGCACCGGAGGCCGGAGCTTGCCGGCCATGCAATTCCAATCGTCGCGCGCCAAGCACAGGGTCGTTGCCGGCGAGGCTCGGGGCGCCCACGCTCGGGCCGACAAGGACTAGCGAGACGCGCTCCACACCGGAAGGCAGGCCGCGGACGCTGCCCTGAGCGACATTCCATTGCACAAGGAGGGCGGGCGGCCGCCCGGGCTCGGAGATTTGCAGCGGAGCGGTGAACTCGCCGATGACGAGTTTTGGGTCATAGGCTTGGACTGCGGCCTCGGCGAGGGGGAGCTTCAGCTGGAGCGTCGGCGCGCCCTTGAGCTGCAAACTGGCACCGCCGCAGCGCACCTCGATGCGAAAGGGATAACCCCCGATCGATTGTGAAGCGCAATCCTGTGCGCGGCCGGCCTGCCCTGCGCTCTCGCGCCATGCGGCCAAATCCGCCTCTGCGCGCGCCGCAGCATAGAACCAAAATCCGGTCCAGGCCGCGGCGAGCACCACCACGACCGCGAATGGAACGAACAACAGACGGCGGCGGACGGCCGGAGTGGGCGCGGAGTGCGGCATCGCATGGCGCTCCTCTCTCTTAAGAGCGGCGGCAATCCAGTTCTCACGGCACGCCTTCATCACACGGCGCTGACGGGTGCCGTTCCCCATGTGCGCCGACTTGCGCGCCGCGGCCAATTCCTTGATATCACATCCATGGACCCGAATGCTTTTGACTCGGCGCAAGACCTGTGGGTGTTTGCCTATGGCTCGCTGATGTGGCGGCCGGAGTTTCGGTTCGTCGAGCGGGTCGAGGCGCGGCTCGTCGGCGCTCATCGAGCGCTGTGCGTTTATTCCTTCGTCCACCGCGGAACACCCGAGCGGCCGGGGCTCGTGCTGGGTCTCGATCGCGGTGGAACCTGTCGCGGCATCGCTTACCGTGTGCCCGCAGCCGAACGCGCCAGCACCATCGCCTATCTGCGCGCGCGCGAACAGGTCACTTCCGTCTATCGCGAATGCACGCGCCCGATCTGGCTCAAGCGCGATCCCGAGCAGCGGGTGCCGGCGCTGTGCTACATGGTCGACCGTGGCCACGTGCAATATGCCGGCCGGCTTACGCTCGAGCAGCAGTTGCACCACGTTCGTCAGGGGCACGGCCAGTCCGGCGCCAACCGCGACTATGTCATCGCCACCGTCGGGGCGCTGGAGCAACTCGGCTACCGCGAGACCACATTGCATCGCATCGCCGAGCGGCTGACCGCAACGCACGACTTAGCCGCGGCGGCGGCAGCCACGCCGGCAGTGTGAGGCTATTTCGACAAAGCGCGGCGTGCATATGCCGCCCCGGCGCGGGCGGCTTCAGGGCGATGGCGCAAGCGAGGTATCCCGCGTTGCGTGATGGGAAACTTCGTGCTCACCCTCGGCGACGAGCCGCGCGGTCGCAGCTTCGATATCACCCTGCAGCCGCTCGAAGAACGCCTCCTGCCCAAGCCCCGGCGGGATGGGATCCAGCACCTCCACCAGGATAGTCCCGGGATAGCGGCGCATCGAACGCCGCGGCCAAAACAGGCCGGAATTGAGAGCAATCGGAACGCATGCAACGCCCAGCTCGGAATAGAGCCGCGCTACGCCATACTTGTATCTGGGCTCGGCTCCGGACGGCCGACGGGTTCCTTCCGGAAAGATGATGATCGGACGATTGCGCGCCAGCTCTCGACGCGCGCGGGCGTTCATCTCCGCCAGCGCCTGGGAGCCCTTGCTGCGATCGATGGGAATCATCCCAGCCTTCCAGGCGTACCAACCGAAGAACGGGATCCACATCAGTTCGCGCTTCATGATGAAGGCTGCATCCGGCAGGATCACCAGGAGCGCAAACGTCTCCCAGAGCGACTGATGCTTGGCGGAGACGAGCGCGGCCCCCGACGGAATTTTTTCCAGGCCGCGAAACTCGGCCTTAACGTCGCAAACCACCCGCAACAGCCAGAGATTCGTGCGCGCCCAAAATCGAGCGATTGCGATAATAGCCCAGCGCGGCATCAGCAGCGTCGGCAATGCTGCTATGATCTGCACGAGCAGATTGAGGTAGAACAGAAAGTTAAAGACAACCGAGCGAATGACGATCACGCGCGTAATCCACTGTTCCCACGATCATCGCCCCCAAGAGTGAGACGTCGGGCCAGTGATCTTACCCCAGCGCCCGCGCCCAACCAGGGGCACCGCTAGCTCGCGTCGCGCATCTCTGGGTCAGGACTTAGTCCCATGCGAACCTTGGCGAAAACGAATTTCACGTACTCGATAAACATGCGGCGCATCGTCGCCAACCGCTCGGAACGCTGGCGGTCCGTCACAACCGGAAACGGCACGAGGGCGATGTCGGGCAATTGGTGCGCAATCTCGGCGAGCGCCCGCGGCATGTGATAGTTCGAGGTCACTACGATCAGGGAGCGGAAACCACGGCTTTCGGCCCACCGCTTGGTCTCCAGTGCATTGCCCAGGGTATTGAGCGAGCGGTCGAAATCGACGCAGCAACGCACCCATCGGTCGAACTCGGGATTAAGACGCGATATTTCCTTGGAATTGGTGGCACGATAAGCGCCGCTGATCAGAAGCCGTTTGCCGCGTCCCGACGCCAACAGTTCGATGGCGTCGGCAATCCGCGAGGCGCCGCCCGTCAAGGCGACAATGCCGTCCGCGTTACGGTCGAGCGGGACTTCCTCGGCCGGCACGTGGCGGATGAACCAAATAAAGCCAACCCCGATCAATAGCGCCAGTAAAGCGCAGAGCGCGAACGTCAGCCAGCCGAGGCGCCGCACAAATGCGGGGGACGTCGACCGTCCGGTGGCATGAGGTAGTCCAGCCGCTCCATCATCGGTGTTGGATTCGACGGTCGGCATCTCTTCTGCACCCTTCCACATCATAGCGCAAAATTCCGCGCTGACGACAAGGCAGCTGCGGGAAGCGGCCTAATCAATCATTTGAATCGTGCGCTTGACCGTGCGGTGCGAGGTTGCGGCAGTGACGCAGGCAATAACGCCGGCTTGCGCCAGCATTGCCAAATACCCCGGCACTCCAATGGAAGAGGTACCAAACAGAGCCGAGAACTGCTCGCCCGCGGCCGCTCCGATGAACCAGCCGCTCGTGAGCTCGGCGAGCACAAAAAGGGCGATGGCAATGCCGCCGCCGATCAACCCGCCCTTGAATCCCAATCGCAGGAAATGCTGCTGAAAGTGCCGCGCGATGAAACCGTCCTCGGCGCCAATGAGATGCAACACCTCGATCACGGGGCGGTTGCTCGCGATAGCGGCGCGGGTGGCGAAGACGACCGACAACACCGTGGCGCAAAACACGAGCGAGAGGAGGCCCATCCCGAGTACAACCACTGCGCCGGCAATGGCACGCATACGGTCGACGAAGCTGCGATGGTCATCGAGGCTGACACCTGGGATTTGTTCAGCGAGCGTCTGGCGCAGTTGCGCCACATCGGGGCTGGCTCCAGGCGCGATCCGCACGACGATCAGCCGCGGGACCGGTAAATCATCGAGCTGAAGCCCGCTTCCCAGCCACGGCTCGAGCAGTTGCGTGGCTTCTTCCTTGGAATAGGGTCGCACCTCGGCAATCCCCGCGGAAGCGCGGGTGATGATGGCGGCCTTGATCACTTCCATCTCGATGTCGCGACCGGCCACCGGCCGGATCTGGATTGTGATCTCGCGCGCCACATCGGCTTGCCATTCGTTCGCGGCGGCGCGCACCAGCATGACCGAGCCCGTGGTCAGCGAAGCCAAAAACGTCATGATGGCGACGACCGCGACGAGCGCGCGGCCTGAAATCGTCGCTTGCGGCACGATCGGGGTCTCGACGCGCGACAGTATCGACGACGAGAGCCCGCCCTGCGCGTCGACCTTGCGATCAATGTCCCCGTTCACGTCAGTCGTAGACATGTAGACGACCCTCGTGCAGCACAAGGCGACGCGCGTTAATCTGATCCATGAGCGCGATGTCGTGGGTGGCAATCACGACGGAAGTCCCCGATTTGTTGAGTTCGATGAACAAGCGCAACAGCCGCTTCGCCAGACTGGGATCGACGTTGCCCGTCGGCTCGTCGGCAAGGAGGAGCTGTGGCCGCGCGATCACCGCCCGCGCGATCGCGGCGCGCTGCTTCTCTCCGCCCGAGAGCACCGGCGGCAATGCGGAGATACGATCGCCGAGGCCGACCCAGTTCAGGAGTTCGACGACCTCCTCGCGATAGGATTCTGGCGACTGCCCGATCACTCGCAACGGCAATGCGACATTCTCGAATGTCGTCATATGATCGAGCAGCCGGAAATCCTGAAATACGATGCCGATGCGCCGCCGCATGCTTGCCAGCGCGTCCTTGCTGAGGGTAGCGACATCGTGGCCGAACAGCGTGACCAGTCCGCGCGTGGGCCGCAGCGAGAGGAACAGCAGGCGCAAGAGCGAAGTCTTGCCGGCGCCGGAGGGGCCGGTGATGAACTGGAACGACCGCGCATCGATACGGAACGTGAGATCGCGCAGGACCTCGGGACCGAGGCCGTAACGTAATCCCACGTGTTCGAACCGGACCACATTGCCTCTCCCAAACGGCGATGCACGCTTGACAGGGACGCGCGACCTTAAGCTGGGCGTCGAGGGTTTGCGAATTGGTTAACCGAGACCCCGCACCCGTCAAGCCCGCCTGCATTGCGTGCGAGACGAGGCCGTGCAGCGCGGGTTGCTAATGGACGAGGAGGAGCCCGAATCCTTCCTCTGTCTTATGTCCGGGGTATCAGAAATCCCGCAGCAACCGCTCGATATAGTCCAGCTCGAGCTGCGGACGGAAGTTCTCCCCGAAGCGCCGCCGCAATTCCTCGAGAATGCGACGCGCGCGCTGCACGTCGATCTCGCCGGGCACCTTGACTGTGGTGTCGTCGCCATAGTCGCGCCCGCGCAGAGGCCTGCCCAACGGATCGGTGTCTTGTTGCGCGCGCGGCAAGCCGAGCCGACCTGGCTGGCCGTTTGGACCGGGGCCCAACATCCCCTGCTGCTGCATCGACTGGGCCAGATTCTGCGCACCGCGCCGCAACGCTTCGAGCGCGCGGCCTTGTGAATCGACCGCGCCGTCCGCATTGCCTTCGCCGAGCTGGCCTTCCGCATCGCCCATGGCCTCGCCGGCGCGGCCCAACTGATCCATTTCGCCCTGGCCTTGCGGGCCCTGCCCGAAACCTTTCTTGCGCAGCTCCTCCATCAGGCGCTTGAGCTGATCGCGCAGCGCCTGCTGATTTTCGCGCAAATCTCCCATCTGCCCGTCCGGCTGGCCTTGTTGGCCTTGCTGTCCACGCTGGCGGTCGCGCCGCTGGTCCTGGCCCTGCTGGAAGGTCCGATCGCGCAATTGCTGCTGCTTGCGAATCAAATCGCCGAGCTCGTCGAGCGCGGACATCATGTCGTCGTCGCCGTCACCGTCCATCTGCTGCCCCGGCCGGGCCATCTGCAGATTCTCCAGCATCTGTTGCAGGTCCTGCAGCATCCGGCGCGCAGCATCCCTGGCGCCGGAGCGCGCCATCTGTTCGAGTCTGTCGATCATGTTGCGCAGGTCCTGCGGGCGCAGCTGACGTGCGTTGGGATCGAGCGGCCGGGCGAGTTGCTGCGGATTCTTGCGCAGCTGCTCTGCCAGCGCCTGCAAGAACTTATCGAGCGCTGCGCGCAACTGATCGGTGAGCCTCTTGATTTCCTCGTCGCTGGCGCCGCGCTCGAGTGCCTGCCGCAGCGCTTCTTCAGCCGCGCGCAAGGCCTGCTCGGCGTCTGAGACGCTGCCGTCCTCCAGATGCACCGCCATGTCCCACATGCGTCCGACGACGTCGCGCAATTGATCGTCGGTCTTCGCGCGCGCGAGTTGCCAGAAGATCGAGCGCAGCCCGAGATAGACGTTGGGCTCCATATTGAAACGCTCGGGCGCTAAGGTGAGCGCGTCGAGCGCGGTTAGGACGCTTGCCTGGGCATCGCCATCGAGCGCCAGTATCCGGCGCTGCTCGACCAGCGCTCGCGCCATCGGTTTCGAGAACGGCCGCTCCGGCAAGCGGAATTCGAACGCCGCGCTCTGACCTTCATTGCCGGCTTCGTCGCGCGCGGAGAGAATCATCGAGACATCGGTCCCCGCCCAGGGGTGCTCGGTCAAATCCTTAGTAGTCTGTCCGACCGCGTTCTTGGTGCGCGCCTGCGGCAACACCAGCGGGAAGTCGGGCGCATCATAGAGCGGGCGGGCGGGGTGGCTGTTGGTCCCCTCGCTCGTCTGCAGCTTGAACAACGCATGCGCGCCGACGACGCCGTAATCGTCCTCGAGCTTATAGGAGAGCTGCAACGCGCCACGCGCCTGGCCCTCCGGCTCCTTGGCGAGCGCGATGGTCGGGGGCTTGTCGGGGATGGCAGTAAATTGCCAGGTGAGGTCGCCGCCAGCGGCCCCGCGCACGGTGGCCGCGCCGGTCTCCTTGATCACAAAACGGCTTTCTTCCGATCCGTTTGCGTTGCTGCTTTGCGCGCCGGCGGCAGCCTCGGCGAGGCCGCCGCTCGTCGCAACATCGAGGTGAATTCCGCTCGCACGGATCACAAGCATGCTTCCCGCCGGCACCGACAGCGAGGCGGCGGTCTGCACCGGCTCGCCCGGTCGCAGGCCCGGCAGAATCACCGGAGGCCGGCCCGTATAGGGCGGCGGACTGACCCAGGCATCGATGCGGAAATTGGCGGGTTGCATCACGCCCTGCCAGTCGAAAGCCGCGGCGATGCGCTTCATCCGTTCACCACCGGCAGCGAAGAACGTCGCGACCACCAACACCGCCACTAAGGCGCGCAGGGCCAAGGGATCGCGCAGCGCGAGCCGGGGCACTGGGATGCCGGCTCTCAGCGTCTTGGCCGCACGCAAGGCGCGTTCGATATGCGCGCGCCAGAGAACGATGGAATAAGAATCCTCGCTCGGGGCCGCGATTTCGTCCGCAATTGCGGTCGCTGGTCGATGCGGTAAGCCGGAATTGCGATCGAGTCGTCGCAGCCCCTCGGCGCGGCTCGGCACGCGCAACATCAACAGCGGCGCAAAGGCGGCCGCGGTGAGGAGAAAGAAGATGCCAAGCCCGATGGCGCGAG
>DATNNX010000222.1:0-2939 GCA_035601615.1 Xanthobacteraceae bacterium
TATTGCAGCCATAGGCAAGGCGTGCGCCGTAGCCGAGCATCAATCCGCCGACCACGGCCGCGAGCAACGAGCGCGGCGGCACTTTCCAGCCAGGTTTGAACTTCCCCGCAAGCCCAGATGCCAGTAACGCGCCGAGAATGAAGCCGAAATCCATGACCGAGGTGATGTCGGCGAACACGCTCTCGCGTAACGCCTGCGCGCGCGCTGGCGGCTGGCAATAGCCCCAAGACGCCACGTCAACGCCAAGGCCCGTCAGAATTTTCGAGCCCCAGAGCGCAAAGGCCGATGTGATGCCCCACGGCCGGCCAGCGAGATAAAGCGTCGCGAAATTGCCGAGCGCAAGCGCGACTGCGCCAGCGACGAGCGGCCAGGGTCCGTGCAGGAAGCGCCGCCAACCGCGGCGCTGCGTCGTGACACCTGACAGCAGCGTGCCATGCCTGTGCCGCTCGATGACGATCGTCAATAGAGCGATGGCCACAAAACCGGCGAGGCTGACCAGCAAAGCGGCGACCCAACCCCAAGCGGAGATCAACGAGATCTGGCCTAGATTGGGCTGCGCCGACCACCACGGCAGATGCCAGGCGCCAAGCGCGGAACCTGCAATGAAGAAGATGAGCGTCACCAGCATGCGCGTATTGCCGCCTCCGGCAGTATAAAGCGTGCCAGACGCACAGCCGCCGCCAAGCTGCATGCCCAGTCCGAACAGGAACGCGCCGACAAGGACGGAAACGCCGACCGCCCCATATTCCCCATGCACCAGTTGGCCGAAAAGGCTGCCCTGCGCGAGCACAGGGAAGAACAGCAGTACTGCAACGGCAAGCATCACCATTTGCGCGCGTAATCCGGCGCCGCGGCCGTTTGAAATGAAGACGCGCCAAGCCGAGGTGAAGCCGAACAGCGCGTGGTAGAGCACAACCCCGAGCGCAGCGCCGAGCAGGAACAGGGCCCCCTGCCGCCAGGTGTAATAATTGGCGAGCGCGAGCGCGCCGGCCACTACCAGCGCCGATGCAAACGTCACCGCCGCCGAGTTGATGCGGGGGGCCGCGCCGCGCTCAGTCGCGAGCAGGCGGGCATCAACGGAAAGGTCGGTCATGATCATCTCATTATCCGAGCACGATGCAAGCACGCGAGGCTCGGTTGCGGTGCGAGCATGATATGAACTTAGGTGCGAAACGGCATTTTTCCAAGCAAAGGGCGTTTTAATCTTCCCGCTGCGCTACGCCAGGCATACTCTGCCCATCGTCCGCGGCAGCAGAATTTTCTCTGCGGGACGAAATGATGGCTTTCGCTATAGTACGTCCGTAAGAGCGTTCACGCCGTGTTCGACGGACGCTCGGTCTTACCATCCCGGAGTCGTTTCTAGCGCGGGCCGACGAGGTGATCGAATAGCGCTGTGCTGCAGTGTATAAGTCCGCCTATGGCACATCGCGACATTTCGCGGCGACGCAGCAATTCAGTCGCTTTCGGAGCGAAGCGGACATTGGCTGAGCCGCGCTTGCAGAGCCGGATTTATGAGTACACGCCCTAGATTCAGAACGTCTGAACGTGCGGGAGGAAGATAATGGAGTATTTGTTGCTGATAGGTCTCATTTTAAACTTTGTTGGGATAGTTCTAATTGCTATTTCGTTCGGTGGAACTGTGGAAGGGGCTCAGCAAACGGACTCACAAGGGCGCAAAATTTACTTCGCCGCGCTCTTGCATCCACGCGTGTTTTTGTTTGGCTGGAGCATATTGGGCTTGGGATTCCTGCTTCAAATAATCTCCGAAGTCACAGCCTTTTTTTAGGCATCTGGTCTTGAAGTAAGATCATTCAAAGGAACCCACTAATCCGGGTCCTACCCCGAAGTATAATCTTCGGTATCACCAAGCAACGACGGGGACGTGAGATGGCCAACCGGGATTTGCGCGACTGGATCGAAGGCGTCCGCGCCGCGGGCGAGCTCAAGGTCATCACCGGCGCCGAGCCGAAAGAGGAGATCGGCGGCATCGTCGACATCTATATGCGCAGGATGGGCAATCCCGCGGTGCTGTTCGACGAGGTCCCCGGCTTTCCCAAAGGCCACCGGGTCATCGCCAACATCCTGACCTCTATACCGCGCGTCAACCTGGCGCTGGGCCTACCGCCGGAAACGGCGGAGATGGAGCAGATCCAGTGGTGGCGCAACTATTTCAAGAACGCGCCGTCGGAGCCGACGAAGGCCGTCAACGGCGGGCCGCTCTTGGACAACGTGTTCGCGGGGGCCGACGTCGACATCGAAAAAATCCCCACCCCGGTCTGGCACGAGCACGACGGCGGGCCGTATATCGGCACCGGCTGCCTCGTCGCGATGAAGGACCCCGATTCCGGCTGGATCAACTACGGCTGCTATCGCGTGCAGTCGCATGAGCGCAACGTCGCGTCGGTGATGATGTCGCCGGGCAAGCACGGCTTGATCATCATGCGCAAATACCACGAGCGCGGCGAGCCTTGCCCGGTCGCCGTCGTCGCCGGCATGCACCCCGTGCTGGTGATGCTCGGCGGCATCGAGATTCCCTACGGCAAGAACGAGCTGGAGGCAGCCGGCGGCATCCTTGGCGAGCCGGTCGAGGTCATCAACATGCCGAAGACCGGCCTGCCGGTGCCGGCGAATGCGGAGATCGCCTTCGAAGGCCTGATCCATCCCGACGACAGGATCAAGGAAGGGCCGCTCGGCGAGTGGACCGGCTACTACGCGAGCGGCAGCGATCTCGAGCCTGCGATCCGCATCGACACCTTGATGTATCGCAACGACCCCATCCTGGTGGGCGCGATCCCGGCCGTGCCGCCCAACGACAACACCTTTTATTTCGGGTCGTACCGTTGTGGCGCGGTGTGGAACCAGCTCGAAGCGGCGGGCATCCCCGGCGTGCAGGGCGTGTGGACGCACGAAGCCGGCGGCAGCCGCTTCATGCTCGTGAT
>DATNNX010000223.1:0-21930 GCA_035601615.1 Xanthobacteraceae bacterium
GACGCGATCCAGGTGAAGCGATCCGAGTTGTCAGCGCACCACGCCGCCAGCGTATCGTTGAGCATTCGATGCCAGGCGATACAGGCGTCGGCGGCAAGCCCATAGCCGAAGATGTCGGGCCAGGTGCCGATGATCTGCCGCTCGATCCCTTGCGCGTCGAGCCAGGCGCGCCGCTCGGCGACGGGCTCGATCAGGCGCGGAAAGAACGGTCGCACCTTGAAGCCGTAATCGAAATGCAGCGCTGGCGGCGCGCCATCGGATTGAACGAGCCGTACGCCGATCTCTTCGCCCCGCGTGAGGATTGCGTCGATCAGCTGTGGCGGAACGTAGTGGGCATGAATGTCGATTGGCACGCAGGATCCCCTGTTTGCTGCTGATAGGGGCTCATTTCAATAAGTCGATCGACCACCGGAGAGATCGAAAACTGCGCCGGTGCTGAACGAGCATTCTTCCGAGGCGAGCCAAGCGACAAGCGCAGCGACTTCCTGCGGCTCGCCAAGCCGGCCAAGAGGGATTTTCGAAAGCATGTAGTCGATATGCGCCTGCGTCATTTGCGCGAACAGCGGGGTGCGTACCGCGGCCGGTGTGACGCAATTTACCCGGACTGAGGTGTCCGCCAGTTCTTTGCCAAGCGATTTCGTGAGCGCAATCACCGCGGCTTTGCTCGCGCTGTAGGCGGACGCATTCGGATTGCCCTCCTTGCCCGCAACCGACGCAATGTTGATGATGCGACCGTAATTTCGCTCCCGCATCAGCGGCACGACCGCCCGGCAGCAATAGAACGTCCCTTCGACGTTGACCGCGAAGATTTGCTTCCAATCATTGATCGGGTACTCCCACAGCTTGGCGTTAGGTCCGCTGATGCCGGCGTTGTTGATGAAGATGTCGATCGCCGGCACGATCGCGAGCGTCTTCTGCAAGGCGCTTGCTACCGAGGTCACATCGCTCACGTCGGCGGCGATGCTCGATCCGCCGAGCTTCCTGCCGGCGGCGTGGGCTGCCTCGCCATTGAGATCCCAAATCACGACCTTTGCTCCGGATGCCACGAGGCGCTCAGCGATCGCGAACCCCAATCCCGACGCGCCACCCGTCACCACGGCGTTGCGGCCATTGAGATCCAGTTGATTCATTGATCACTCTCGCACTCTCAAGTCCATGCGTGTCCCCGGGCGCAGCGCAGCGCGAAGCGGTGCGCTGCAGTCCCGGGACCGTTACGGTTCGTGGCGGTCCCGGACCAGCGGTGCACCGTTCCGCGCTGAAGCGCTGCACGCTGCACCCCATCCGGACACGCGGATTACATACGTGCGCCGCCCCGGAGAGCCGCGGACGATCTCCTCTGCCGCATGGCCATGTCGGCCGCGAGCAACAGCGCGGCCCGGGTCGCTCCGACTGACGCAATTCCTCGGCCCGCGATGTCATACGCCGTGCCATGCGCCGGCGTGCAGATCGGAAAGGGGAAGCCGCCAAGGAGTGTCACGCCGCGATCGAAACCCAGCAGCTTCATCGCGATTTGGCCCTGGTCGTGGTACATCGTGAGCACCGCATCGAACGCGCCGCTTTTGGCGCGAAGGAAGACGGTATCTGCCGGGAACGGCCCTTCAACACAGATACCGTCCCGCTTGCCTGCCTCCACCACCGGGGCGATGACCTCGATCTCCTCGCGGCCGAAATTACCGCCATCACCGGCGTGTGGGTTGAGCCCGGCAACCGCAATGCGCGGACGCGGGAAGCCGGCGCTGCGCATGCAGGCGCCCGTCAACCTCAATGCGCGGGAGATGCGCTCTTTCGTCAATCGGGCAGGCACTTCCGCGAGGGAGATGTGCGAGGTCACCCGCGCATTCCACAACTTGTCGAGGATGTTGAACTCGCTCGCCGCACCTTCAAGTCCGACCACCTCCGCCGAAAATGCAATCTCGTCGTCGTAGGATGGGCGGGCAAGCCGCATGGCCTTTTTGTTGAATGGGGTAAAGCACACGGCATCGGCGCGCCCGTCGCGCGCCAGGGCGAGCGCATACCCGTAGTTCTCGAGTGCGAATTCGCCGCCTCGCCGAACTGCAACGCCTCGGCTGATCGAGGCGGGGTCGAGCTTGCCGAAATCGATGAAGAGGGGCTCATCGCCGTCCGGTACGATGGTTGCATCCGGCGCGACCGTCGTCATCTCGGTTTCGACCCTGGCAATTTGCGCTCCCTCGTCGAAGACGCGACGGTCGCCCACGACGACCAAACGGGCGGTGGCGCGCACCTCGTCGAGGGCGACAGCTTTCGCCGTCAGCTCAGCACTGATGCCGGCGGGATCGCCCATCGCGAGCGCGATCACTGGCTTGGCGTCACGCGTCCGCACATCCATGGCTTGCCTCTCCGGCGCTTCGCCTCAATCCAATACGGGCTTTGTCGTCGTGCGCACATGCGCGATTTGCAGAACGAGCGGCAACAGCAGCAGCGCGATCCCCGCCACGACCAGCGTCGTCACGAGCGCGTTGCTGAAAAAGATCGCAAGCGAGCCTTTCGACATTAGCATTGCCTGCCGGAACGCATCCTCCGCCTTGTCCCCGATGACGATCGCGAGCACCAGCGGCGCGAGCGGATATGAGAGCTTCTTGAACAGGTAACCGACGATCCCAAACCCGAGCATCAGCAGGACGTCGAGGTAAGAATTGGATACCGAATACGCTCCGACCGTACAGATGATGAAGATGAGCGGTGCAATGATGAAGAACGGAATGCGCATCAACGCGGCAAAAATGGGCACCGTGAGCAGAACAAGCACCACCGCGACGATGTTTCCGATATACATCGACGCGATCAGTCCCCATACGAAATCCTTCTGTTCGATGAACAGCATCGGCCCCGGATTGAGACCCCATATCATCAAGCCGCCCATCATCACCGCCGCCGTGGCCGAACCCGGAATGCCGAGCGACAGCATCGGCAAGAGCGCGCTTGTGCCCGCTGCGTGATCGGCAGTCTCCGGCGAAATGATGCCTTCCGCCTCGCCCCGGCCGAAGTTCGCGCTGCGAGGCGAGAAGCGCTTGGCGATGCCATAGCTCATGAACGAGGCGGCTGTCGGCCCGCCCGGCGTGATCCCCATCCAGCAGCCGATCGCCGCGCTGCGCAGCAGCGCCCAGCCATGGCGCGGAAGCCCGACAAGCGTGCCAAAGACTTCCCGCCAGTCGATCCTCGAGGATACGGCTTTGGCCTGAACTTCCTCCTCCACCGCCAGTAGCAGCTCGCCGATGCCGAACAGGCCCATGACGGCAACGACAAAACTTATCCCTTTCACCAGCTCGTCGATGCCCATCGTAAGCCGCACGCTGCCGGAAACCGTGTCGATGCCGATGGCAGCAATCGCAAAACCGGTGGCCAGCGAGACAACGGTCTTGGGCGGCGGAGCGCCGCCCATTCCGACAAAGCTCGCGAAAGCCAGAAAATAGACCGCGAAATATTCAGGCGGCCCAAACGCGAGAGCGGCTTGGGCGACCCAGGAGGCGAGAAACGTGATCAGCACAACGCCGACAAGCGCGCCGAAGGCAGCGGATCCGAACGCAGTTGCCAGCGCCGTGGTCGCTCGGCCGTCGCGCGCCATCGGATAGCCGTCGAAGGTGGTCGCAACCGAGGATGGCTCTCCGGGAATGTTGAACAGAATCGAAGTCACGGAGCCGCCGAACAGCGCGCCCCAGTACATGCTGGACAAAAGGATGATCGCGGAAACCGGCTGCATGCCGAACGTCAAGGGCAGCAGCAGTGACACACCGTTTGGGGCGCCCAGTCCCGGCAGCACGCCGACGAGGATCCCGAGCAGCACGCCAATGAGCATCAACGCCAGATGCGGGAGCGTGATTGCAATCGTGAACCCGTGCAGCAGGGATTCGATGTTCTCCATCGCGTCCTCGTCAGAACCCGAGCACGTCCGCCAGAGCTCCATGCGGCAGCGACACCTGGAACATGCGTTCGAACACCAGGTAGAGCGCGACAGGCGTCGCCACCGCGATGAGCAGCGAGCGCGGCACGGAGAACCGGTGCAGCAGGGCCAGAGTTCCCAACATGTAGCAGCCCGAGGCCACATACACGCCGACCAGCGGGATTGCAGCAACGAACACGACGGCCGGGGCGAATAGCGCGATCAGGTGCCGCAGGTCGGACGAACTGACGGCCACAGCCCGGCTTTCCAGGCATCCGCGGGCAAGATTCCACAGGCTGGCGATGAGGACGATGAGACCGGTCAAGAATGGAAATGTCCCGGCATCAACGCCTGCGGTCGACCACCCGACGCCGTTGTCAATGCTGGAGACGGCCACGGCCGCGCCGAAGACTGCGGTCAGGGTTGCTGTGGCCAATTCCAGAGCGCGTCGGGAGATCATCAGTGCTCGCCGCTCAGTTGACGAGCCATCCTTGCTCGGCGGCGATCTTGCGCACGCGCTCGATGTCCTCCTTCATGAACTTGTCGAACTCCGCTCCGGTCAGGAATGTGTCGGTCTGTGACGTGCGCTCGATGTATTCCTTCCACTCCGGCGTATTTTGCACTTTCCGCATCAGCTCGACATAAAAGGCGACCTGGTCCGGCGTGACCTTGCCCGGCAGCCACACCGTGCGCGGCTGCTGGAATTGAGGGATGTTCAGACCGGATTCGACGCAGGTGGGAATGTCGTGCCAGCCCTGCGTTGCGGTGATGTTCGGGCCTTTCGGCAGCCGTTGCGGGCTAAACGCGCACACCGGACGTTGCGTGCCGCCACGCCATTGCCCAAGGCTTTCGTTGGGATTGTTGACGTGCGAGTCGATATGACCTCCGGCGAGCTGCACCGCCGCTTCGGCGCCGCTCTTGAACGGAATGTAGGTGAGTTTCACATTCGCGGCCTTTTCGATCATGCGGGTGAGAACTTCGTCGGTATCCTTCGATTGCGCGCCGCCCATCTTGAATTCACCGGGCTTTGCCGCCGCAGCTTTAAGGTACTCGCCAACGCTCTTGTAGGGTGCGTCCTGCTTCACCCACAGCAGGAATTCGTCCTGCGCCATCGCCGCGATCGGAGTGAGGTCGGTCTGCTTGAAGGCTACCCTCGAGACCATCGGCTGCTGCCACGCATTCGACGTGCCGAAGATGACCTTATATGGATCACCCGCGGACGCCTTGGCGTAGGTGTAGCCTTCGGCCCCGCTTCCACCACCCTTGTTGGTGACGACGACGGGCTGATCAGTCAGCTTGTATTTGACGATGATGCTCTGAACCGTGCGAGCGAGATTGTCCGTGCCGCCGCCGGGACCAGCGGTTGCGACGAACTCAATCGGCTTGCTCGGGCGCCACTCGGCCGCCGCTGGAGCCGAAAAGAGGACGGCAATGGTGCCGGCCGATAGAAGCAACGATCTTGCAGCTAAGCTCATGTTTCCTCCTGATCTTGTTTTTGGGTGAGTGCATCAGGCCACCTGTTGCCGGGCAGGGTGGGATGCCATTGTGACGATCGCGCCATCTTTCTCGAAACGCTCGATCTGCTGGTCATCGAATCCGCATGCGTGCAGCACCTCGCGCGTATGCTCGCCGTAGAGCGGCGCGCCGGTGCGCACCTTGCCGGGCGTGGCCGAGAATTTCACCGGAAGGCCGATTGTTTTGACGCGGCCGAGCGCCGAATGATCGACCTCAACGACCATTTCGCGGGCGAGCGTCTGCGCATCCGCGAGAGCCTGCAGCATGTCATTGACCGGACCACAGGGAACGCCCTTGTCCTCGAGCGCTTCGAGCCAGTATTTCGCCGGCTTGGTACGGAAGCGTCGCTCGAGTTCCGTCTCGAGCTCTTTGAGGTGAGCCATTCGGTCGGCGCTGGATTTAAAGCGCGGATCGTCTGCGAGTTCCGGGGCGTCCAACGCGTCGAGCATGCGCAGCCAATTCTTTTGATTGGCACCTCCGACAACGATCCATGCGTCCGACGCTTCAAAGGCCTGGTAGGGCGCGTTGAGCGGGTGCGCCGACCCCATGGCGCGCGGAGCCGTTCCGGTCGCCAATGCAATTGCCGATTGCCAGTAAGTCTGCACCAGCGCGGCCTCGAACAGCGAGGTCTCGACCCACTGGCCATGCCCGGTTTTCAGTCGATGCACGTACGCGGCCAGGATTCCCATCGCCGCGAGGATCCCCGCGGTAATGTCCGACAGCGGCGCCCCGCATTTCACCGGCGGGCCGCCCGGGCTCTCGCCGGTGAAGCTCATGATGCCGCTCATTGCTTGCGCGACGAGGTCAAAGCCGCGCCTGTGCTTGTAAGGACCCGTGCGTCCAAACCCGGACAGCGAGCAGTAAATCAACGAAGGATAATGCTTGCGCAGATCCTCATAGCCGAACCCAAGGCGCTCCATCACCCCCGGCGCGAAATTTTCCGTCAGCACATCTGCAGTCGCGATCAGCCGCCGCAGAATTGTCTTTCCCCCCTCTGTCTTGAGGTCGAGCACAATCCCACGTTTGTTGCGGTTCATCATTAGAAATGCCGCAGCCTCCTCGCCGATCTTCGGCGGGATCATGTGGCGCGTGTCATCGCCGCTCGGCGCCTTCTCGATCTTGATGACTTCGGCACCCATATCCGCCAGCATCAGCGTGCAGGTCGGGCCCGCCATGACGTGTGTCAGATCGATCACCCTCAAGCCGGTCAACGGACCCATCGCACAATCCTGCTTGCTAGCCGCAGCCTATTCGCCCGCCCATTGCGGCTGGCGCTTGTTGAGGAAGGCATCCAATCCTTCACGGAAGTCTCGGCTCATGTAGCACATGAGGATAAGGTCTTCGCCCTCCTCGCGCGAGAGGCGGCGCTGCAGGCGCGCGAGCGCCTGCTTCGTGGCGTTGAGCGTCAGCGGCGCATTGCCGGCGATCAGCGTCGCAAGCTCCTCGACCCGCCCCTGTAGAGCCGAAAGGTCCTCGACGACTTCATTGAGAAGGCCAACGCTTGCCGCCTCCTCGGCGCCGACGAGCCGGGCGGTGAATATGAGATCCTTCACGCGCGCGGGTCCGATCAACGCCGTGAGCCGGCTTAGGCTCGACATGGAAAGGCAGTTGCCGAGCGTGCGGGCGATCGGAAATCCGATTCTTGTCGTCTTCGTCCCAATGCGCAGATCGCAGCAAGCAGCGATGCCGGCACCGCCGCCGGTACAGGCGCCGGTGATCGCAGCGATCGTGGGGATGCGGCATTGCTCGAGGGTCGTCAGCACGCGATCGATGCGCGATTCGTATTCGATCGCATGCTCGGGCGTCTTGAAGGCGCGGAACTGATTGATGTCGGTCCCCGAGGCGAAGGCCTTGTCACCGGCGCCTTGGAATATGAGCACCTTGATCGAGCGGTCCTTGTTGGCCTGCTCGCATATTTGCGCAAGCCGCTCGTACATCGCGAAGGTAAAGGCATTGCGCGCCTGCGGACGGTTGAACGTGGCGCGCCCAATACCGTCCCTCACGTCGAAGAGGAGGTCATTCGCGCCTGTGGAGGCCTCATCCATGTGGTTTGGGTCCCGGGGCCGTACTTGTTGGAAAGGCAACTTGAATGCAGAAATGAGGGAAAGCAAGCGGGGAGCCGGACACGAGGCGATCCTCAATGCGTTGGTGCGGCGCGATGGCCTCGCACTCGCACACTCTTTGCGCACGCATCTGCGTGACAAGCACGAAGAAGTCATACGCGGGATTTACTGATAGTAGCCGAACGGCGCAATCAGGATGGACGATGGCGCGCGTATGCTGCAAGCCAGCAGCTGTTAACCGCCTGCGTGAGCCGTTGGGGATCGACCCGCCGCCTGTCGACGCATCTCGGCGACCATGCTGCGCACGGCCTTGATGATGTTCTGATAGCCGGTGCAGCGGCAGAGATTGGACGAGAGAAGATCGAGGATGTCGTCATCCGTGAGGTCCGGATTCGTTTCCAGCGCGTTCACCGTCAGCATCAGAAAACCCGGCGTGCAGAATCCACACTGAAGCGCGTGGTGCTCGATGAATGCGCTTTGCACGGGATGCAGCTTGTCCCCCTCGGCAAGGCCTTCGACCGTGCGGATGCGCTTGCCCTGGGCTTGGACCGCGAACATCAGGCAGGATCTGACCGCCTCATCGTCGAGGATCACGGTACATGCGCCGCACACGCCGTGCTCGCACCCTATATGCGTCCCGGTCAGTCCGCACTCGTCACGGATGACGTCGACCAGCGTTCTTCTCGGCTCGACCCGAACGGCGTAGTCATGGCCGTTGATATTGAGCTTGATCTCGAGCTTGTCGCTCATCACACGAATTCGCCAGACCGCCCGCCAACTCCTTGAGTGATACATGCATTCTGTGGCAAGTAAAGCCGAAGACGGTTACCCGAGCAGCCGCAAATTATCGGCAACGAACCGCGGCAAGCGCGGACGACGCGAACTCCGCGACTAGCTCTAAAGAACTCCGCCAAGGGAGGAAATTGCCATGACGTCCAGTCTGTCACGCCGCACGCTCATCAAAAACGCGGCCGGTTCCGCGGTGCTGGCCGGGGTCGGCATGCCGGCGATCGTGCGCGGGCAAGCCGATGCGATCCGCATCGGACATCTCACTCCGCTCACCGGCTTTCTCGGGCCGCTCGGCGAATATGCGGTGATGGGAGTAAAGCTCGCTGCCGAGGAGATCAACGATGCCGGCGGTGTGATGGGCCGCAAGATCGAGCTCGTGATGGAGGACTCGGTCAACCCGCAAACCGCCTCAGCCAAGGCCGAGAGGTTGATCGAGCGCGACAAGGTGGCAATGATCATCGGCGAAATCTCCTCCGCTTCCGGCCTTGCCATCGGTCAAGTCGCCAATCGGCTCAAAACCGTCTACATCAACACCGGCTGCAATTCCGACGCCCTGCGCGGCGCAAGTTGCAATCCGTACATGTTCCACATCGAGGGCGCGAACTCGATGTATGTAATGGCGGTCGGCCAGTACTTGCTGCGCGACAACCTCGTGCGCGGCAAGAAGTGGTACTCGCTGACGGCAGACTACGCGTTTGGCCACGATCTTCTGCGGGTTGCCAAAAAATTCATGGAAGCCAACGGCGGGCAATTTGCCGCCGACGAGTTGGTGCCGACCGACGCCACCGACTTTTCCCCGTATCTCCTGAAAGTTCGCCAGGCTCGACCCGATCTCGTCATTTCGAATCTCGCCGGCAACCAGATCACGAGCTTCCTCAAGCAATATTCCGAATACGGCCTGCAGTTCCCGGTCGCGGGTTTCGGCTTCGATACCGTCGTCGCTTGGGGCGCCGGTAAGGGGAATTTCTCCGGCATCTGGCCACTCGTTTGGCACCACCTGGTGGACACGCCGAGCTCGAAGAAATACGTCGAGGTGTTCCAGAAAAAGTACGGCAAACTCCCGGACAACCAGTCCTGGGGCGATTACAACTCGCTCAAGATCGTGGCGCAGTCGATGAGCGAGACCAAGTCGACCGACCCCCAGAAGCTCGCGGAGCATCTACGCAAGGGTGCGAAATTCGACGTGATGAAGGCGCGCGAAGCCTACTTCCGTCCCTACGACAACCAGATGGTCATGGAGATGTACGCGGTCCGCGCCAAGGACCCAGCCAAGATGAAGGATCAGTGGGATATTTACGATGCGCTCGGCGCCGTTCCCGGTGCGAACGAGGACATGGAGATCATCGCCCCGCCGAAGGATGGCAGCTGCAAGATCGGATGAGCGGAGTGGCCAGCCCTGCGTCACGTAATCAATTGGCGGAGATCGACCGAGACTTGCTGTTGTTGTCGTCCCCGCGCGAGCGGAGACCCCGCATTCGAGAGCCGGTAGTCATGAGTCCTCAGCATAAGCGCGTTCACGCGTATCTTCGACGCGCTATACGCGGGGACGACATAGCATGAGCTGATCAACCGGCTCGTATTTCCCAAGGGCGGCGCGTGCAGCTCGTCTTCATACTCGAGCAGGTTCTCAACGGGCTCCTGGTTGGCGCCTATTACCTGCTGATCGCGCTCGGGCTGTCGCTCATCTTCGCGCTGGGCGGCGTCGTCAATCTCGCGCATGGCGGTTTCTACGCCATCGGCGCGTATCTCGCGGTCATTCTGGCGGATCGCATCGGATTCGCAGGCGCGCTCGTCGCCTCACCGCTGGCGGTTGGTCTCATCGGCATCGCGATCGAGCGATTGTTGTTTCGCCGCTTCTATCGTTCCGACCCCATCCTGAGCCTGCTGCTGACCTTCGGGCTCGCGATGATCATCGAACAAGCTCTGCGCATCGTATTCGGCGCGGCTCCGTTACCGTTCTCGATCCCATCCGAATTGCGCGGCCAGATCTTCATCGGCGATTTCATCTACTCGCGATACCGCCTTGTCATCTTAGGCGTCGCGGTGGCTGCGGTGACCGCGACCTGGTTCATCGTTTATCGCACCGCGTTCGGCCGCGTCGTGCGCGCGGGTGTACAAAACCCAGACGTGGTCGGCGCGCTCGGCATCTCGCTTGCACCCTACATGACGGCGATCGCGGCGCTCGGCGTTGGCCTCGCCGGACTTGCCGGCGTGCTGCTCGCCCCGATTGCGGGTGTGCACCCGGCGATGGGGGCCGAAATCCTCACCGCCGCCTTCGTCGTCGTGGTGATCGGCGGGCTGGGCTCGTTCTGGGGCGTTATCGCCGCCTCTGTCCTTGTCGGTGTCGTGCGCGGGATCACCATCTACTTCAACCCATCCTGGGGCGAAGCCTCGATGTATCTGCTGATGGCACTGGTGCTTCTGGTGCGCCCGCGCGGCCTTTTCGGCGAGCGCATCCAAAGGTTCGAGTAGCCGTCATGCGCGATGAACACGCTCCGCTTCTCCTTGCGGCGCTCGCGCTGGCGCTCCTGCCGTTCGCGCTCGACGTTGCCGGCTTGCCGTTGCGCTCGGCAATCGATGTCGTCGTGTTCGCCATTGCCTGCATGGGACTCAACGTGCTGCTCGGCCATACCGGCTTGGTGTCATTCGGGCATGGGGCGTGGTTCGGGCTTTCCGCCTATGCTGCCGCCTTAAGCCAGCGATACTGGTTTCCGGAAGCGATCGTTCTGCCGTTCCTATTCGCGATTGTTTTTGTTGCGGCGGGCGCGCTCCTCTCCGGCGCGCTGATCCTGCGGCGGCGCGGCGTTTATTTCTCGCTGCTCACGTTGGCGTTGACAGCACTGCTATTTACCATCGGCTATCGCTGGACCGAGCTTACCGGCGGCGAGAGCGGATTGGGCGGTGTCACCCGATCGAGCGTGCTCGGCCTCGATCTCGATTCCGACCGCGTCTACTACTGGGCCGTCGCGGCAATCGGGATGGCGATCTGTTACTTCCTCTGGCGCTTCCACCGATCACCCGCCGGCAGCGTGCTCGTCGCAATCCGCGAGAACGAGGAGCGTGCGCGCTTTCTCGGCTATCCCACCAACCGCTACAAGCTGATCGGCTTCGTGCTATCGGCGAGCGTGGTCGCGATCGCAGGCGCGCTTTCGGTATTCAATCACCGCTTCGCCTCGGCAGAGCCGCTCGCGGTCGCCTTCTCGGGCGAGCTCGTCGCCATGGTGGTGATCGGGGGGATGCGCAGCTTTCTCGGCCCCGCGCTCGGCGCGTTGTTCTTCATTCTGTTTCGCGAGTTCCTGTCGATCTGGACACCGCACTGGCTGTTCTATTTCGGCCTGCTGTTCGTCGGCTTCATTGTGTTCTCCCCGACCGGACTCGTCGGCGTCGCCGGACGGGTCCTCGCTCCCTTCCGCAAGCACACGATCGAGGCCGCGGCCATGGCCGGCCGCCGGATCGCTGAAAACGCGAAACTGCCGCAGATCTATCGCCGCGACGCCGCGAGCGAGGCGCCGGTCCTGCTGGCGCGTGGTCTCATAAAACGCTTCGGCGGCATTCACGCGGTCGATGGCATCGATTTCATGGTCAAGGACCGCACCCTGCACGCGCTGATCGGTCCGAACGGCGCCGGCAAGACCACCGCCTTCAATCTCCTATCGGGTCTCTTTCCACCTGACGCGGGCCAAATCGAGCTCGCGGGCCGCTCGATTGCCGGCTTGAAGCCCGAGGACATCACCACGGCCGGGGTCGGCCGCTCGTTCCAAATCACAAATCTATTCGGCGGGCTCTCGGCGAAGGAGAACCTGCGGCTCGCCGTGCAGGCACGCAGCGCAAAGCGGTTTGCGATGTGGGCGACGGCGGAGGGAGTCGACGACATAAACAAGGAAACCACCGAGCTCGTTGCCTTTGTAGGCCTTACTGGAATGGAGCGCGCCGAGGCGGCCTCGCTCTCCTATGGCGGGCAGCGCCTGCTGGACATGGGCCTTGCGATTGCGACCCGGCCGCGCATCCTGCTGCTCGACGAGCCGCTCGCGGGGCTCGCCGCCGCCGAGCGCACACGCATCGCTTCGCTGCTGTCGATAATCGCCACGGAAATTCCCGTGCTGCTCGTGGAACATGACATCGATCGTGTGTTCCAGATCGCCGACCACGTCACCGTTATGAACGATGGGAAGGTGCTAATCGATGGCACGGTCGAGGACGCGCGCAACGACGCCAAGGTGCGCGAGGTCTATATCGGCTCGGGCGCCGCCGCGCTCGCCGCAAAGCCGCGCGTTTCGGCGGCTGGCACTACTCCGATTCTAGTGGTCGACCGCGTCGACACCTTCTACGGCAAGAGTCATATTCTCAATTCTGTTTCGCTCGACGTGCGCGAACACGAAATCCTCGCGTTGCTCGGCCGCAACGGCGCCGGCAAGTCGACGCTGCTCAAGACCGTGATCGGGATTGCTCCGCCCGCGGCAGGTGCAATCCGGCTCCAAGGCGAGGACACGGCGGGCTTTGCCTCGGCCGAGATCGCGCGCCGCGGCATCGGATATGTGCCGCAGGGCAGAGGTTTGTTCGCCGGCATGAGCGTCGCCGATAATCTGGCGCTCGGCCGCCTCAAGCGGATGACCGGCGCCGGTATCCACTGGAGCGACGAGCGTATCGCCTCGTATTTCCCGCGGCTGACCGACCGCTGGTACGCGCCGGCGGACTATCTTTCCGGCGGCGAGCAGCAGATGTTGGCAGTCGCTCGGGCGCTGGCCGGAGACGTTCGCGTGCTGCTGCTCGACGAGCCGTTCGAGGGACTTTCTCCAGCTGTCACCGAGGAGCTGTTCGAGGCGTTCGACCGCCTGCGCTACGATGTGGCGATAATCATCGTCGACCACCATCTCGACCTCGCGCTCGCCCTCTCGGACCGTACGGTCGTGCTCGAGCGCGGATCCGTGACGTGGACTGGTCCGTCGCACGCATTACGCGACGACCTCGCGTTGAGGAGAAAAGTGCTGTGGATGTAAACAATCGAATTGCCGTGGTGGGAGCCGGCTTGATTGGGCGTTCCTGGGCGGTCGTGTTTGCAGGCGGTGGCTGCGAGGTCGCCCTCTACGATGTGGCGCGGGACGTCTGCGAGAACGCGCACACGCTAGTGGCGCAGGGGCTCGAAGACCTCGCCGAGCAGGGTCTCCTGGAGGATGCGCACGCCGCGGCCGCGCGCGTGCGGCTCGCTGCCGATCTCCGCGATGCGCTCGATGGCGCGGACCTCGTCCAGGAGAATCTGCCCGAGAGGCTCGAGACCAAACGCGCGATCTTCTCGGAGCTCGATCGGCTCGCCGCGCCCGAGGCGATTCTGGCGTCCTCCACCTCCACGATCGTGGCGAGCCTATTTTCAGAGGGTCTGGCGGGGCGACATCGCTGCCTGGTTGCCCATCCTGTCAACCCGCCGCATCTGATTCCGCTTGTGGAGCTCATCGGCGCGCCCTGGACTGCGCCCGCGATCGTCAGCAAGGCCAAGACGATCTACGAATCAGTGGGGCAGGTCCCGATCATCGTAAAGCGCGAGATCGAGGGATTTATTCTCAACCGGCTGCAAGCCGTGCTGCTGTCGGAGGCGTTCCGCCTCGTCGGAGACGGCTACGTCACGCCGCAGGATCTCGACAAGACTCTCAAAGACGGATTGGGTTTGCGCTGGTCGTTCATGGGCCCATTCGAGACCATCGAGCTCAATGCCCCCGCCGGTATCCCCGACTACTGCCGGCGCTATGGTCCGAGTCTCAGCGCGTTGAGCGCGGCAAATCCGTCACGCTACGCGGGCGAGAACCTCGCGCGCATCCTCGCACAGTGGGGAAAAGCTTTGGCACCCGAACAGGTCGCCGCGCGCATGCGCTGGCGCGACCGCCGCCTCGCAGCGCTCAGAGCACATCAGCGCTCGCAGCCGGCCGGCTGAAGGTTTCGTCGTCGCAAACAGAACTAGCGCGTCGCTGTGGGAATTTGGACCAATTCGGAAATTTGCGCTTTCGAAAGCGGCACCTGGAGAGAATGCGAGGTCATCGCCTCTTTGATGATCGCGTCAAGACCGATGACCTTGTCCGGCGAGAGCATCTCCTTCGGGAAGAACTCGCGCAGGCGCTGGGCGACACTTTCCGATACGCCGGCGAGCTCCGCGTAACGCTTGAGCGCGGTGGGATCGGAATACATCCACTCGATGGTCTCGCGATAGGCCTGCAGGAAGCGCCCAAGCACTTCCTTACGCTTCTGCAACGTATCCGCGTTAGTAATGAGCACGCGGACCGTGTCGCGCCGGATCGCGGAAACGTCGGCTGCTCGCGCCACAACACGGATTTTGCCTTCCTCGATGGCATCGACCCCGAATGGCGCCTCCGCCCAGCCGACATCGATGCGACCCGACATGACCTGATTGAAGGTCGCGGCCGGTCCCCCGATTACCGTCGGCCTGGCCTTGAGCTTGTACTGCTTGATCAGATCGAACACGTCGTATTTGCTGGCCGCATTGCTCGTCCAATAAGCGATGGTCTTGCCGTCCATGTCCTTGATCGTTTTGATTAGCGAGGCAGCCTGGACGTACCAATAGTTGGCGGTTCCGGTCGTGCTCGCCCCGATCACCCGCAACGGCGCGCCCTTGGCATAGGCACGCAGCACTCCGATCGTGCCGACGCCCACTCCCACGTCGCTGCTGCCGGACGCCACCGCCGATTCGACCTCCCCGTCACGCGTGTAGAGCAAATCGAGCGTGATTCCGTGCTTGGCGAAGATGCCGGCAGGTTGCCCGAGTTCCGGCGCCGCCGATTCCCAGGCCCCGCGCTGGGCACTCGCGAGCTTGAGCAGATCCGCGGCCGATGCCTGCGGCATCGCCGCGAACAAGGCTGCAAGGATCGCGGCGCCGCGGGCGACCGTGTTCCCTTTTCCAGTTGGTTTCATCGCTGCTCCCGTCCTGCTCGCAACATAGCACACTTGTTCGTGACGGGAGCCGCAGCCGCGGCCGCCCTGACCGGCGAATGGGTCGTTGATTGGCCGTCCGGATCGTGTAATTGCATCAAGACGCTACTGGCCTACACCGCGCAGATGCGCGGCATATGGACGCCCCCGCGGTCGCGGTCCGCTCCGCGATAGCGCGCACATTCCTGAGCAGGAATACTGGAACATGACAGGCGATCTAGTTGTGGCGGCGCTGGCGAATGGCGCAATGGATGCGGCGATGGACGACATCCTCACGAAGTTGCTGACTCACCTCAAGCTCGACGCGAGCAACCTAACGTTCGACGCCCTGTTCCAACGGGTGGTGGATCTCGCGTTGGCCTCGGTGACCGTCGCCAACATGTTGGCTCTGGTCGGCGCGGTTTTCTTCGTCACCACGTTATTGATGCGCACGATGGTACCGCTGCGGGTGGCCGGCATTATCAGCGACGTGTTCTTCATCGGGTACGGCGTGCTGTCCGCCACGTTCACCACTCTGACGCTATATCTTCTGCTGCTGCCCATCAACATTTTCCGCCTCGCGCAGATGCTCAAGCTCGTGAAGAAGGCGCGCGCCGCGGCGCAAGGCGATTTGTCGATGGACTGGCTCAAGCCGTTCATGACTCGGCGCAAGTACGCCAAAGGCGACGTGCTGTTCCGCAAAGGCGACGGGGCCAATGAGATGTTCTTCACGGTGACGGGAAAATTTCTCGTGACCGAATTGGCGATCGAGCTGCCGCCCGGACGGCTCGTGGGTGAACTCGCTTTTCTCTCACCAGACAACCGCCGCACGCAGTCGCTCGAATGCATCGAAGAGGGGGAAATGCTCGCCATCACCTATGACCGGCTGCTCGAAATCTACTTCCAGAATCCGGAATTCGGCTACTACTTCCTGCGCCTGAGCACGGAGCGACTGTTGCAGAATATCGCGCGCCTGGAAGGCATCATCGATCAGTACAAAGCCAAGGAGCAGGCCGCCGCCGCAAGCGCCGCGCAGCAGACTTAAGCCTTGCAGGGCGCCAGCATGTCACGATCGCTGGGCCACGAAGAACGCCTCCAGCACGCGGCCTTCCTTGTTCTCGATCTTGTGCGGCCCATCGAGGCTGTAATCGTTTCCCAGCGCTTTCACGGTCGCGGCCGACGCGAGCACGCGATTGGGGGCACCCGCGGCCTCCATGCGCGCGGCGATATTTACGGTATCGCCCCACACATCGTAGGCGAATTTTCGCGTGCCGATTACTCCGGCCATGACTGGGCCGGAGTGTAGCCCGACCCGGATCGTGAACGGGACCGGCAGCCGCGAGCGCAATCGCGCGGTCGCTCCGATCATGTCGAGTCCGAATTTCGCCGCCAGCCGGGCGTGATTGGGGCGCGGCGTGGGGAGGCCGCAGACGGCCATGTAGTTGTCGCCGATCGTCTTTATCTTTTCGATGCCGGCCTCTTCCGCAAGCTTATCGAATTCGCTGAACACCTGATTGAGACAGGCGACGATTTCAAACGCCTTCATGCGCGCCGTGATCTTGCCGAAGCCGACCACATCGGCAAAAATGACGGTAGCGTCATCGAAATGGTCGGCGATATTGCTTTCCCCGTTGCGCAGCCGCGTCGCGATCTCCGCCGGCAGAATGTTGCGCAACAGGGTCTCGGAATGGCGCTTCTCGTTTTCGATCTTGCCGATATACTCGTTTTCCAGCGCCCGTAGCGAGTGCCTGCGCAGCGCCGCCCCGATCCGCGCCCGCAAGATCGACGGATTGAAAGGCTTGGGCAAGTAATCGTCGGCCCCGAGCTCGATGCATTGCGAGATCTTCTCGGCGTCGGTGTCGGCGCTGATCATGACCACCGGAATATCGCGCTTGTCCGGATCGCTCTTGATCAGCCTGAGCACCTCGTCCCCGTTCAAATCCGGCATCATGAGATCAAGCAGGACGAGACTGAACTTTTCCTTCTCGATCAGCGCAATCGCCTCGTTTCCGCTAGCCGCGCTGGAGATGCGCTCGTGACCATCCGTCTCGAGCAGCAATTGCAGCGTGTATCGATTGTCCTCGTTGTCGTCGACGATGAGGATACCGGGGAGATCAGTTGCCATTCTTAGCTCGAGCTCCTCTCGGTCGGCTAATCGCGTCGGCTGCCCTGATTTCGAGGGCGGAAGCAGGCGCCCTCATCATATCGCCTGCGCCCCGGGCTTAGAAAGCCAGGCGACAATGCGGCCAATTTGGCCGCTGCGGGCGCGCGCGGCTCAAAAGGTCGCACGATCATCGGAGCCCTCGCCGAGATCGCGATAAACGTCGAGTGCCTGCCGGTGCAGCGAATGCGCGTCCGAGAGATCACCGGCGAAGAGACGAGCCGATGCGAGCGCGCTGAGGCAGTGCGCCAGCGTCTTTGTGGTCCCGAACGGTCGCACCAGTGCGTGCGCTTCGCGCAGCAGGCGCTCGCCCTCCTCGGCGCTGTCGGGCGACAGGCGCGCAGTGCCGGCCCGCAATAATACTCGGCCCTCGTGAAAGCTGTCGCCGAGTTTGCGGTAGAGGTCGGCGGCGCGCATCGCTTCCTCGTAATCGGCGGGATCGTCGAGTTCCCGCACGTCGCCGGCTTGCCAGGAGAGAAGCCGCGCCGCTATTTTGGGCGGCGTCCCGTTGCCGAGTTTTTCGAGCGCCGCAACCACCCAGTACCGGTGCTCCAGCATCAAGCCGAGCTCGGCCCACAAGATGTGGCTGTGCGCCACGAGATCGAGCCCAACTGCGACATCGCCGTCCGGTCCGAACGCCCAGTCCAGCGCGCCGCGCAAGTTGTCGACGTCGGATGCATAGGATGCGATCCATTCCCGGGTCGGGGTCGTCTCCCATGCCGACGTCGCTTGAGCGAACCGCGCGGCAAAATGCTCGGCATGCCGGCGGCGCAGGGCGGGCGCATCGGCGAGCTTCTCGGCCGCAAAATATCGGGTCGACTCAAGCAACCCATAGCGGGAATCGTTGCTATCGAGATCGGCATGCACCAACGACTTCTCTACCAACGACAGCAGCAGATCTCCAATTTGCTCCGGCGGCATGTCGTCACCGCCAACCACCGAGCTGATCGAGGCGAGCGAGGTTGTGCCCAAGAACACCGACAGCCGGGCGAGCAACGTCTTCTCCGCATCGCTGAGCAGGCCATAGCTCCAGTCGATCAGGGCGTGGAGCGTCTGTTGTCGCGGCAAGGCGGTGCGGCTGCCGCCGGTCAGGAGCCGGAAGCGCTCATCGAGGCCGCGGGCGAGCTTATCCACGGGCAGCACTTTGAGCCGCGGCACCGCCAGCTCGATCGCCAACGGGATGCCATCAAGCCTGCGACAGATCGACGCCACCGTGGCCGCATTGGCGTCGGTGAGCGCGAATCCGCAGCCGAGCGCGTTCGCGCGCTCGACGAACAGACGTACGGCGGCGTAGTCACACGCGCGCGCTGCCGTGGCCGCCTCGTCGGGCTGCGGCGCCGGCAGCGACGGCACGCGGATGACGCTTTCTCCTGCGATCGCCATCCGTTCGCGGCTCGATGCCAGGATCGACAGGCGCGGGCAGCCGCGCATCAGTGCTTCGGCGACACGGGCGGCTTCGGCGATGACGTGCTCGCAATTGTCGATGATCAGGAGAAGCTGTTTGGTCCTGAGGGCGGATGTGAGCGTGTCCAAGCCGCCGGCGGTCGCGCTCAGACTGACACCCAAAGCGTCGGCGACGATGGAGGTTACGAGCTGCGCGTCATTGAGCGGGGCGAGTTCGGCAAGCCATACGCCGTCGAGGTAGCGATCGAGCAGGCTGCGGCCGGCCTCGATCGAGAGCCGGGTCTTGCCCACCCCGCCCGATCCGGTGAGCGTCACCAGGCGGTGATCCCTCAGCCGCGCCTTGATCTCCGCGAGATCGGCTTCGCGGCCGATCAAACTGGTCAACTGCTGGGGAAGATTATTGGTGGCGGCACCGATGTCGGCACCGGCCGGCGCGCTTTGGTCGTCCACTCCCGCTGTTTTGGGTTCCCCAGGGCTCTCGCGTGTGACCGGGGCCAAGAAGCGATAGCCGCGTCCGGCGACCGTGAGCAAATAGCGGTCGCCGTCGCCTGCTGCGGCGAGCACCTTGCGCACGGCGGAAATGTGAACCTGAATGTTGTTTTCTTCCACCACCACGCCGGGCCAGACCTCGGCCATCAGTTCGTCCTTGGTCACGAGTTGGCCGTGGCGGCTCACCAGCGTCAGGAGGATCTCGAACGCGCGCTGCCCCATCGTGACCGGGACGCCGTGGGCCAACAGCTCGCGCCGCGCGACTAGCAATCGGAATGGGCCGAAGACGAAAGCTTCGCTCATTGGGGATCACTCCGCCGGCGGCACCGCCGGTTCGAGGAACCGCAAGGTGAGCCGATTGCGACCATCGCGGCGTTCGTAATCCATGCCGCTCGCGAAGCTGCGCATCAGATGAATGCCAACGTCCCCGACCTTCGCCTCCTCGAGCGAGCGCGCCGGAACCGGCGGCAGCGCCCGAGTGGGATCGAATTGGCGGCCGTTATCCTCGATCCGGGCGACCAGATTTCCGCCGTTGCGTTCGAGCTCCACGGCAATTTCGAGCGGATCGTCCCTTGCGCCGCCATACATGATGATATTGGCGACCGCCTCTTCGAGGCAGAGCTGCACGGCGAAGGACACGTCGGGCGACGTGCGCTTCCGGGTGAACCCTTCGATCCAGCCCGCCAGGCGCTTCAATTCGGCAACGTCCTTACGGAGCACCAGACGACTTGCTTCGTTATTCGCCATCGCAATCATGATGCCAGCGCCGCCGTTGCAGCGGCTTCGCTCTGATGGATAGGGATCAGGGCATCCATCCCCGCGGTCTTGAGCACCTTTGCGACATTATTGTCCGGACACAGGATGACTAAGTTGCCACCGTTGTTCTTGACGATCTTGGCGCCGACGAGGAGAACGCGAATGCCGTAGGAGGCGAGGAAGTTCACGGCGGAAAGATCGACCATGATCTTTTGTTTTTCCGTGGCGATCTTGTTGAATGGCAACTCGACGACCACCGCTCCCGTCGTATCGAAGCGCCCACGCAAGGCGACCTTGGTGATGCCGCCGGCGAGATCGTCGACCGAGATGTCCATGCCGCACCGTTGGTCCGCCATCCACAGCGGTGCTGTCTTAGCCGTATTCCCCTGGCGGCGGAATGCTCAAACGGTTCCCGTTCAGAAGATTTCAGATCGATTCAGTGGCAAGGAACTCACGCTTCGCGGCCGGGCGGCGTGTCCCGGGCGCGGCGCAGTGCGGAGCGAAGGGGACGGTGCGCCGCAGACGGGACCATTCCGCTCCGTGGCGGTCCCGGATCAGCGGTGCACCGCTACGCTTTGCTTCGCGCTGCACCGCATCGGGGACAGGACCTACTTGGTGCCCATGCGCGTTCGCGGGGACGAAGGAGCCTGGCTGAGCGCGGCCACCATGCCGGCTTGTGGTTCGATATGAGACGGACATGGTCTAGAGTGCTGTCTCGGCATGAATCGGAACAGCACCGTGAGCGGCGACCGGCCGATGGGAGCTCCGCCCCGCATCCTCGTTGTCGATGACAACGACGACAACCTCTATACGTTGAAGCTTCATCTCGATCTCGAGGGTTATACCGAGATCGAGACCGCGCGCGACGGCGAGGAGGCGATTGCGCGCCTCAAGACCGGCGCCTTCGACCTCGTCCTTCTCGACGTGATGATGCCCAAGGTCGACGGATTCCAGGTACTCGCCTGGCTCAAGGATCAGGCGCGGCTGCGCGATCTCCCCGTTATCATGATCTCGGCGCTCACCGAGATGAACAGCATGGCGCGCTGCATCGAGCTCGGCGCCGTCGACTATCTGCTCAAGCCGTTCAATCCAGTTTTGCTGAAAGCGCGCCTCGGCGCCACCCTCGAGAAGAAACGGTTGCGGGACGAGATCGACGCCCATCTTGCCCGTCTGCAGGAGGAGCTTGATGCGGCGCGCCGGCTGCAGATGGCGATGGTCCCGCAATCATTCCCGCCGCCGAGCCAGGAATTTCCGATCGACTTGTGCGCGAGCATGGAGCCGGCGCGGGAGGTTGGCGGCGACCTCTACGACTTTTTCATCACCGAGGACGGAATGCTGTGCTTCCTGGTGGGCGACGTGTCGGGCAAGGGCATGGCGGCGGCGCTGTTCATGGCGCGCACCAAGAGCCTCATTCGCATCGCGACCGACCTCATGCGCTCGCGGGAGGGGCCGTCGGCAGCGCCGGCCGAGATCATCGCGCGGGTGAACCGCGAGCTCTGCCAGAACAACGGCGACATGATGTTCGTAACGCTGTTCTTTGCGATGCTCAGGCCGTCAAACGGCGAGGTCGAATTCTGCAATGCCGGGCATAACGCGCCGTACCGCTTGAACGGGCAAGGCCTGGCCGCCATTGAAGGCGGCAAGGGCATCATCCTCGGCGTTCGCCCCGATGCGGTCTACGTCACCGGACGGACCTCCCTGGCGCCGGGCGAAAGCATTTACGTCTTCACGGATGGCGTGACCGAGGCGGCCAATCTCGAGGGAGAGCTCTTCGCCGAAGCGCGCCTGGAATCGGTGCTGCGCGCGGCCACGGGCTGCGCAAGTGCGGCCGCGATCGTAAAGTCGGTGGACCAGGCGCTCCGCGGGTTCGTGGGGACGGCGCTCCCGTCCGACGACATCACCATGCTGACCGTGCGCCGGCTCGACCCGTCCGCGCTGTAACC
>DATNNX010000224.1:0-3336 GCA_035601615.1 Xanthobacteraceae bacterium
AGCACGATCGCCTGGGGCGTTGCCATCTTTTTCCTGTTTGGAAACATCGACGCGATCGGGCGCTACAGCGGGCTATCTGGAATTCCGGCAATCACCATCGGGCCGATCTCGCTCGGCGGCAATCTCGCGATGTACTGCTTCATTTGGGCACTGCTCGGTATCGTCATGTTTCTGTGCAGGAACCTGCTCGACTCGCGCAAGGGCCGTGCGGTCCGCAGCCTGCGCGGCGGCATCGCCATGGTGGAAAGCCTCGCGATCGATTCCTTTGGGATGCGACTTGCCGTTTTTGTTTTAGCCGGAACGCTCGCAGGTCTGTCCGGCTGGCTTTATGCGCATATGCAACGCTACGTGAACCCGGCGCCGTTCGACATCCGTCCAAGCATCGAACTCCTGCTGATGGCGCTGGTCGGTGGTGCCGGCCACCTCGCGGGCGCGGTGGTCGGCGCGGCCGTCATCACGCTGCTCAAGAATACCTTGCAGGACGTGCTTCCCGTATTCACGCGCTACAGCGCGCAGCTCGAAGTTGTCGCGTTCGGCGTCCTTTTCGTCGTGATACTGCAAAAGGCACGCGCGGGCATCGTTCCTATGATCAACCGCTATCTGCCGCGTCCACCTTCGGCCCTGCCGGCGCAGGCGGCGCCGCTTGCACGCCGCGCGCGCCCCATCGTGTCCGGCCAGCCCGTGCTGACAATTCAAGGCGCGACGAAACGGTTCGGCGCACTCGCCGCCGTGAACGACGTGAGCTTCGAGGTGAAGGCCGGCGAGGTCTTGGGCCTGATCGGACCGAACGGAGCCGGCAAAAGCACCCTTCTCAATCTGATCACCGGAACCGCCAAACCGAACGCCGGGCGGATCATGTTCCTGGATCACGACGTGACGAAATTGGCGCCGCGTCACATCGCCGCCAGAGGCGTCGCACGCACGTTCCAGCACGTGAAACTGCGGCCGAACATGACGCTGCTCGACAATGCGCTGTTGGGGACGTATTCGCGCACGCGCTCGGGATTTCTCGCCGGCGCGATGCGGCTCGATCGCCACGAAGAAAAATCGGCGCAGTTCGAGGCTTTCCAGCAGTTGAAGCGCGTCGGCCTCGCCGAAAAGGCCGGCGAACTGGCGGGTAATCTCCCGCTGGGTCAACAGCGCCTTCTGGAAGTTGCGCGCGCGCTCGCCGCCGACCCTGTCGTGGTGATTCTGGACGAGCCGGCCGCCGGCCTGCGCAGCCTCGAGAAGCAAATTCTGTCTCAGCTGCTGCGCACCTTGCGCAACGAAGGCATGACGATTGTTCTGGTCGAACACGACATGGAATTCGTCATGAACCTCGTCGACCGAATCGTCGTGATGGACTTCGGTTCGAAGCTCGCGGAAGGCGTCCCCGCCGACATCCGCGCCGAGCCGCGCGTGCAGGAAGCCTATCTTGGCGGTGTCGCATGACCGCGCTGCTGTCGGTCACCGATTTGCATGTGAGCTACGGCAAGGTCGAGGCCGTGACCGGTGTTTCGCTCGAAATGCAAGCCGGTCACATCGTTACCGTGATCGGCCCGAACGGCGCCGGAAAAACGACGCTGCTCGCAGCGCTGATGGGCCTTTTGCCATCCAAAGGCGAGAGTTGGTATGAGGCGCAAGATCTTCGCATTCTGAGTACGGAAGAGCGCGTGCGTCGAGGGATCTGCCTGGTGCCGGAGCGCCGCGAACTCTTCACCGAGATGACTGTAGCGGACAATCTTGTTCTGGGTGCCTATACGCGCTGGGGGGACCGCGAAGCCGTGCAACGGGATATGCAGGAGGTCTACGAGCGCTTCCCGCGCCTGTCCGAGCGGCGCGGGCAACTCGCCGGCACCTTGTCCGGCGGAGAACGCCAGATGCTGGCGCTCGGGCGCGCGCTGATGGCGAAGCCGCGATTGCTTCTTCTCGACGAGCCGAGCCTCGGCCTTGCTCCGCTGATCGTGCGCGAGATCTTCCGCATCGTAACGGGATTGCGCGAGCTTGGCGTCTCAATCCTGCTCGTCGAGCAGAATGCCCGCGCAGCGCTCGAGACCGCCGACTATGGCTACGTTCTGGAAACCGGCTCAATCGTTCACAGCGGCCCCGCCGTCAGCCTCATGCACGACCCGCGTGTCATCGCCAGCTATCTCGGCGGCAAGGTGAACTGACGGCCATGGTCTCAGCATCACAGTTGCGAGCGCAGTGGTCGCAATCGTTTGCGCCCGCCGATCGCACGCTGCCGGCGATGCTGACGCGCCAAGCCGGACGATTTGCGCAAAAGCCCCTGGTCGCGGCGGGAGGGACGACGTGGACCTATGCCGACACGTACGAGGCCGCGGCGCGTTGTGCCGGTACCTTGCGCTCGGCCGGCATCGAGCCGGGTGATCGCGTCGCCGTCATCTGCTCGAACCGGATCGAGTTCTTGGAAATCGTGCTCGGCTGCGCTTGGCTCGGCGCCATTGCCGTTCCAATTAACGTCGCGTCGCGCGGACCGCAGCTTCAGCACATCCTGTCGAATTGCGCCGCGCGGCTACTGGTCATGGAAGCGGCCTATGCGAAAAATCTGGCTCTCCTGCATCCGCCCGAATTGGCCATCGAGGCCATTTGGCTGATCGATCCCACAACGGACGTCCGTATCGGAAAGGTCGTTTCCACCTCGATGCCGCGGGGGAGCGAGCGGCTCGCGGCTGCTGCGGTCGGACCCGGCGATCTGGCGCTGATCCTCTATACCTCCGGCACCACCGGCCCATCGAAGGGCGTCTGCTGCCCGCAGGCGCAATATTTCTGGTGGGCCGTCAACACCGCATCACTGTTGCAATTGCGCGCTGACGATGTCCTCTTCACGAGCCTGCCATTGTTTCATACCAACGCGCTCAACACCTTCTATCAGGCCCTTTTGACCGGCTCGTCCGTTTGTTTTGAGAAGAGATTTTCCGCGTCGCGATTTTTTGCCTCGCTTGCACACTATCGGGCGACCGTCACCTATGTGCTGGGTGCCATGGTGCCGATCCTGCTCTCGCGGCCTTGCTCTGCGGAGGAGGCCGCGCATACGGTGCGCGTCGCTCTCGCGCCCGGTGTCCCGGCTCAGTTCCACGAGGAATTCACGCAGCGCACTGGGATCCGCTTGCTCGACGGCTGGGGATCCACGGAAACCAATTTCGTACTGGGCACGACCATGGAGCACCAGAAGCCGGGATTGATGGGCCCGGTGTTCGAAGGCTTTCAGGCCCGCGTGGTCGACGATCAGGACAATGACGTCGCGGCCGATGCGCCTGGCGAACTCGTGGTGCGTGCGGATGATCCATCCGCATTCGCAAGCGGATATTTCCGTGCGCCGGAGAAAACCGCCGAAGC
>DATNNX010000225.1:0-10974 GCA_035601615.1 Xanthobacteraceae bacterium
GATGCCTACCTCCATGAACGAAGAAGCCTTGACCTCCGACCAGTGCATGCCAAACGGAATCTGGTAATAGCAGTCGGGTTTGCCAGGGACCACTTGGGTCAGGTGATTGAAGATTCCCTCGTTTAGGCCATGCATAACGGCCAGTCGATGCGCGGCGGCAAGATCGACGCGAGCTTCCCACTCCTCCGCGCTGCATTCATCGCGACTTATGCATGAGACCTGGAATTGCACGCTAATCTCCTTGCTTCTTAGCCGCCGCTCCTGGCGATACCGAAAAATACCACGCTGCGAGCGCGCGGTCCTCTCCCGTATACGCGATCGCTTTGCTGTGCGCGCGCCGCTAGCGGCCATGCGGCCGTGCCGCCGAGAAGCGTGATGAAGTCGCGCCGCCGCATGGGATTCCCTTTCTGCCCAGAGTACCGGCCAGCCTGAGGCTACCACATTCGGGGTGACGTCTGCTGTGCACCATATAACCGTCGCGGACCAAGCTCGTCAGCATGTCCGCAGTACACCCGCCGAAAGCATTCCATCACAGCGGCGCGCTAATACTCACACTTCGTGCCAGGGGCCGACATTAGCTTGGTCATATGATTTCGCTGCTCATGGTGCATAGTTTCGAAGTCCAGCCTACACTCACCCTATATCGACAGCCCACGGAGCCGGTCCATGAGTACCCGACACGCCGCCTGCAATTGCGGGCAGCTTCACCTTACGATTGAGGGCGAACCATCGCGCATCTCCATGTGCCATTGCCTGGAGTGCCAGCGCCGCACCGGCGCCGTGATCAGCAACCAGGCGCGCTTCCGCCGCGAGCAGGTCACCTTCGCCGGTAAGGTTACGGCGTGGATGCGGACAGCCGAAAGCGGCAACGCCCTAACCTTTCATTTCTGTCCGACATGCGGCTCCACCGTCTACTGGGAGGGCGAAGGCTTTCCTGGATATGTCGCCGTTGCCATCGGCAGCTTCGCCGACCCGAACTTCCCCGCGCCGACCATAAGTGTGTGGGAGGAGTCACGCCACCCCTGGATCTCCCTATCACCGGACACGCCGCCCAAGCGCGTCGCGAAGCAGGGGTGAAATAACCAGCGGCGGTCCTGTGCCAGGCTACCTGCTGAGATTGTGAATCCGCGTGGGAGGTAGTCTGCGCTGCGCAAGGTCGGCGCGACTCGCGCCGCCGAGAACGGTGCGACCGTCGCCGAGCTCGAGGCGCTGTTCGGATGGCGTGGCGGCGGCATGGCATCGCTCTACACGCGCGAAGCCAACCGCGCGATGCTTGCCAAGCGCGCGATCGGCAAGCTCGAGAGAACGCCCGATGAACAATCTATTCCCTCACCTTTGCATCCGGTGAGGGCGGCGGGGAGAAAAGCCGAATGAAAACAATGCTGATTTTTGGGAGTGGTGCGGTCGAGAGGACTCGAACCTCCACGGGTTGCCCCGCTAGCACCTCAAGCTAGTGCGTCTACCAATTCCGCCACGACCGCAGATTGAAGGGCGCGGGCCGATTGCCCGCGCATCGAGGCGACGGCGCTCGATGTAACAAATCGACCCCAGCGGAACAAGGGCGGCAGCCCTGCAGTCCATCCGCCCCGGATTGAACCTATCGGGCGCACTGCCCGGCGTTTTGCCGTCGCGCGCAGGACTTGACTCCGCTCCGCCCCCGGGATGTTGCTGGCGCCGAGCGGCCGGAGCAAAGCCGATATGGTCACTGCGCGCGATGTTGTGTTGGTGCGACCCGATCCGGTCTCGCGTCCGGTCGAATGGCGGATCAGCAAAGCCCTTGTCGCCTACGAGGCCGCGCTCGCGGCGATGGAGGCGCGCGCGGCGGCGATCGCGGACGGCCTCGCGCCGGAGCTCGTTTGGCTGCTCGAGCATTCGCCGCTTTATACCGCCGGCACCAGTGCGAAAGAGGAGGAGCTGATCGCGCCACGCTTTCCGGTCCATTCGGCCGGACGCGGCGGGCAGTTCACCTATCACGGCCCGGGGCAGCGCGTCGTCTATCTGATGCTCGATCTCAAGCGCCGCGGACCGGACGTGCGCCGCTTCGTCGCCACCTTGGAGGAATGGATCATCCGCACCTTGGCGAAGTTCAACGTCGCCGGCGAGCGGCGCAAAGACCGCATCGGCGTGTGGGTGCGGCGGCCGGAGAAAGGCGTTGGCCACGAGGACAAGATCGCGGCGATCGGCATCAGGATCAAGCGCTGGGTGACGATGCACGGGGTCGCGCTCAACATCGACTGCGATCTGTTACATTACGCGGGCATCGTGCCCTGCGGCGTTTCCGAGCCGCGCTATGGCGTGACCAGCCTCGCGGATCTCGGCATCAAAACGACACCAGACGGAGTCGACGCGGTGTTGCGTCGTGAATTCGAGCAACTGTTCGGGGCGGCTGCCGGCGGGTAGGCAAGCTTCGCCTGTCGATGCTCGCACCTCGATGCTCTAAACCGTCGGCAGCACCGCAAAGCGCGCGCCGCCGCACAAGGCAAGCTCCTCTTGCGTCGCCTCGCGCTCCTCGACGCTGTCGACGAGTGCGCCGCGGGGCCCGTGGCGGCAGGCCTTGATGACCTGCGCGACGGCTGCCGCCGGCCCTGCGAACACCGCTTCGACCTCGCCGTTGCGTCGGTTGCGCACCCAGCCGGCAAGCCCGTGATCGAGCGCGGCGTCTTCCACGAAGGCGCGGTACCCGACCCCCTGAACGCGGCCGCGGATGATGAGATGGCGCATGACGCTCATCCCACTTCCCCCGTGTCCTTGGCGCGCGCGCCGCGCCAGCGCGATGGCGCCCAGCGCGCAAGCGAACGGATGTACGGTTCGGGCAATTGCCACTCGCGCGCCGCATCGACCACGAGCGGGATATAGCCCGGCCGCGGCACACCCTCCCCTTGCCGCCGAGCGATATAGACGAGCGCCATGGCCTGCGTCTCGCCGCACCGCACCGCCAGCCGGCGCCGCAGATACAGGCCGGAGTCGATGCTCTCGTAGGCGTTGACGGCGGCAAGATCTCGTGCGCTGAGCCGCCACAGCACGCCGTGCACGCGGCCGCCCGGCTGCGCGGCAATCGAGCCAAAACCTTCAGGATTGATGACGAAACGCCAGCCCGATAGCGTCGCAGTGCCGATCGCCTCGGCGCCGGGGCAGCGCGCACTCATGAGCGCGCGGCTCATGTTCGATCCGTAGGCGAAATGCAGCGTCATCGTCGTTGAGTACAAACAACGTGGGTCGGCGGAACGCAATTGCGCTTTCCGCCAGAGCACGCTCGGCCCCCCGCGGGGACCCAGCGCCTGACCCTGGATTCCCGCTTTCGCGGGAATGAACGAAGTTCGGTTGCGCGCTTGTCACTCTCACGCCATCACGCGAATTCGATGATGACCGCGTCGACGGCGAGGCTGTCGCCGGGCTTGGCCCTGATCGCTTTCACCACGCCGTCGCGCTCCGCGCGCAAAACGTTCTCCATCTTCATCGCCTCGACCACCGCCAGCGTCTCGCCGGCCTTGACCTCCTGTCCTTCCGCGACCGAGATCGACACCACGAGCCCGGGCATCGGGCAGCGCACCGCCTTGCCGGAGTCCGCGACTTTCTTTTCCGGCATCAACCGCGCCGCCGCCGCTTCGCGCCCGGTGTACACGTAGGCGCGGGTCTCGGTCCCGCGATGGGCGAGATCGAAGCCATTGAGCACCGGGCGCACCTGCACCGAGATCGGCCGACCATCGATCGTGCCCGACCAGATCGGATCGCCCGGTTTCCAAGCCGATGCCAGGACAGAGCGGCGCGACACGCCTTCGAACCGCACCACGAGCGCCTCGCCGTCCCGCGCGATCTCGAGCGTGATCTCGCCATCGCCCAGCCGCACCGCGCGCCGCCGCTCGCGCGTAACGGCCGCTCCCGGCCGCTGCCCGGTAATGCGGCGCTTTCGCTCGCCGAGCACGTGATCCATGGCGGCTGCGACGGCGGCGAGCACGCGCGCGGTTTCCGTCTCCGGCACGATGGGATGAAAGCCATCGGGAAATTCTTCGGCGAGGAAGGCGGTCGAGAGTTTTCCCGCCTGCCATCGCTTGTGCTGCATCAGCGCCGCCAGAAACGAAATGTTGTGGCGAAAACCTTCGATGGCGAACGCATCGAGCGCGTCGGCCTGCGCGGCGATCGCCTCCTTGCGCGTTTTCGCGTGCGTGATGAGCTTGGCGATGATCGGGTCGTAGTAGAGCGAGATCTCGCCGCCCTCGTAGACGCCGGTATCGACGCGCACGGTCACGCCCCCCGCGCTCCGCTCGACCGGCGGCCGGTAACGCACCAGCCGCCCGATCGAGGGCAAGAAGTTGCGCATAGGATCCTCGGCATAGATCCGCGTCTCCACTGCCCACCCGGAGAGCTCGATCTCGCTTTGCTCGAGCTCGAGCTTTTCGCCGGCGGCCACGCGGATCATCTGCTCGACCAAGTCGATGCCGGTGACGAGCTCGGTGACGGGATGCTCGACCTGCAGCCGCGTATTCATTTCGAGGAAATAGAAGGTCTTGTCCTGGGCGACGACGAACTCGACCGTGCCCGCCGAATCGTAGACGACCGCCTTGGCGAGCGCGACCGCCTGCTCGCCCATCTTTCTGCGCGTTACCGCATCGACGAGCGGGCTCGGCGCTTCCTCCACGATCTTTTGGTTGCGGCGCTGGATCGAGCATTCGCGCTCGCCGAGATGAATGACATTGCCGTGCTTGTCGCCGAGCACCTGGATTTCGATGTGGCGCGGATCGACGATGAATTTCTCGATGAACACCCGCTCGTCGCCGAAGGATGATTTCGCCTCCGAGCGCGCGCGCGCAAATCCCTCGGCGACCTCGGCCTTAGAATGCGCAATGCGCATGCCCTTGCCGCCGCCGCCCGCGGAGGCCTTGATCATCACGGGGTAGCCGATGTCGTCGGCGATTTTTGCCGCCTGATTGGCATCGGCGATGGCGCCGAGATGACCGGGAACGATGGATAGCTTGGCCTTCGCCGCTGCCTTCTTGCTCTCGATCTTGTCGCCCATGGCGGCGATCGCCTTGGGATTGGGCCCAATGAAGACAATGCCTGCCTTCGCCAGCGCCGCGGGAAAGGCCGCTTGCTCGGCCAGAAAACCGTAGCCAGGATGCACCGCCTCGGCGCCCGTCGCTCTGCAGGCGGCGATGATGTTGTCGATGACGAGATAGCTCTCGGACGCGGGCGGCGGTCCGATCGGCACGGCCTCGTCGGCCATTTCGACGTGGAGCGCGTCGCGGTCGGCCTCGGAAAAGACCGCGACGGTGGCGATCCCCATGCGGCGTGCGGTCTTGATGATCCGGCAGGCGATCTCGCCGCGATTGGCGATCAGGATACGCTTGAACATGCCGCCGGACCCCGCAAAGGCGATTTTTAGGCTTTGCTGCGCAGCAGCGTAAATGTCAACACGCTGGCGCGGCGTGGGCGGGCGGCGAACAGGAGGCTGGGCCGGAGGAAAACGTTAACTCACATGAACGTCCGCAGCGGGCGTCGCGGGCCGTGGACGTGGCTCGCGATCCAAGCGAGGACGTAGGAGTCGACGTCCTTCGACTTGCGCACGCTTGCCCACGGGCGGGCAAGCAGCAGCCGCTCGCTCATCCTCACCAGGATGGGCGACCGTTTGATCGCTGCAAGCAGTGCATATAGACGCGCGCCCGTGCTTATCTGACGCCTTCCCGACTCTCTCCCGGGAACCTTGTTTGTGAGGGGCGGCTCCACAACTCTCTCGAGACCGGGAGGTTCCTCACGCCTATACAGTTAGTCGCGGAGCGCAGCGCCGCGGTTCGACTCTGCGGCGGCGCGCGTTGCCAGCTCGTTGATGGCGGCGCTGTGGCGAAGTTGCGGCAGCAGTGTGCAACGGCGCAAAATCGCGAGGAGTTACTGTGGATCTCCTAGAGCGGTTACCACCGGCATCCAGTGTGCGGTGCGGCACGATCAGCAATTTGTGATCAGCGCGAGGCCTCGTGGTGTCATGCCGATCTGCCGGCGGAGGTCTGGTTGCGCGTGTACCGCGGCCGGCAGTGTCGCCAGCCGTAGCACCCGATTACACGGTGTTTCGGAAGACGGCTCCGCTTCGCGCCCAAACTGGTTTAGATGGAAATGCCGACCGACGGAACAGCTGTACGTGCGTTGCGTTGCCACAGGCGCGGGTCCAGCAAGTTTGGCCTCTGGCGGGGGAACAACAGCCTGAGGAGCTCCGCGATGAGCAAGATTTTAGGCATCGTTGTGATTGCAATCTCGCTGATAGGCGGCGCGACCGTCGTGCTCGCCCAATCCAGTCGGGACCTGACTGAGCCTACTGGAACGGAGGCGAACCGCCTGAGGACCCAGACAGGCGGCTATTACGGCGGTGGGTATCGCGCGTATGCGTACGCGCCAGGCCACCGACGATGGCATTGATCTCACCGGCGCTGGTGATTTGCCGGAACGGCTTAACTGACGGGACGCTGAACCTATTCGCCAGCCCGTGCGACTAAGGAATAGTCGAGCTGGGGGCAGCGCATGTATTTGCGTGGGAATCTTGGGCCGGGCACCTCTGAGGATTACCGCTTAGGCACGGCGGTCGGAATTCTCCTCGCCGCGTATGCGGGCTTTTTCCTCGCTCTCTATTGGTTGATGCAGCCAAGCGTCGCCGCAAATCCAGGATTGGCCGCATATCGGCCGCCACCCAAGACAGTCGTGCACTATGCAGATTCGCCCTGGGTGCCACCCGCGCCGTCAGAGGCGCTTGCGATCCCTGCGGCAACCGAACCAGCGGCCGAGGTCGCAAAAAGCAGCATCACCGAGGAGCCGAAGAAAGAGACAAAAAAAGAGGCACGGACAGCTCCTCGACGCGCTCGCCCCGTGAGAGAGCAGCCAAATCCCTTCTGGGGCTACGCTTCATCCCGATCATTCGGTTTTCGTCCCGGGTTCTGATCGTCGGCTTGCACTCGCTGGAAAGCGGCCTCGCGGCCCTTCTCGAAAACAATCCGAATTGCAAGCGGCGTTCCGGGCGCGCTTGCGCGCTTTCACTTGATCACCTCGCCAGCGGGCAAGCAACGTGAGCGGCAAGGTGAGGCCGTCCACAGATTACTTCTGTCCGCTTCGGCTCATCACGAGATCGAATTCGGTTCAGGAGTGACAAGCTGCGGTTTCATCGCAGGGCCACATCCGATGCTGCAGCAGGGGCAACACTGGCGGGCAGCGCTTGTGATTCGGCACGCCCCTCCGCCGGCCCCACCTGCCGGCTCAAATTGAGGGCGCAGTTGATCAGGCCGACGTGGCTATAGGCCTGCGGAAAATTCCCCAGCATGCGTCCGCTGAGCGGGTCGAACTCTTCGGCAAGAAGCCCCACGTCATTGCAGCGCGAGAGCAAACGGTCGAATAGCTTGCGCGCGTCGGCGTAGCGACCCTGCAATATGTAATTGTCGACGAGCCAAAAGCTGCATGCAAGGAAAGCGCCTTCACCGGCGGGCAGGCCATCGCCGGGATTTTCGGTTTCGTACCGCAGAACGAATTCGCCGTCGACCAGCAGTTTATCCTCGATCGCCCGAAGCGTTCCGCGGATCCTCGGATCGCCTGCCGGGAGAAAACCGACGAGCGGGATCAGCAGCAGACTCGCATCGCACCGCTTGGAGCCGTAGGCCTGCACAAAGCTGTTGAGATCGCGATCGAAACCGCGCTCGCAGACTTCGGCATGGATTTCGTCGGCGATCTCGCGCCACCGCCGCCCTGACTCTCCCGACCCTACAAGTTCCAGCTCATTTGCCGCGCGGTCGAATGCGACCCAGGCCATGACCTTCGAATGAACGAAGTGTTGCCGCCCGCCGCGCGTCTCCCAGATGCCTTCGTCGGGCTGCCGCCAAACCGTTGCCAAATGTTCGAGTATGACAGGCCGCACGGAGCGGCCGCGTTCGGACGGCTCCATGCCCGCCTTGAGCGCCTGATAGATCGCGTCGGCGATCTCGCCGAAGACGTCGATCTGGACTTGCTCGTATGCTCCGTTTCCAGTCCGCACCGGCGGAGAATTCTCGTAGCCGGGCAGCCAGGGGACGATCATTTCCGGCAGCCAGCGCTCCCCGCCCACTCCGTACATGATCTGAACCTGGCTCGGGCTGCCGGCCACAGCCCGAATGAGCCAATCTCGCCATGCCCGTGCTTCGTCGTAGTATCCGAGACGCATCAAGGCCAGGAGCGTGAACGTGGCGTCCCGCAGCCAGCAATAGCGGTAATCCCAGTTCCTCACCCCACCCAGGCGCTCAGGCAGCGACGTGGTGGCGGCGGCGACGATCCCTCCTGTTGGTGCGTAGGTCAAAGCCTTCAATGTGATGAGTGACCGTTTGACCGGCTCGGTCCAAGGGCCGACCTCGGGGCACCGATCGCTCCAGTGGTGCCAAAACGCTTCCGTGCGCTCCAGCGCATTGAAAGCATCGATCGCCGGCGGTGGATTCTCAAACGAGGGTCCGTAGGAGAGGACGAAGGGCACGCACTCCCCGGCTTCGACGGTGAACTCAGCGACGGTTTTGAGGTCTTCACCGTAAAGGGCGGCCGGAGTTCGCAGGACCAGGCGCTCCGGACCGGCAATGGCGCTGATCGTCTCCGCATCGAGTCGATCGACCCATGGCACGGTCGCCCCGTAATTGAAGCGCACCACGAGCTCGGTTTGAAAATCGACTCGCCCAGACCGACCAATCACAATCCGCACGAGATCAGCGCCGTCTACCGGAGGCATGAAATCAATAATGGCCGCACAGCCGGTCTCGGTGTCGAACTCGGTTTCAAGGACGAGGGTGCCGGGACGATAGCGCCGATTGGCGCTGAGCGGCGGACGCTTTGGAGCGATGAGCCAGCGCCCGTTATCGGCGTCCCCGAGTAGAGCTGCAAAGCAGGCTGCCGAATCGAAACGGGGCCAGCACAACCAATCGATCGAACCGTCCCGCCCGACCAAAGCTGCGGTCTTGCAATCACCGATCAGCGCATAGTCTTCGATTCGTAGCGGCATTGCGTGCGTGCGAGCTAAGCCCGCCATGAAAAGCAAGTCTGTAGCTGCGCAAGACAAATCGCTTGATCCATCTTGCCCTCGCTTGATCTATCCTGCTGCAGTACTCGCGTGTTGAATTGCACAAATCCGCGCGTAATGCCACACTTGCACGCTCAACGGAATTTCTTGGAGGGCACGGTCATGAACAGACTGGGCACAATCATTTTCATCATGTTCCTTGCAGCGCCAACTGCCCGTGCACAAGTCGAAATCGAAGTTTCCAAAATCACTTGCGAGCAGTATCTGGCCTTTACCGTGGCGGACCCCAGAGACATCAATATCTGGCTCAGCGGCTACTATCATGGAAAACAGGGCAACACCGTTTTTGAACCCCAACGGCTGAGAGAAATTGCGGACAAGTTGAGATCAGAATGCCTCGTACGAGCAAATTCGAACTTGCCGGTGATGCAGGTCATTCAACGCTTTCAGTGACCCAGCAATTAGGGGACGGGCCGGCGACGCAATCCCAACCCGGTCCGGTACGAGGAGCCGAAAGCGGCAGCGCGCGCAAACCGTCAGCCCGGTATGAGCCCCGCCACCTCGAGAGCTGGCGGTGCTCCTGCCGCTGCGCTGAGCACCGGCGCGGCAAACCGTCGCTCTGCGCGCCGGGCCATTAATTCTCCCCCACGAAACTTGGCGCTCAATCCTTCTCCAGGCGTGCCGCTACGAAGGAGGATATGGCCCCGCCCCGGACTGGGCATTCGATAGAATGCCGCTATCGCGGCGAACACTGGCTGCTGAGACTGCAACTCACTATATTACCCCGCCAACTGGCCGCACGCGACGGAGGTAAGCCATGACACTGGCAATCAACGACACTGCCCCGGATTTCGAGGCAGAGACCACGGAAGGCAGGATCCGCTTTCACGATTGGATCGGCGACAAGTGGGCGGTGCTATTCTCGCATCCGAAGGATTTCACGCCGGTGTGCACCACCGAGCTCGGTTACATGGCCAAGATCAAGCCCGAGTTCGACAAACGCGGCGTCAAGATCATCGGCCTGTCGGTCGACCCGCTCACGAACCATCAAGGCTGGTCCAACGACATCAAGGAAACGCAAGGGTATGCGCCGAATTACCCGATGATCGCCGACTCCGATTTCAAGGTGTCGAAGCTCTACAGCATGCTCCCGGCTGCCGTATCCGGCGATCCGACGAAGCGCACGCCCGCCGACAATCAGACCGTGCGCAACGTCTTCGTCGTCGGCCCGGATAAGAAGATCAAGCTCATTCTGGTCTATCCGATGACCACCGGCCGCAACTTCGACGAGGTGTTGCGGGTGATCGATTCGCTGCAGCTCACCGCCAAGCACAAGGTGGCGACGCCGGTGAATTGGAAGCAGGGCGAGGACGTGATCATCGCCGGCTCGGTCAGCGATGAGGAGGCCAAAAAGCAATATCCGCAGGGCTGGAAAGCGCCCAAGCCCTATATCCGCATCGTGCCGCAGCCAAGGGCGTGACGTCCTTGTGCGAGCGGCCGTGAGGCCGGGGCGCGGCGAAAGCCGCGCCCCTTGCTATTCGGCCGGGCGCAATCCGTACTGCTCGCCGCTGTGCGCGAGCCAAGCCTCTGCTTTGGTCCAATGGTGAATACGGCCACAGGCCGGGCACACCATCTTCGCCGTCACGGTCGGCAGCTCTTCGATGCCGATCGTCTCGATGCCCGTGGAGACGTCGCGTCCTGTGGCGGGACAGTTGATCATGATGATTCCCATGATCCCCTCCTCGGTTCTCGCCGCAATCATGCATGTGAGGATGTCGTGCGTGTGACGCGGCATGCAACTCAGGAGATCTCCGCGACATGGGAGACCCGCGGAAAACGAAAGGCTGTGCGCTGTCCGATAGGTGCTGGAAATCCCCGTCCACGAAGCGAAGCGGAGCGGGGAGAGGGAAGCCCCCGCAGGGCGAGGGAAGCTCGCTCAGTGCAGGCTGGGCCCCTTGAGAAAGCGGTTGCGA
>DATNNX010000226.1:0-20717 GCA_035601615.1 Xanthobacteraceae bacterium
TTTCCTCTATGCCGCCAGCAATATTGGAAGCTTCCTCGCGCTTGTGTCATATCCGACCCTCGTCGAGCCCTTTGTGCGGCTTGGCGATCAAGCGTGGTTTTGGTCGGCCGGCTTTTGCTTGCTCTTGGTGCTGCTCATCGCCTGCGGCGTGCTGCTATGGCGATCGCCGGACACCGCTTCGGTTGCCGACGACGTGACATCTGCGCCGCCAACTTCGAAGGACCTCGCCTTCTGGGTTGCACTCGCGGCAGTTCCCGCGGGCCTCCTCGTGGCGGTGACCGCGCACATTTCCACCGATGTAGCGGCGGTGCCGATGCTCTGGGTGCTTCCGCTCGCGCTTTACCTTCTCACCTACGTGATTGCATTTGCGCGCCGGCCGGTGATTCCGCACTGGCTCGTGGTCGCGTTGCAACCGCCGTCCGTTGTGGCACTTGTTGCCGTGATTATCTTCGATCCGCTCAAGACAATCATCTCGATCCTGGCCGTGCATCTCGCGGTGTTCTTCGTCAACGCGTTGATGTGCCATGGCGAACTTGCGCGAAGGAGGCCGCCGGCCAGATATCTCACCGTGTTCTACGTTTGCATCTCAGCAGGCGGTGTGATCGGCGGTGTCGCGACGGGATTGATTGCACCGCATGTGTTCAACTGGCTGGCCGAATATCCGCTTCTGATCGCGCTTGCCGTGCTGTGTCGGCCCGGCCTCGTGCTGCCAGTCGACCGCTCCCGCCGCTACATGCTCTTCGGCGGCATCGCGGCCGGGGTGGGTGTGCTCCTCGTATGTGTGGTTTATCCGGTCGCGGTTGACGCCATCCCCTACAACTGGGCTGTGGGTACGCTCTTGGCCGCAGCCGTGCTGCTTTGGCGCCCCCCGCTGCCGTTCGCTGCAGTCATTGCTTTTGTCCTCCTCGTCAATCACACCATTGTCGAGCAAGTCGGGGCCATGTCGGTGCGAAGCTTCTTCGGCGTGAGCAAGGTGGTGGAGACGGCGGATGGCCAGTTTCGGCTGTTGCAGCACGGGACCACGCTGCACGGCGGCCAGCGCATTCGCGAACCGAACGGTGAGCTGGCGGCAATCGACCCGCCGGAGCCGCTGCTGTACTACTGGGATGGTTCCGCGATCGCGCAAGCCTTCGAGGCGGTCCGGGCGAGAGTTGATGGTCCGGTTCGCTTTGCCGTGATCGGGCTTGGTGCGGGAGCATTGGCTTGCCGAGCCGCGCCGCACGACACCGTGCATTATTACGAGATCGATCCGGCGATCGTGCGCATCGCGCGCGACCCGTATCTGTTCAGCTTCTTATGGGTATGCCGGCCGGCCGTCCCTATCATTCTTGGCGACGCGCGTCTCACCCTTGTCGACGCGTCCGACGGCTCTTACGACCTGATCGTCGTCGACGCTTTCTCCTCCGATGCGATACCCATCCATTTGCTCACGCGCGAAGCCATGGCGCTCTATCTCAAGAAGCTCACGCCGCGCGGGATGGTGGTCATGCACGTGTCGAACCGGCACCTCGAGCTCGCCTCGGTTGTCGCGGGGATCGCCGCAGCCAACGGACGCGTGACACTGGTCAGCGATGAGGCGGAACTCGACGAGGCGGCCAATCCATACAAATTCGTCGGTACGGTTGCAGCGGTGGCGCGTGACGAACAGGATTTCGGGGCCCTCGCACACTCGCGCGATTGGATGCTCGAGCCACCTGATCCAAACCAATGGGTTTGGACCGATGATTACTGCAACATCGTTGGTGCGGTGATCCGCAAGTTCAACGAGTGACGCACTCATCACGCCAGAGGCGAGGCCCGCATCCTGCCTAATCCGACGCCGGAGCTCAGATCGCCGCCTAGCTCCAGGCCCAGCTGAGGAGCTTGCCCACCACATCCCCCAGCGTGAGCAGCACAGCCGCCCAAACGAAGGCCGAGCTGAAATTCGCAGCCTGGAATTGTAACCAGGGCATCCGGAATATGCCGGCGACCAGCGGGACCGAAGCCCGCAACGGTCCAAAGAAGCGGCCGATGAAAATCGCAAGCGCGCCCCAGCGCTTCACGAATGTTTCGCCCTCGGGCAGGAGTTCGGGATGGCGCGACAATGGCCACATGTGCGCGACCGCCGGCCCGACTTTGAGTCCGATCCAAAAGGACAGCCAATCGCCGAGGGCGGCGCCGATGGAACCTGCGACCCAAACCGGCCAAAAAGTAAGATTACCGGAGCTGATCAGAACGCCGATGCCCACCAGCGCCGCCCACGCCGGGATGAGGAGCGAAACGAATGCCAGCGACTCACCGAATGCGAGCGCAAAAACGACGGGCGGGGCCCACGCCTGATGGACACGCACAAACTCCACCAGGTGGTGGGCGTGATCTTCGAGGTTGTCGAACATGCGGGGAGATTGGCCCGGTTACCGGCTTGGTCTAGCGCGGCTTGCTCGACAAGACCAGACGGGCCGCGACGCTGTCCACGTGCTCAGGCCACCTCTCGCTCTCCCCAAGCGGTTAAGCTGTTAGCAACAAGGATCGGGCGAATATCCAGCCAGGTACCGGCTACCTCGCAGCGTTGAGTTGAATTGATGATAAAGTTGACCATATGAGACCGTGCTTCAGCCAAATACTGGCATCATCCATAGCCACTGACGTGGCATAGTCACGCGTGATTCGTTTGGCTCCTTCGCGATGATGAGACGCATGCCGAAGACCGCCAAAGCAGCTCCGAAAAGCGCCGTGCAAAATCCGGCGAAGGATCTGTTCTCGGATCTGCCCGAGCCCACGGCACGCCGGCTCTCCGGCAAGGCGAGGCGGCCCGGCAGGCTCGCTGGCGCAGCGGAGGCCCGTTATACCGCCCGCGACATCGAGGTGCTCGAAGGCCTTGAGCCCGTGCGCCGCCGTCCAGGCATGTATATCGGCGGCACCGACGAAAAGGCGCTCCATCACCTGTTCGCGGAGGTGATCGACAATTCCATGGACGAGGCACTCGCCGGGCATGCCAGTTTCATCGAGGTCGAAATGGAGGCCGACGGCTTCGTAAGCGTGACCGACAATGGCCGTGGAATTCCCGTAGATCCGCACCCGAAGTTCAAAAACAAGTCGGCGCTCGAGGTGATCATGTGCACCTTGCACGCGGGCGGAAAGTTCGACTCGCGAGTGTACGAGACATCGGGCGGCTTACACGGGGTCGGCGTGTCGGTCGCAAACGCCCTGTCCGAACGCATGGAAGTCGAGGTCGCCCGCGAGCAGACGCTGCACCGGATGGTGTTCGAGCGGGGTAAGCCGAAAGGCAAATTGGAAAGGCGCGGCCGTGTTTCGAACCGGCGGGGCACGAAGGTGCGCTTCAGGCCCGATCCGGAGATCTTCGGAGCAACGGCGCATTTCAAGCCGGAACGTGTCTTCAAGATGGCTCGCTCGAAGGCTTACCTATTCGGAGGCGTCGAGATTCGCTGGTCCTGCGCGAAGGAATTATTGCGCGGAGTGCAGGACGTCCCGGAGAAGGCCACCTTCCATTTCGCCGACGGGCTCAAGGAGTATCTGTTCACGGCTATCAATGGAGCCGCCCTGGTTCACCCCGACATCTTCACCGGCAGCGCGGGCAAAGTCGGCGTGCACGGAGCGGCGCAATGGGCGGTCGCGTGGACGGCCGATAGCGACGGATTCTTGTCCTCCTACTGCAATACGATTCCGACGCCGGACGGCGGCACGCACGAGTCGGGTCTGCGCAGTGCGCTGTTGAAGGGGATCAAGGACCATGCCGAGCGCGTCGGCCAAGGCAAGCGCGCGGCAGTGGTCACAGGCGACGACGTGATGAATGGCGCCGCATGCATGGTCTCGGTGTTCATTCGCGAGCCCGAATTCCAAGGCCAGACCAAAGATCGGTTGGCGACCGCCGAGGCCACCCGCGTCGTCGAGAACGCGATCCGGGATCCATTCGACCACTGGTTGGCCGGCAATCCCACTCAAGCCAACAAACTCCTCGACTTCGTCATTGACCGCGCGGAGGAGCGCATCCGGCGCCGGCAGGAGAAGGAGATCTCGCGCAAGAGCGCGGTGCGCAAGCTGCGTCTTCCAGGCAAGCTCGCCGACTGCACCAATGCCGCCGCGCAAGGCGCCGAGATCTTCATTGTCGAGGGCGATTCGGCCGGCGGCTCCGCGAAGCAAGCGCGGGATCGCGCTTCGCAAGCGATCCTGCCGTTGCGTGGCAAGATTCTCAACGTCGCGTCCGCCGGGAAGGACAAGCTGGCGCAGAACCAGCAGCTCGCCGATCTGCTGCAGGCGCTCGGCTGCGGAACCGGCGCGCACTATCGCGACGAGGACTTGCGCTACGAAAAGGTGATCGTGATGACAGACGCCGATGTCGATGGCGCCCATATCGCATCGCTATTGATGACCTTCTTCTATCGGCAGATGCCGAAGCTGATCGAGAACGGCCATCTCTATCTCGCCGTGCCTCCGCTTTACCGCTTGAGCCACGGCGGCAAGAATTTTTACGCGCGCGACGAGAAACACAAGGATGAGCTGTTGAGAAAAGAGTTCCACGCCAATGCCAAGGTCGAGATCAGCCGCTTCAAAGGGCTTGGCGAGATGATGGCAAGTCAGCTCAAAGAAACGACGATGGACCCGAAGAAGCGCATGTTGTTGCGCGTGGTGGTGGTGGACGACGAGCGCAAGCCGACCGAACGCTCGGTTGAACGTTTGATGGGCAACAAGCCGGAAGCGCGCTTCGAGTTCATCCAAGAGCGGGCCGAGTTCGCAGACGAGGAATTGCTGGACGTCTGAGCGCGAGCGCACGCCGCGCCGGTGTTCAACCCGCGCCACGTTCGACTTTGCCGACAAAGGTTTAGGCGCTCGGGCGCCACATTCGGAGGCGCATCGTGGGGCGGCGCGGCAGAGCTTACACTCCGTGCTCTACTCTTCGCCCGCGTGGTCACCCGAGCAGTCCAACGCTAGCCCATTTCGCCTCGACGTGCCACGGCAAGTACCTATTCATCCCCGTTTTGCACAGGGCTTGGTGAGCGCCACGCCTGGGCTGCCGAAACTGATTTAGCCAAAAGCCGCCGCGGTGGACGCGGATTGGAGTGCATCGCAGCAGGTGAAAGTCATTCGCGGACACAAGGCGGCTCAGGGCGCGCTTTGCCTTTCGCTCCTCGGCTCAGTCACGGCCAACAGCCAGGAGCGACCTAAAGAAAGACGGATAGAGGATCAAAAAGATCAGCAGGCTCGCCTGCGGCCAAATCCGTTCAACGACGAGGCAGATGAGACATGTTCCGCACCGGCGGCACAAATGAGACCTATTCCTCGAACTTCAAATTGGCCGCCTTGACCACGTCCGCGAATACCTTGATGTCGGCATCGATCTTTTTCCGGAACTCCTCGCCGGGACCGCCGCCGGGATTGACCGCCATAGCCTTGAGCTTGTCGCGCACCCCTGGGTCAGCCATTGCGCGGCGCAACTCCGTACCGAGTTTGTCGGCGATCGCAGGCGGGGTGCTCGCCGAAACAAATAAGCCGCTCCAGAGCCCGATGTTCACCTCCGGATAGCCCGCCTCCGCCATGCTCGGCACGTCAGGAAACTCGGAGGAGCGCTCCGATCCCGTCACGGCCAGGGCTCGGATCTTGCCGCCCTGCACCAGCGGCACCGTCGGCGGCCCGTCCGCAATGGCGAATAATGTGTTCCCGCCGGCGACACTGACCATCATCTCGTTACTGCTCTTATAGGGCACCGCCACCGCCGGCATGCCGGTTTTCAGTTTGAACAGCTCGGTCGTGATGGTGAACGCCGGCGAAGAGGTGGCGTAGTTGGACTTGTCTGGGTTGGCCTTGCCATAGGCGACAAGGTCCTTGACCGACTTGATCGTGCCATCAGCCGGCCCGGCGAGGATCAGCGGAAACGACGCGATCATAGTGAGCGGCAGAAAGTCGCGAGTCGGGTGGTAGGACAATTTCGGATATATCGCGGCCGCGATCGCCATCTGGCCGCTCGCGGCCACCATGATCGTGTACCCGTCCGCCGGCTGATTCTTGACGTACTCCACCGCGATGCGGCCGCCGGCGCCCGGCTTGTTCTCGATGACCACGGGCTGCCCGATGTTCTCCGACAGCTTCTGCCCGACGAGCCGCGCGAAGAGGTCATTGCCTCCGCCGGCGGCAAACCCGACGATCAAGCGAAGCGGCCGATTTGGAAAATTCACCGCGGGATCGCCTTGCGCCGCTGGCGCGTGGGTGACGATCGCAGCGAGCACCACCAATGCGGCCTTCGCCACGCCGCCTTTGAAATTGATCATCGCAAAATCCTCCGGTCGCATTTCTCTCCGCAGCGTCTTTCGCATATCGGGGCAAGCGTCAAGTGCCGGCTGCTTTGGACGTTTGACGCCGACGCGAGGCGCGTTCTAGGGTCCCGCGCCTCGACCTGCCGTACAATACTGCAGGCTTTGAGAAGATCGTGCAAATCGGCATCGGCTCACGCACCGCAACGAGGCATTATGACTTTCTCGAGGGCTGAGCAAAGGCGTCGGCGCAGCGAAGGAGCGAGCGACCTCTTCGGTCATCCGCGCGGGCTGACTTTCCTGTTCGCGACCGAGATGTGGGAGCGCTTCTCCTATTATGGCATGCGCGCCCTGCTCGTCCTCTACATGGTGAAACTGCTGCTGCTGCCCGGGCATGTGGAGAACGTGATCGGGCTCGCCGCGCTCAAATATTTGCTGGAATCGATATTCGGACCGCTCGGGGTGCAGCCGTTCGCCTCGCAAGTCTACGGACTCTATACCGGGCTTGTTTATCTTACGCCCGTGTTCGGCGGCATGCTCGCCGACCGCGTGCTCGGCCAGCACCGCACGATCCTCCTCGGTGCGGCGATGATGGCGCTCGGCCACTTCATGATGGCTTTCGAGCCGTTGTTCCTGTTTGCCTTGACCATGCTCATTCTCGGCAATGGTGCGTTCAAGCCCAATATGTCGGCGCAAGTGGGCACACTGTATGCACCCGGAGACCAACGCCGCGACCGCGCCTATTTGATCTTCTACGTCGGCATCAATCTCGGCGCGTTCTTCGCGCCGCTCGTATGTGGAACGCTCGGCGAAGACCTGGGCTGGCATTACGGCTTCACCGCAGCCGGCGTCGGAATGACGGTCGCGCTCGCGATCTATCTCTATGCAATGCGCGAGCTGCCGCCGGACGAGCTGCACAAGGCTGTGGCTGCGCGGATCGAGAACAAGCCTCTGGATCGCAACGAATGGCGCGCCATCCTGGCGCTCGTCGCGCTATTCCTGCCCACCACCTTGTTCTGGGCAACCTACGAGCAGCAGGGCAACACAATTGTGCTGTGGGCGGACGACCATACGGACCGCACCATTGATCTCGTGTTTTGGCATGGCGAAATCCCGGTTACTTGGTTCCAGGCATTCAATCCGTTCATGATCTTCGCTTTCACGCCCTTGGTCATCGCGTTGTGGACGTGGCAGGCCAAGCGCGGAAGCGAGCCTTCGACCGTCACCAAGATGTCGATCGGCTGCGTCGGCGTGACGCTGGCCAACCTGATCCTGGCCGGTGCCGCCTGGCAGGCGGCAGGCGACGAAGCAAGTTGGCTTTGGCTGCTGGCCTATTTCGTGATCATCACTATTGGCGAGCTTTACCTCTCGCCCATCGGGCTATCGCTGGTATCGAAGGTCGCACCGGCACGCATGGTCTCAATGCTGATGGGTCTCTGGCTGGCAACGAGCTTCACCGGCAATTTGATGGCCGGCTGGCTCGGCAGCTTTTGGTCCGGCATGGACAAGACGACGTTCTTTCTGATGATCGCCGGCATCGCGCTGCTTGCGGGCGCCGTCATCCTGGCCTTTGACCGCCCGCTGAGGAACGTGATCAGCGATCAAGTTTCCAGCTCATGAGTTCAGCTCGTCGCGCGCCGCGCGCCTTCGGCCATGTGGAGACCTGGGTCTTCGACCTCGACAACACGCTTTATCCGCATCACCTCAACCTGTGGCAGCAGGTGGACGAGCGTATTCGCGACTACATCGCGGCTTACCTCAAGGTCACGCAGGAGGAGGCTTTCCGCCTGCAGAAGGATTACTACAAGCGTTACGGCACCTCGATGCGGGGGCTGATGACCGAACACGGCATGAAGCCCGACGACTTTCTCGATTTCGTGCATCAGATCGATCATTCGCCCCTCACTCCGAACGCGGCGCTGGGCGTCGCAATCGAGGGTTTACCGGGGCGCAAGCTGATCTTGACCAACGGTACGCGCCGACATGCCGACGCCGTCTTGGCGCGTCTCGAGCTCGACCGGCACTTCGAGGACGTGTTCGACATCATCGCGGCTGAACTCGAACCGAAGCCTTCGCCGCAAACCTATGACCGCTTTCTCAAGGCGCATAATATCGACGCGGGCAAGACGGCGATGTTCGAGGATCTGGCCCGTAATCTCGTGGTGCCGCATGCGCTCGGCATGACCACGGTGCTGGTCGTGCCCGAGCACACCCGCGAAGTATTTCGCGAGGGCTGGGAGCTCGAAGGTCGCGACGCGCCGCATGTCGATCACGTGACAGATGATCTGGTCGAGTTTCTGCAAGGACTCGCCCGGAAGCTTTGACTTGAGCTTTCATACCAAAGCATAGGCCGCGGCTTGACTCCTGTGCCCCCATTCTCGACAACGCATTACGCCGCTTTGACGATCGAGGTTTTCGTCACATGTCGCATGCCGATCTTGCCAAGATCATCGACGACGGCTTCGAACGGCGCGAGCACATCGGTCCGACGACCAAGGGCCCAGTGCGCGAGGCCGTAGAGGCCGCGCTCGACCTGCTCGATCGCGGCGTGACACGGGTTGCCGAGCGCGACCCCAATGGTCACTGGCGGGTGAACCAATGGCTGAAGAAGGCGGTGCTGCTCTCGTTCCGCCTCAACGAGATGCGCGTGATTTCCGGCGGGCCCGGCAAAGCTGTGTGGTGGGACAAGGTCGCCTCGAAATTTGAGGGCTGGAACGATGCGCGCTTCCGCGAAGCGGGTGTGCGGGCTGTGCCGAACTGCGTGGTGCGGCATTCAGCCTATATCGCGTCCGGCGTGATATTGATGCCAAGCTTCGTCAATCTCGGCGCATATGTTGATTCCGGCACCATGGTCGATACCTGGGCCACCATTGGCTCCTGCGCGCAAATCGGTAAGAACTGCCATATCTCTGGCGGTGCCGGCATTGGTGGCGTGCTGGAGCCGCTACAGGCGGGACCCGTCATCCTGGAGAACAATTGCTTCGTCGGGGCGCGTTCCGAAGTTGCTGAAGGCGTGATCGTGCGCGAGGGCGCGGTCCTCTCGATGGGCGTTTTCATCGGCGCCTCGACTCGTATCGTTGACCGGGAGACCGGCGAGACGTTCCAGGGCGAGGTGCCGGCCTATTCGGTCGTCGTTCCGGGCTCGCTGCCCGGCAAGCCGACCAAAAAAGGTGGACCGGGGCCGAATCTTTATTGCGCGGTGATCGTCAAGCGCGTCGACGAGACGACGCGGGCTAAGACGTCCATCAACGAGTTATTGCGGGATTGAGGCGTCCGCCGCCCCATCACATAATCCCAGTCGATCCGGACTAGGAGAGAGGGTCATGCAAGCCGAACTTCCCACAAACACCAGGCAGACCATTCAACAGCAGGGCGGCTTGTCGAGCGACACACGCGCGATGATGCTGTTCGAGGCCAACAAGAAAACCGCGCTGGTCGCCTACATATTGTGGTTTTTCTTGGGACTATTGGGAGGCCACAATTTTTACGTCAAACGTACCGGCGTCGCTGTAGCGCAACTTCTCTTGACCCTGACCATCGTAGGGGCGTTGATCACAATCGTTTGGGTGCTCGTCGATGCATTCCTGATCCCGGGCTGGGTGAGAAACCAGAACAACCTGCTGGCTGCGCAGCTCGGCGCGTAGCCGCGACGATGAGCCCGTCAAGCGCTGATCCCACCGCCCTCGCCCGCGATTTGCTGCGCTGTCCGTCGGTGACGCCGGCGGAAGCCGGCGCGCTCGGCCTGATTGAAGGCGTGCTCAAAGCGGCAGGGTTTACTGTGCATCGCGTTACCTTCGCTGAGCCGGGCACCGCGCCCGTCGAAAACCTCTATGCGCGCGTCGGCACGGCAAGTCCGCACTTCGCTTTCGCCGGCCACGTCGATGTGGTGCCCCCGGGCGAGCAGGCAAAGTGGACGCATCCGCCGTTTGCCGGCGAGATCGCCGACGGCACGCTCTACGGTCGCGGCGCCGTTGATATGAAGGGGGCGATCGCCAGTGCGCTTGCCGCGACGCTCGATCACCTCGCCGCTCGGGGCGGGCGGCCGAAAGGATCGATCTCGTTCCTGATCACGAGTGATGAGGAAGGTATCGCGGTGAACGGAACGGTGAAGCTCCTCAAATGGGCGGCCGAGCGGGGAGAAACCTTCGACCATTGCATTCTAGGCGAGCCGAGCAATGCGACGAGGATCGGCGACACAATCAAAATCGGCCGGCGCGGCTCGCTCAATGGAACGCTTGTGGTGATCGGCAAGCAGGGACACGTCGCCTATCCCGAGCGCGCCGATAATCCCGTCCGCGGCCTGGTCACGTTGATGGGCGCGCTTATGGCGGCGCCCTTGGACCACGGCAGTGCGCAATTCGATGCCTCGAACCTCGAATTCACTTCGATCGACATCGCCAACCCGGTCGTCAATCTCATTCCGGGCGAGGCGCGCGCCCGCTTTAATATTCGGTTCAACGATCGGCACAGCCAGACTTCGCTCAAGGTGCTGATCGAGAAGCGCGCCGGCGAGGCGGCGGCCGGGCGTATCCGCTGGCACATCGAATGGGAGCCGTCGAATTCCGACTCGTTCGTCACCAAGCCGGGACCGTTCGTTGATCTCGTCTCCGAAGCGATCAAGGAGGTGACCGCGAACGAGCCGAAACTCTCGACGACCGGCGGCACGTCGGATGCACGTTTCATCAAAAATTATTGTCCGGTGCTCGAATTCGGCCTAGTCGGGCAGACCATGCACCAGATTGACGAGCGCACCACCGTCGCCGATCTCGCCTCGTTGACTGCGGTCTATCGCAGGATCCTCGACCGGTATTTCGGTTGAGACTCCAAAGCGCGGCGAAAACCGGTCACGCGTAATCGACCCGCGCCAGATATAGCCCGTCGGGTGGCGCGACGGGTGCGCAGGCGGCGCGGTCACGTTTGGCGAGCGCGATGGAGACATCATCAGCCGACCACTTGCCCTCGCCGACGAGCGCGAGAGCCCCAACCATCGAGCGCACTTGCGAATGCAGGAAAGAGCGTGCCGAAGTCGTCACTTGGATGTCGTCGGCTACGCGATGCACGTCGAGTCGATCGAGCGTCTTCACCGGCGATTTCGCCTGACATTCGACATTGCGGAAGGTGGTGAAGTCATGCCGGCCGACGAGGCGCTGCGCCGCCGCTTGCATTGCCGAAATGTCGAGCGGCTTGGCGATGCGCCAAGCACGGCCGCGATCGAAGGTCAGATCAGCCCGGCGGTTGATGATGCGATAAAGATAATGGCGCCGGATAGCGGAAAAGCGCGCATCAAAAGAGTCGTCGACCCGCTCCGCATTAATGATCGCCACTGGACGCGGTCGCAAATGCGCGTTCACGGCATCGCGCACAGTGTCTTCATCCCACTCTTTCGCGAGGTCGACGTGACCGACCTGGGCGAGCGCATGCACGCCGGCGTCCGTGCGGCCCGCCCCCTGCACGCTGACCGTCTCACCGCAAAAGGCCTCGAATGCGGCGGCGAGCACCCCTTGCACCGAAGGACCGTTGTCCTGGATTTGCCAGCCGACGAACGGGCTTCCGTCATACTCGATCGTGAGTTTGTAGCGAGGCATGGCGGACTAGCCGAACCGCGTGCCGGCAGCAACGGTCATGCCGCGCAAAAACTCGTGCGGCTTCATCGCCTGGCGGCCGGCGCGCTGCAATTCAAGGATGCGCACCGCACCGTCTCCGCAAGCCACCGTGAGCCCATCATCAAGCACCGTGCCGGGCACGCCGGTACCCTCGCCCCTGGTGGTGCGCAGCACTTTGATTCGTACGTCGGCACTCGCGATCTGCGACCACGCACCGGGTACCGGCGACAGGCCGCGGATGTGGTTGTGGACCTCTTTCCACGGCCGCTCCCAGACGATTCGAGTCTCGCTGTTGGCGAGCTTCGGCGCATAGGTGACGCCGTTTTCCCCCTGCGGCGTCAGCGTGAGCGAGCCGCGCTCGAGCGCGCCAATGGCCCGCACCATGAGGTCGGCGCCGAGGGGCGCGAGCCGGTCGTGCAAATCGCCTGCCGTGGCGTCACATGGGATTGGCACGCGTTCCGCCATGGCGATTGGGCCGCTGTCGAGTCCTTCCTCCATTTTCGTCACCATCACGCCGGTTTCCGAATCTCCCGCCATGATGGCCCGGTTGATCGGCGCGGCGCCGCGCCAGCGCGGCAGCAGCGATGCATGCAGATTGAACGCGCCCAATGGAAAGGCTTCGAGAATAGCCTTGGGCAGGATCAGACCATAGGCAACGACGATCGCCACGTCCGCGCGGTGTCCCCGCGCGGTACTCGCCGCGTCCGCCGTGCGCAACGTCGCCGGCGTGAGCAACGGCAAAGCGAAACGACGCGCCTCGCGTTCGATGGGACTCGGCATGACGTCAAGGCCGCGGCGCCCGGCCGGCTTCGGCGCACGCGTATAGACCGCCACGACCTCATGGCCGCGACCCACAACCTCGACCAGAGTCGGTACGGCGAAGTCCGCCGTTCCCATGAATACAATGCGCAGCGACATGTCACATCACTGGTGGCAACAGTGATTTCTCTATTCGCATAAGTGAGGTCTCGCCCTGCGGCAACGCGACCGAGAATGGCCGCGCTCGGCAGTGCCAACAATGAAGGCCAGCAGCCCTCGATTTAAACCGCCGCAGTCGCCCGCTTCGCCGCCTTGCTGAATTTCTTGAGGACGCGGTCGCGTTTGAGCTTCGACAGGTGGTCGATGAACAACACGCCGTTCAGGTGATCGATTTCGTGCTGCAAACATGTGGCGAACAGACCATTCGCCACCACCTCCTGTAGCTTTCCCTCGAGATCCAAATACTTGACCCTCACCTGCACCGGCCGCTCGACATCGTCAAAATATTCCGGGATCGACAAGCACCCCTCCTCGTGGGTGGCCTTTTCCTGCGAATTCCAAATGATCTCCGGATTGATGAACACCTGCGGATTCCTTGGCTCCTCCTTTTTGGCCAGATCCATCGTGATCACCCGCTTGGGCGTGCCGATCTGAATGGCAGCGAGCCCGATGCCTGGCGCATCGTACATGGTCACGAACATATCCTCGACGAGTTTGCGCACCCCGGCGTCGATCTTCTTGACCGGATCGGAGACCTGTCGAAGCCGCTTGTCCGGCAGGATGAGAATGTCGCGCAGCGCCATGGCCGCGATGTAAGCGGTCGCCGGAACTCGGTCAATGCGCACCACAGGAGACCGATCGGCACGAGCGGCGGCAACCGGCCGCGGTTATTTCGGCCATGGTATTGATTTGGCGTTCATATTTTGTTCTCATGCGCCGAATCGCTGTAGAGTGGTGCGGATGACTGAACATCTCCTGCTTCTCGCCGCCATCGCGCTTGCGTCTGTTGTGGCCCTGATCGTGCTGATCACTGTCGCCGTGCGAGCGCTGCGCCGGCGCGAAACGCAAGCCGCCGATAAGCAACTACTCGAGCTTGCCCGGCTCCAAACAGAGACCGCGGTGCGCGTCGAGGCAATGCGGGACCTGCTCGCCGGCCGCCAGGCCGAGCTTCACCGCGCCGTCAACGAGCGGCTCGACTCCGTGACGCATCACCTCAGTCAATCCATGACGACGACGCGCCAGCACACAGTCGAGAGCCTGCAAAAGCTCAATGAGCGGCTCGCGGTGATCGATAATGCGCAGCGAAATATCGCTGATCTGGCGTCGCAGATGACCTCACTGCAAAGCGTGCTCGCGAATAAACAGCAGCGCGGCGCTTTCGGCCAGAGCCGCATGGAGCTCATCGTCCAGGACGGGCTCCCGAAAGGCTGCTACCAATTCCAGTTCACGCTCTCCAACAAGTGCCGGCCGGACTGCGCGGTATTCCTACCGGACCGCCGCCCGCTGACGATCGATGCAAAATTTCCGCTCGAGGCCATCACCGCCTGGCGCGAAGCGAAGACCGAGGACGAGCGCAAGCAAGCCGCATCGCGGATGCGCCAGGATCTCGCAAGGCATGTTGACGACATAGCCGGCAAATATCTCATTACCGGCGAGACGCAGGATTTGGCGCTGATGTTCGTGCCCTCCGAATCCATCTTCGCCGAGTTGCATGATGCTTTTGAGGACATCGTCCAAAAAGCGTTCCGCTCCAAGGTCGTCATCGTTTCACCATCGCTGCTGATGCTCGCGATCCAGGTCATTCAGCAAATCCAGAAAGACGCGCGCATGCGCGAGGCCGCCGATGAGATTCATGCCGAGGTCGGCCACCTCATGGACGACCTCAAACGCCTGCATGAGCGGGTGCTCAAACTGCAGCAGCATTTCGGCCAAGCGAACGAGGACGTGCGGCAAATTCTTGTGTCGGCGGAAAAGATCGAGCGGCGGGGCGCCCGCATTCGCGAGGTCGAGTTCGACGGCGAGGACGACGCCGCCGATCCGGTGGTTATCCCAGCTCCGCTGCCGCGCCGGCTGCAGGCCGGCGAGTAATCGCAAGGTGAGCGGCGCCGCCTATCCGCTCACTCCTGCTTTAATCCCAGCTCGGCGATGAAGCGTTTGGCCTCCTCGATCTGCTGCAACGCAAATTTCCGATATTCCTCGCTGCTCAGATAGAACACCTCCTGATCAAGGCTGGCCATCGCTGCGGCGTAGGAAGGCTCCTCCAGTCCCTTCTTGAATGCGTCATGCAGCAGCTTGACGGTCGTCGCCTCCATTCCCCTTGGCCCCGCAATGCCGAAGGGCGAATTCGAGACCATGTCGATGCCGATTTCCCGCAAGGTCGGCACGGTCGGCCAGTTCTTGGTTCGCGCCGCACCCCACGTCACCAGCAGCCGAAATCGGCCGGCGTTGACGAGGGGCGCCCATCCGCTCGAGTCCGCGACAGCGTGGATGTGCCCGCCGAGCAGCGCGTTCATCGACTCCGAATTGCCCTTGAACGGGACGTGAGTCCATTTGATGCCCTGCCTCTTTGCGATCTGCTCCATGGTGATGTGGAGGCTGGTGCCGGCGCCCGGCGTGCCATAGTTGATCTTGCCGGGATTGGCCTTCGCGTCAGCAAGGAAATCCTGAAACGTCTTCCACGGCGCATCATCCCTGACGACGACGCCGAAGGTGTAGCCGCTTACGCCGATGATATAGGTGAAATCGACGCTCGGATCGAAAGTAGTCTTGGTCATGAACGGAAAGCGGAAGATCGTGATCGGGATCTGGGTGATCGTGTAGCCGTCGGGATTTGCGGTCGCGGCCATCTGGCCTGGAGCGAGGGTGCCCGAGCCGCCCGGCCGGTTCTCGATGACGATCGGCTGGCCAAGATGCTTTTCGGTGGCGGTTGCGAGCGCGCGCATGCCGACATCCGTGGTGCCGCCGGCGGGCCATGGCACGATGAGGGTCACGGGCCGCACCGGAAAGTTCTGCGCCTGCGCAGCGCCGATCCACGCGACAAACCCGGCGGCGAGCACGATGCCGTATACGATGCGTTTCATGGGCCTTTCCTGGCGTCCCCCGCAGATCATGCAAGGCACCTGAAGACGAGCTGTGAGGCTACGCCCGATCACTTTTTGCCGCAATCGCGCGGCAAGTCTTGTGTCTGCGCACCAATTCACAGCGATAGCAGCCGATGACTGTGACGCCCGATACCGCGACCGCTCGCGGCAGCTTCGCCGACACGCTCGCAATCTATCTCAAGGCGCGCGTGCTGGTCGTGCTCTTTCTCGGCTTCTCGGCCGGGCTGCCGCTTGCGCTGTCCAGCTCGACGCTGCTCGTCTGGATGCGGGAAGCCGGCGTCGATCTCGGCGTCATTGGGCTGTTCGCGTTGGTCGGCACGCCCTACACCATCAAGTTCCTGTGGGCGCCCGTCGTCGACGCGCTCGATATCCCAGTGCTGTCGCGACTGTTCGGGAGGCGACGCGCCTGGCTCTTGTTCTCGCAGCTGCTGCTGATCCTTTCGATCGTGCTGCTTGCCTTCTGCGATCCGGCGCTGTCGCCTTGGTACGTGGTGTTCGCCGCCGCCGTCTTCGTTGCCACCGCCTCCGCCACGCAAGATATCGTGATCGACGCGTTCCGGATCGAAAGCCTGTCCGAAAGCGAGCAGGCCGCCGGCATGGCCGCCTATGTCGCGGCTTACCGGCTCGGCATGCTCGCCTCGACCGCGGGCGCGCTGTTTCTGGTGAGCGGATTTGAAACCGGGCTGGGCTTCGGCAAGGACGCGTCCTGGACCGCCGGATATCTGGTAATGGCGGCGCTGGTCGTCGTCGGCATCGCCACCATGCTAATCGCGCGCGAGCCCGAGAAATCGGCCGTTGCCGCCGCCGAGCACGCCGCGCATGCGCGGGAGAACCCGCTCGTGCGTGTGGCCATCGCGGCATATGCGAGCTTCGGCGAATTTCTCGCGCGCGACATGGCGATCGTCGTGCTCATATTTGTCGTGCTCTACAAGCTCTGCGATGCCTTTGCCGGTGCAATGACAGCCCCTTTCGTGATCGATCTCGGATTTTCCCGCAATGACTATGCCGCGATCGTCAAGGGCGTCGGTCTCGCGGCCACACTCATCGGCGGGTTTGCCGGCGGCGCGATCGCACGCGTCTATCCGCTGGCGACGAGCCTTTGGATCGGCGCCTTCCTGCAAATGGCCTCGAACCTGATCTTCACCTGGCAGGCCTTCGTCGGCGTGAACCTCTGGGCGCTGACGGTCACGATTATCGTGGAAAACTTCACCGGCGCGATCGGCACCGTGATCTTCGTCGCCTACCTCTCGGCGCTGTGCAACAATCCGCTGCACACGGCAACGCAATATGCGCTGCTCACTGCGCTCGCCGCGGTCGGGCGCACCTATCTCTCGGCCGGGGCGGGGTTTATTGCCGAGCGCACGGGCTGGCCGCTATTCTTCATCATCAGCGCGCTGACTGCGCTGCCGAGCCTGGTGCTGCTCGTGTGGCTGCAGCAGCGTGGCCATTTCACCGGCCTCGCCAAGCCGACGCGCATCGTGATGGACGACTAGAACGTCGTCCGCTGCCGGATCGCCGCCGCCAGCGTGCCCTCATCGAGATAATCGAGCTCGCCGCCGACCGGCACGCCGTGCGCAAGGCGCGTCACTTTCACATTGGCGTCGTGCAGCAGGTCGGTGATGTAGTGCGCCGTGGTCTGCCCGTCGACCGTGGCGTTGAGCGCGAGAATTACCTCGGTCACCGCCGGATCGTGCGCGCGCGACACGAGCACGTCGATTGAAAGGTCTTGCGGACCGATGCCATCAAGGGGCGAGAGCGTGCCGCCCAGGACATGATAGCGGGCGTTGATTGCATGCGCGCGCTCGAGCGCCCAGAGATCGGCCACATCGGCGACCGCGACGATGATCGCCGGATCGCGCCGCACGTCGTTGCACACCGTGCACGGATTCTGGGTATCGATATTGCCGCACAGACGGCACACCTCAATTTTTTCGAGCGCGGTCTGTATGGCGGCGGCGAGAGGCGCCATGAGTTGATCGCGCTTCTTGATGAGAAAGAGCGCCGCGCGCCGCGCCGAGCGAGGGCCAAGGCCAGGGAGGCGCGCGAGCAGGGAGATCAGGCGCTCGATCTCCGGGCCAGCGGCGGCGGTGGGCATGAGCGACGAACAGCGACCTAGGAGCTACTGCACGGCCGTCGAGGTCAGTGGCGCGCGCAACGCCGTAATCAACTGACGCAAGGCAAACAAGGTGCGCTTGTCCTCGATACCGGGAGCCATCTCCGCCATCGCGCTTTCGAGGTAGGCCGTGAAGCGATCCTTGTCGAGCACTCCCTCCTGCACCAGGAAACGACAGGTCAGCACGTGACACGCCAGAAATCCCGCGATCGCGGCCGATAAAGCCTGCATATCGATGTCTTTTTCCACGGCCGACCTCCATCCGACGTTCTTCCGCCGGAACTGCCAGCGGCCAGACACGTTCAAAACAATTTCATCCCGGGTGGCAACGGCAGACCTCCGGCAACGCTCTTCATCTTTTCCTGCAGCAGCGTCTCGGCCTTGCGCCGCGCGTCGGCATGTGCCGCGATGATAAGATCCGCCACGATCTCCTTCTCCGACGGCTTCATGAGCGTATCGTCGATCGTGATGCCTTTCATTTCTCCCTTGGCGGAGAGCTTGACCGTGACGAGGCCGCCGCCCGAAGTGCCCTGGACCTCGATCTGGTCGAGTTCGGCCTGCATCGCCTCCATCTTGGCTTTGAGCTCGCTGGCCTGCTTCATCAGGCCGAGGAAATCCGCCATCTCTCATAATCTCCTGCAGTGCGCGCCCCGCATCATCTTTCACGGATCATCGGGCCGCCCGCTCTGCCCAACTTGGTCGCCGAAAGCAGCGACGTCGTCGTCCGAGGAAAGCTCCTCCTCTTCCGCATCACCTGGCGGCAGGCCCTGTGGCAATGCCGCAGCGCCCTCACGCACGTCCACGATCTCGGCGCCCGGAAAACGCGCGAGAACGGCCTGCACCAGCGGATCCGACTGTACCCCGGTCTTGAGCGCGGCTTGCCGCGCCTCATTCTGCGACCTGACCGTCGGCTCGCCCTCTTCGGCGGACACCACGACCATCCAGCGCCGGTTGGTCCACTGCGAGAATTTGCGCGCGAGATCGTTGACGAGCGTCTTCGCCGCGGTCCGCTGCAAGGCGATCTCCAGTCGACCGTCCTCGCAGCGCACCAGGCGCACGTCGCGCTCGAGCGCAAGCTTGACCGCGAGGTCGCGCTTTTGCGCAGCAACGACGATCAAATCCTCGAACCGCGCAATGGCGAGCGCCGGTGGGCTCGGCTGAGCCTCGACAGGACGCGCGACCGGCTCGTTCAAGGGCGCGAGCGCGGCGCGCGGTGCCCCGCGCGAGGTATCGACCCGCGGCGCCTCGAAGCGCGGCGTTGAGACGGCGGCCGTGGGGTGCGAGGCCGCCGGCGCGGCCGAACCACGCGCGCGGGAGCCGGCACCGTTATCGTCGAGCGAGCGGATCACTTCCTCGGGTGTCGGCAGATCGGCGGCGTGGGCGATGCGCACAAGTACCATTTCAGCAGCCGCCACCGGGCGCCCGGCGGCGTCGACTTCGGCGATGCCTTTGAGCAACATCTGCCACGTGCGCGAGAGTACCCGCATCGAGAGCTTCTCCGCGCAGGCGCGTCCGTGCGCGCGCTCGACCTCGATGAGCGAGCGGTCATCGGCCACTGCGGGCACGATCTTCACGCGGGTGACGAAATGGGTGAAATCGGCAAGATCGGTCAATACCGCCGCGGGATCGGCGCCCGTGTCGTATTGCGCGCGCAATTCGGCGAGCGCCGCGGCGATATCGCCGCGCATCAGCGCCTCGAACAACTCGATCACCCGCGCCCGGTCGGCCAGCCCCAGCATTTGCCGCACGTCCTCGGCGCGCACCGGCCCAGCCGCATGCGCGATGGCTTGATCCAGTAACGAGAGCGAGTCCCGGACCGAGCCCTCCGCGGCGCGCGCGATCAGAGCAAACGCCGCGGGTTCGACCTCGATGCACTCGCGGCCAGCGATCGTTTCGAGATGCTTCACCAGCAGATCGGCCGGCACGCGGCGCAGATCAAAGCGTTGGCAGCGCGAGAGAATGGTAATCGGAACCTTGCGAATTTCCGTGGTCGCAAAAATGAACTTGGCGTGCGGCGGCGGCTCTTCCAGCGTCTTGAGCAAGGCGTTGAATGCCTGCGGCGTGAACATGTGAACTTCGTCGAGAATGTAGACCTTGTAACGCGCGCTGACCGGCGCGTAGCGGATCGCATCGTTGATCTGGCGCACGTCGTCGACGCCATTATGAGAAGCAGCATCCATCTCGAGGACATCGATGTGCCTGCTCTCCATGATCGCTTGGCAATGGACGCCGATCACCGGCATCTTGATTGTCGGCTCGGTAATGGAGCCGTCGGGAAGTTCGTAGTTGAGAGCGCGGGCGAGAATGCGCGCCGTGGTGGTCTTGCCGACCCCGCGCACTCCCGTGAGAATCCAGGCTTGCGGAATACGGCCCGCTTCGAATGCATTCGAAAGCGTACGCACCATCGCATCCTGGCCGATCAGATCATCAAAGGTCGCCGGCCGGTATTTGCGCGCGAGCACGCGGTAGGCCGCGTCGCTTGCCGCCTGATCGGCTGGGACGAGATCGGACGCGGATTGATTGGTGCCGTTGCTCATAATGCCATCCGGTCCGCCGCCCGGCCAAGTCTTCGCACTTCGCATGAGGGAAAGGTGGGAGGCTGACGAGCGACCCGAACCGCGCTCGTTAGGGCTGCTTCCTTCCGGACCTGACCCGGTTGGCGAGTGGCTCGTCCACTGCCAACCTCCCGCCCCTATATCGGCGCAACGCAACGAGAATGCAAGCGGCGGAGAACCGCGCTCCGCCTGTCGGCGCGAAACCGTCGGCGGCGCTTTCGAAAAGCTGCCGCGACCGCGATCCTCACCGTCCTTCGTGCCATCCAGACGCGCTTGCGTTGTGAACGGGCGAATGGCACAGCACCGGCGAGGCGGATGCCGCGCTGGAGTAATTCAATGTC
>DATNNX010000227.1:0-4109 GCA_035601615.1 Xanthobacteraceae bacterium
CAGGGCTGTCTCGTCGAGGTCGACATCGAAACCGGCATGATCGATATAATCAGGCTCTGGGTCGTGCACGACTGCGGTCGCGTCGTCAATCCGCTGCTCGTCGATGAACAAATCCGCGGCGGCGTCGCGCAGGGCATCGGCGGAGTGCTCTACGAACACTGCGAATACTCCGAGAGCGGACAGCTATCAAACGGCACCTTGGCCGACTACCTCGTGCCCATGGCGGGCGAATTACCCGACATCGAGGTGGCCCACGTCGCGAGCGTTGCCGCCGAGACTGCGCTCGGCGCCAAAGGCGTCGGCGAGGCGGGCACCATCGGTGCGGGCGCCGCATTGTGGAATGCCGTGAACGACGCCCTGGCGCCGCTCGGTGCCGCCATGGAGCAGCAGCCCTTCAGCCCGGACCGCGTCCTGCGGGCGCTCGCCGTGGCCGCGCGCACATCCACTTCACCGGCGCTCGCCGCGACCGCGGACATCGATTCCGTCAACGCATAGATTGAGGCAATAAATCATGGAACTCGTCGGCCAAGTCGATCTGAACGCCACTCCCGAAGCGATCTGGGCCGCGTTGTTCGATCCCGCCGTGCTACAGGGATGCTTTCCGGGCTGCAAATCGGTTGAGCGCAAGTCGGAGACCGAATATGCCGCCGTTCTGCAAGTCAAAGTAGGACCGCTAAATGCTGGCTTCAACGGTCTGATCACGCTCACGGATCCCGAGTATCTCAGCGCCGTCACCTTGGCGGGTACGCTGAACGGGGCGGGCGCGGGTTTTGCGAAAGGCACCGCGCGCATCACCTTGCAGCCGCGCAACCTGGTGACGGAGCTTTCGTACAGGGCGGACCTAAGGCTGGGCGGCAAGCTCGCGGCGGTGGGCGATCGTTTGTTCGGCACGGCGGTTAAACGCAACATCGCCGATTTTCTGGCGGCCTTCGCAGCAACCGTCGGCGCCGGGAGGGGAGACACGGCGCCGCGCGCGGCGTCGCTCTGAACATGATTTCGATCAGGCGCATATCGACCATTCTCATCGACCTGCCGATGATTCGGCCGCATCTGCTGGCGATGACGGTCATGCAGCGGCGCACCCTGCTGCTGGTGCGCGTGATGTGCAGCGACGGCATCGAAGGGGTGGGTGAAGCGACGTCGATCGGCGGATTGGCGTATGGCGACGAGAGTCCTGAAGGCGTGAAGGTATGCATCGATAACTTCGTCGCACCGGCGATGCAGGGCACCGAAGCAACCAATATCAATGCCGCCATGGAGCGCGTCGGGCGCGTCGTGCAAGGCAATCCCTTCGCCAAGGCTGCGATCGAAACGGCGCTGCTCGATGCGCATGGCAAACGGCGCATGGTCAGCGTCGCCGAGTTGTTGGGCGGCGCGGTGCGCACCACGCTGCCGGTGCTGTGGACGCTGGCGAGCGGTGATACACAGTGTGATATCGACGAAGCGGAGAAGATGCTCGCGCTGCGCCGGCATCGCGTTTTCAAATTAAAAGTGGGGCGCAAGTCGGCGAAGGAGGACTTGGCGCACGTGCTCACCATCAAGCGAGCGCTCGGCGAGCGCGCCGGCATGACCGTCGATGTGAATCAGCAATGGGACGAGTCGCAGGCGGCACCCGCCATTGCCACCCTCGAAGAGGCGGGCATCGATCTCATCGAGCAGCCGATTTCTAAACACAACCGCGCCGGGATGGCGCGGCTCGCCGCGCGCTTCGTCGTGCCGCTCATGGCCGATGAGGCGTTGTACGGCCCGGAAGACGCATTCGATCTTGCGCGTCAGGCGGCGGCCGACGTGTTTGCCCTCAAGGTCGTCAAATCCGGCGGCCTGCATGCCACGCGACGCACCGCCGCGGTGGCCGACGCGGCCGGGGTGTCATTGTACGGCGGCACCATGCTGGAAGGGACCATCGGGACGCTCGCAGCTGCGCAGTGCTACGGCAGCTTGCCGCATCTGCAGTGGGGCACCGAGTTGTTCGGACCGCTGCTGCTCGGCGACGACATCGTCGCGACTGCGCTGCACTATCAGGATTTCGAACTGCACCTGCCGAGCGGGCACGGACTTGGGATCGAGCTCGACGAAGACAAGATTGCGTTCTATCGACGCGATCGCAGCGACGTTTCGCTCTCTACTCCGCGGGGCGCCCATGTTGTTCCACGTTGAAATGCAGGTTCGCATCCCTCCGACCCTCGACCCGGCCCTCGCAGAGCGGCTCAAGCAGGAAGAGCGGGCGGTGGCGCAGGCGCTGCAGCGCAGCGGCGTGTGGCGCCATCTGTGGCGGCTGGTGGGTTGCTACGCCAACGTCAGTATTTTCGATGTCGAGAGTCCGGCGCAGCTGCACGACATTTTATCAACGTTGCCGTTGTTCCCTTTCATGGAGATCTCGGTGCGGGCGTTGTGCCGACATCCCTCGTCCATCATCGATGATGAGAATTTGAATAGACCAATCAACACTTGAGTATTGCGGGAGAACCCCATGGCTGAACTCACACGGCAAGAGCTTTTGAAACTGGTCGAGACGACGCAAGCTGCGGACGGCAATGAACGCGTGCGCCGCATCGTAGGGCGCGTCGTCGCGGATCTCTTCAAGGCCATCGATGACCTCGATATCACGCCGGACGAATTTTGGAACGGCGTCGCTTGGCTGACGCGACTGGGGGCATCGGGGCAGACCGGCTTGATCACGGCCGGATTGGGCTTTGATCGGCTGCTCGATATCCGGGAGGACGAGAAGGATCGCCGAGCGGGCCTCGCGATGGGAACGCCGCGCGCCATCGAAGGGCCGCTGTATATTCCCGACGCACCGCTGGCGACGGCCGAAGTGCGCTTGGATGACGGCGCGTCTGCGAGGGCTCCCGTGTTGGTCATGGAGGGCCGGGTTCTCGACGCCAAGGGGACCCCCTTGAAGGGAGCCATCGTCGATATCTGGCATTGCAACGAGCACGGCCGCTACTCGCATTTCGATCCGTCGCAAAAGGAGTTCGAATTGCGACGACGGGTCCGAGTGGACGGCAACGGTGCGTATCGGTTTCGCAGTTTTCTGCCGCCGGGTTACGCGATACCGCCCAACAGCCCGACCTCCGAACTCTTTGCGGCGCTGGGGCGTCATGGAAATCGGCCTGCGCACATTCATTTCCTGGTCTCCGCCCCGGGCGCCAAGACTCTGACCACACAGATCAACATCCCAGGCGACGCCTTCATCCACGACGATTTCGCATTCGCCACGCGCGACAGCTTGATCGTGACGCTCGAGACCGTGACGGACCCCAAGGGCTACGAGTCGCTGGGCATCACAGGTTCGTTCACCCGGATCCAATTCGATTTCCGCCTGCAGCCGGCAACCGCCACGACAGATCAGCAGCATCTCGCCCGCGAGGCACGCGCTCACGCATGACGCGACGCAGGCAGCAATCCGGCCCAAGCCCGCGAGCGTAGCCGCGCATGCCCCTGGTATGCTCGGGATCGGTCGATATCCACTACGAAGTGCAAGGCGCAGAGGATGCGCCGGCGCTGCTCCTGCTGCATTCCCTCGGCGTCGATCTCGGAATGTGGGACCCGCAGATGCCGGATCTTCTGCAGCACCACCGAGTGATTCGCTACGACGTGCGCGGTCATGGCCGTTCAACCGTCGGCGCCTCCGAGTGTTCCATCGATATATTGGCGCAAGATGCCTTGGCGGTCCTCGATGCCGCGCAGATCGTGAAGGCGCATTGGTGTGGGTTGTCTCTCGGCGGAATGACGGCCATGTGGGCGGCGTCGCGCCGGCCTGAGCGGGTGGCGCGGTTGGTGCTCTGCAATACTTCGGCGCACTTGCCGCCGGTATCGCTATGGCACTCGCGCATGGAGCTCGTGCGCCGCGAGGGCATGCGGGCGGTCGCTCCGGCCGTCGTCGAGCGCTGGTTTACTGCCGCGTTTCGCAACTCACGGCCTGAGCAAGTCGCGCGCATCGAACGCATGCTCGAGGCCACGGCGCCCGAAGGGTATGCAGCCGCCTGTGGGGCCATCGCCGAGATGAATCAGCTGGGTGATATCCGAAAGATCGCGGCGCCGACCTTGGTCATCGGCGGTGCCGAAGATCCGGCGACCCCATTGGCGCATTCGAGGGCTCTGTGTGA
>DATNNX010000228.1:0-4274 GCA_035601615.1 Xanthobacteraceae bacterium
CGACCAGTCGAGCTTCGGATGGCGCGCCATCAACGCCTTGATCGGGGCGGCCGCCAGATCGTCGGCGCGCACTTTGGCCAGTGAGCCGCCGAAGCGGCCGATCGGGGTTCTCACGGCATCGCAAATAAATACATCGCCCATCTACTCTCTCCCTGAATGCCGCGGTTTCCGCGATGATCAGCCCGCATTGATGGCGAGTTTTAGGAGCGCCACCGCGGCAGGTCAATTGACGCTTGCGTTCCAGCGGCGCATTCGCGTGAGAGCCGCTATGTCCCTGAAGTGCATAGCGGGTCGCGGAGGACGTGGAAAACGCGGTTTGTCGCGGCAAACCGATAGGACCGAGAGCCAAAATTTTGTAGTTTGCGCACCCAATGACGATCCAGCAATCCATCCCGGCGACATCGGATGCCGCGCAGCCTGCCGAGGGGGCGGCGCGGGTCACGCCGATGATGGAACAATACCTCGAGATCAAGGCCGCCAATCCCGGGCTGTTGCTGTTCTATCGGATGGGGGACTTTTACGAGCTGTTCTTCGAGGATGCCGAAATCGCCTCGCGCGCGCTCGGCATCATGCTGACCAAGCGTGGCAAGCATCAGGGCATGGATATCCCGATGTGCGGCGTGCCGGTCGAACGCTCCGACGACTATCTGCATCGCCTGATCGCGCTGGGTCACCGGGTTGCGGTGTGCGAGCAGATGGAGGATCCCGCAGCAGCCCGGGCACGCGGCAACAAGAGCGTGGTGCGCCGCGATGTGGTGCGGCTGGTGACGCCGGGCACGCTCACCGAAGACACGCTGCTCGACGCCAGGACCAATAATTACCTGCTGGCGATCGCGCGGGCGCGCGCCTCCTCCGGCGGCGACCGCATCGGGCTCGCCTGGATCGACATTTCCACGTCCGAATTCATCGTCACCGAATGCTCGACCGGCGAGCTTGCGGCGACGCTTTCGCGCATCAATCCGAATGAAGTCATCGTCACCGACGCGCTCTATGGCGATCCCGATCTCGGGCCGCTGCTTTGCGAATTGCCGGCGGTGACGCCGCTGACCCGCGACGTCTTCGACAGCGCCACCGCCGAGCGGCGGCTGTGCGATTATTTTGCGGTCGCCACCATGGACGGGCTCAGCGCGATGTCGCGGCTCGAGGCCACCGCCGCCGCGGCTGCCGTCACCTATATCGATCGCACGCAAGTCGGCAAGCGCCCGCCGCTTTCGCCGCCGTCGCGCGAGGCCGCCGGCACGACCATGGCGATCGATCCCGCCACCCGCGCCAATCTCGAATTGACGCGGACGCTCGCGGGCGAACGGCGCGGTTCGCTGCTCGATGCCATCGACTGCACCGTGACACCAGCCGGATCGCGCCTGCTTGCACAGAGACTGGCCGCGCCGCTCACCGACAGCGCGGCGATTGCGCGGCGGCTCGATGCGATCGTCGTCTTCGTTGCAGATGCCGCCGCGCGCGACGATATCCGCACCACGCTGCGCGCGGCGCCCGACATGTCGCGCGCGCTGGCGCGGTTGTCCGTCGGGCGCGGGGGCCCGCGCGACCTCGCCGGATTGCGCGACGGCATCCTTGCCGCCGATGCCGCGCTGGCGCGGCTTGAAAGGCTTGACGATCCGCCGCCAGAAATCGTCGCCGTCATGGAGGCGTTGCGCCGCCCCTCGCGCGAACTGGCGCGCGAGTTCGAACGCGCGCTCGCCGACCAGCTGCCATTGATAAAACGCGACGGCGGTTTCGTTCGCGAAGGCTTTGAGGCAGCGCTGGACGAGGCGCGCAACCTGCGCGACGCCTCGCGCCTCGTTGTGGCCGCCATGCAGGCGCGCTACGCCGACGAGACCGGCGTCAAGGGCCTGAAGATCCGGCACAACAATGTGCTCGGCTATTTCGTCGAGGTAACTGCCCAGCATGGCGACAGGCTGATGTCGCCGCCGCTGAACGCGACCTTCATCCATCGACAGACGCTGGCCGGGCAGACCCGCTTCACTACCGCCGAACTCGGCGAGATCGAGGCCAAGATCGCCAATGCCGGCGACCGCGCGCTCGGGCTGGAGCTCGAAATCTTCGAGCGGCTCGGCGCGCTTGCCATGACGGCGAGCGAGGACCTGCGCGCCGCGGCGCATGCTTTTGCCATGCTTGATGTCGCGACCGCGCTGGCAAAGCTCGCCGTCGACGACAATTTTGTGCGTCCCGAAGTCGATACATCGCTGACCTTTGCGATCGAGGGCGGCCGGCATCCGGTGGTCGAACAGGCGCTGAAGCGCGACGGCCAACCGTTCATCGCCAATGCCTGCGACCTCTCGCCGGGACCGGGACAAAATTCAGGACAGATCTGGCTGATCACCGGCCCGAACATGGCGGGAAAATCGACCTTCCTGCGCCAGAACGCGTTGATCGCGCTGATGGCGCAGATCGGCAGCTTTGTGCCGGCCTCACGGGCGCGGATCGGCATCGTCGATCGGCTGTTCTCGCGCGTCGGCGCCGCCGACGATCTGGCGCGCGGCCGCTCCACCTTCATGGTGGAGATGGTCGAGACCGCGGTCATTCTCAATCAGGCCAGCGAACGCTCACTGGTGATCCTTGACGAAATCGGCCGGGGCACCGCGACCTTCGACGGGCTGTCGATCGCCTGGGCTGCGATCGAGCACCTGCATGAGAACAATCGTTGCCGCGCGCTGTTCGCCACGCATTATCATGAGCTCACCGCGCTGTCGGCAAAACTGCCGCGGCTTTTCAATGCCACGGTGCGGGTCAAGGAGTGGCAGGGCGACGTCGTGTTCCTGCACGAGGTGCTGCCGGGCTCGGCCGACCGCTCCTACGGCATACAGGTCGCAAGACTTGCGGGCCTGCCCGCGCCGGTGATCGCCCGCGCCAAGTCGGTACTGGCAAAACTCGAGGCGCAGGACCGCGGCCAGACCGCGCGCGCCCTGGTCGACGACCTGCCGCTGTTCGCGGTGCCGTCGCGCGCCGCAACCGAGGCGGCGCCACCGAGCGAGGCCGAACAGCTGATCGAGGCCTTGCGGTCGCTGCATCCCGACGAAATGTCGCCGCGCGAGGCGCTGGAGGCGCTCTATGCATTGAAGGCGAAGTTGCCGAAGCAATAGGCGTCATTGCGAGCGAAGCGAAGCAATCCATGCACCCGCGGCGGCACTATGGATTGCTTCGTCGCTTCGCTCCTCGCAATGACGCTTCACCGCGCCAGCCTTGTCCGCCCATTCCACCACAGGGCGAGATTCCAGCTCACGCAAGTGGCAAGCGCGAGGCTGAGGCCGACCACCGATCCGAACCGAAGTGCTGCGAGATGCAGCACCGCAATCGCGATGCCCAGTCCGATCAAGCCCCAGCCGCTGTTTGCAAGGACGGCCGCGGTCGCCGGGCCGCCGATCCGCGGGTGCAGGATCAGCATCATGCTGGTGAACACCGCCGGAAACAGCGCGATCGTGCCGCTCACGTTGGGGCCGACCCATTTCGACGAGGTGACGACCGTGGCGACCAGGGTAGCGACGAGCGAGGCGCGCAGCGGGATATCATACCAGCGGCGCTTGATCGGCGGCATCTTGACATGCCGGAAACGCCGCAGCAGCGGCAGGCAGATCGCATAAGCAACGGCATTGGCGATGAGCCCGCCGGCAAGTGACCAGTGCACCGTTCGGGACAGCGCGGCCAGCGCGCTCCACACCATAACAGCGCCCGCAAAACTGACGGCCGCGCTCCGGCGCTGCGCCAGCACGACATAGGTCAAGCAGAGGAAGATCGTTATGGCGTTGATCGGCAGGCTCGCCAGCGCAGCCTCGGCGATGAACGCCGCATCGTGATCGCGCGCGAGAAACACGTAAGAGGGGCCGGCCGAAATCGGCAGCGTCGCCACCAGCGCCCCGATCACGGGTCCCGAGCGCTCGGTGATCACGGAGGCCGACACCACGAACGCCGCCGTCACCGCCATGCGCAGCGCCAGCGTCAGGATGAAGGCGAGATCGGGGGACATTGGTCTAACCGTCGTCCCGGCCAAGCGAAGCGCGAGCCGGGACCCATAGCCACCGCTGTTCGTGTTGCACAAAAGCCGTCGAACAGCGTTTCTTAAAACGAGAGGACACGGCGTTTGGGTCCCGGCGTTCGCCGGGACGACGAGGAATCACACCCTTCGCATCGTCACCGAAAGCTTCGGGCCGCTCTTGATAGTCTGGTAGACCACGCAATAGCGCTCGGTGAGTTTGAGCAGCAGATCGAGTTTGTCCTGCGGCGCTGGCGTGTCGACGTCGAAACGCAGGCGAATCTCG
>DATNNX010000229.1:0-38727 GCA_035601615.1 Xanthobacteraceae bacterium
TCAGGCAAGCCGGCGATCCTGCACCTCAAGGTCGATCCCGACGCGCTGACACCGACCATGTCGCTCACGGCGACGCGCGAGAAGGCACAAGCCGGCCAATAATCTGCGTCCCTCCCGATCTCCTGTAACCCTTGCTTGCCCGGCCGCGTGCAGCGCGACTGTTGCCCCGGCATGAATCATCCTTCATTCGTTACGGCCGAGATTCACAATGCCGTACCGCCGAACCGAGAATGTGGTCCGCAGACTCGCTGCCCGCCATGACGCGATCATGGCGGCAGCCTGCCAGATCGCGATGGAGGGGGGCATGGCAGCGCTGCAGATCGCGCCGGTTGCGCAGCGTGCCGGCATCGCCACCGGCACGGTTTATCGCTATTTTCCCTCTAAAGCCGACCTCGTCGCGGCGTTGGCTGCGGCGCTGGCTGACGTGGAGATAGTCGCGCTCGAGGCGGCGGCTAAGGCGGCGCCCGGGCCGCTCTCGTCGTTAGCGGCCGCGATCACCACGTTTGCGGCCCGCGCGCTTGTGCAGCGGCGGCTTGCCTTTGCGCTCATCTGCGAACCGGTCGAGCCCGAGGTTGACCGCGCGCGCCTCTGCTACCGTCACGCGCTTGCCTCCGAATTTGAAAAACTCATCCGGAGGGCTCTCGATGCCGGCCGCCTGCCCGCCCAGGATGCCGCGCTGGCGGCGCCGGCGCTCCTCGGCGCGGTGATCGAGGGTTTGATCGGCACCCGCGCCCCGGCCGTCTCCGCCGAGCCCGGCCAGGCGCGCGCGCGCGTTCAGATGCTTACCTTGTTTGCCTTGCGCGCGCTCGGCGTCATCGACGCGCGCGCGCGGGGCCTGGTGGTGCAGACGCAGCTGCCCGAGCCAAGCGGCGGCTCCTAGCGCAGCCGAGAGTGCCTGCAATTGGTTGCCCTTACCGCCGACCGTCGCTGGTTCGCAGTGCGGGCAGGTGTTTCGCAATATTAATGCAGCGTTGCGGCTGCAATCCAATCAGTGACCGCACGCAGGGCTGCACCGAGGCTGCCACTTCGTCGGTGCGCCGTGAATAGCGCAAGCTGCGCGTCGGCGGATGTGCCGGAGCTGACGATGGTGCGACAGCGATTGACCTCGGCGGAGCAGCCCAACGCGTCCGCGTCCGCCGCTGTGTCGCAGATCACGCGTTCGAGCATCTCCGCGACCGTCAATGCCTCATCCTCGGCCGCGAAGATGGCATGCACACCATGTCGCTGCGCTTGCCATTTGTTCTCGACGATGATGGCGCGCCCGACCGGGGTGAGATCGGAGTTGCGCCAGCGATTGAGGTAGAGGTGACGCGCAAGCGTGCGGTAGAGTGCGGCGATGGCGATCGAATCCTCGATGAGCGTGCAGGAATCGGGTGCGCGCAATTCCAGCGTGGGGTTGAGGAGTGATGGGCGAATCGCCCACCAGATGTAGCTCGAATCCTCGATAACGCCAGCACGCACCAGCGCCGCGACATAGGCGTCGAACTCTTCCCGGGTGCGGAACAGCTCCGGCACTCCGGTGCGCGGCAGCTCGTCGTAAGCGGCGAGCCGATAGCTCTTGAGCCCCGTGGGTCGCGATTGCCAGAAGGGCGAGGAGGTCGACAGCGCAAGGAATAGCGGCAGATAGGGTAGCATTCGGCACATCAAGTCGATCCGATCGTCCGGATCGGGGAGTTCGACGTGCACATGCAGCCCGCACACGAGGTCGCGCTGGCCGATCATCTGCAGGTCGTGCATCACGTTATCGTAGCGCTCTTTCTCGGTCTGCCGCGCCTTGCGCCAAGTGCCGGTGGGATGGGTGCCGGCGGCGAGGATGGCGAGGCCGTGTTCGCCAGCCACCGCCGAGATGGTCCGCCGCAGGTCGCGCAATTCCGCGCGCGCGTCGGCCATGTTGTCGTGCGGCGAGGAGATCACCTCGATCTGCGGCTGTAAGAACTCCGGCGAGATGCGGCCGGCGGCGGCAGCATTGGCGGCCTCCAGGAAGGTCTGCGGCATCTTGCGCACGAGGGACTTCGTCTCGGCATCGACCAGGAAATACTCCTCTTCGATGCCGAACGTGAATGCACCGGCCATTCGTATGGCCGGTGTCTTGGGCCGAGTTGCGAGTGCATAATCCATTGGGCCAACCACCGAATAGAGCCAGCAACGGTTGACACGCGAAGGGACAAAGGCACCGGGGATAAAGCGGGCAGATAACGCGGCTCGGAAAGCGAAGTTCCTCCCCACGAAAATGAATGTAAATTCAACAGATTGCGGCCGTGCGGCCAATCAGGGCTCAATGCGACATCAGCACTGGCACCGTCATGGAGGCAAGAATGCCGCGTGTCACGCCGCCGAGAATGAACTCACGTAGGCGGGAATGTCCGTAACCGCCCATCACCATGAAATCCGCCCCGCTATCGGCGGCGTAGGACAACAGGACATCTTCAATCCCGATGTCGCCCTTGGCCATGCGTTTGATGCTGGCCGGGACGCCGTGCCGAGCGAGATGCGCGCTCATGTTTGCGCCGGTCATCTCCTCGCTCTTGCGTTCTTCGGCGACGATCACGATGTCAACGGCCTTCGCGCGCTCGAGAAAAGGCATGGCGTCGCCGATCGCCCGTGCAGCGGTGCGGCTACCATCCCAGCACGCGAGCACGCGCTCGAGCGTTAGTCCACGCCTTTGGATGTAGGGCACCACGACGAGGGGGCGTCCGGACTCGAAGAGGGCTCCTTCGATCATGAGGTCGTCGGATGCTCCGCGCTCGCGCTGTGCCTGACCAACGACAGCGAGGTCGAAGCGGCGGGCGATCTGGGCGAAGCGGGTGGCCGCGCCGCCGAAGGTCGCATCGAGAATCCGTGTTTCCGCGGAAATTCCGGCCTTTTTCACCGCCGCATCGAAGCGGCTGACGGCTTCGTTGGCGGCCTTGCTGTTTTCAGCGCGCTGAAGCTCGATTAAATCGACGGGAACGCCGCCGAGCGTGCCGTCGGGAATCACCGGTTCGTAGACGAAGGAAATTCCCGTGATATGCGCACTGAATGTAGCCGCGATCGAGGTCGCATACTCGGCCGCGAAGTCGCGCGGCCCGCGACCGGAAAGGTTGACAACGACGTCCTTGAGCATAGTTCGACCTCCCGACGGCGGACGCGGGCCCGCGGCAGTTACGCAGCCGGCTTGCGTCAAAGTTTGAGCAAGTTTAAGCCGGCTCGGCGGCGTTGCAACGCGGATAAAGTCTACCGACCGGCTCGTTGATGTATTAGCGCACTGCCCCCGGCGTGGAGCTGTTTGCTCCCTGTGTTACCCTTATTTCTTCGCCCCGTCGGGTCCGAATTGCTTGAGGTAGGCCCACAAATCAGTGATGTCCTTGTCATTCTTGACGCCAACGAAAGCCATGCGGGTGCCCGGCATCTCTTGCATCGGCGCACGAATATACTTGTCGAAGCTCTCTGCGCTCCAAACGATGCCGGAGGATTTGTTGGCCTCTGAGTAATTGAAGCCCTCGATCGTGCCAGCCTTGCGGCCCTCAATCCCGTTGAGCGGAGGCCCGAGCTTGGTTTTGGCCTCCGGCCCAACGTCGTGGCAGGGAGAGCAGAAACGCCGGAACACTTGCTCACCGGCAGCGGCATCCTGTGCCAACGTGGTCCCGCTTGAAGCTGCGAGAGCCATGCCAGCAATCACCCATATCCTCATCCTTTTCTCCTCTGCCGAAGAAGTCATGACTCCGATCGCCGCTACGCCCGGCGGCGTCCTCGAATTGCTTTGACATTGAGCTTGGTAAACGCGCAGGTCAGTTCGAGGCCACTTGCCATTGCACTCGGCGCTGCTCGAATGACGTTAACGGCTTGCGGTGTCAACGGTCCAAAGGGACAATGCCTCCCTCCGCCGTGGCGCGCGCCCTTCAGAACAGGGCGATTTCGGACGGCGTCGCTATAAACATGGCGTAACGAGGGGTCGCGATCGACCCCCCGCGCGTGCCAGGAAGGAGCGCCTACGTTGTCGGTCGCAATGCCCCCGCCGGACCAAACCGTGCTCGCCCGTCGCGAGCGCATCGTGGCCGCGCTTCGCGCCATCGTGCCGGGCGAGGGAGTGATTGCGGCCGAGCGGGAGATGCGCCCCTATGAGGCCGACGGGCTGACCGCCTATCGTCAGCTGCCTATGGTCGTTGTCCTCCCCGAGACCACCCAGCAGGTCAGCCGGATCCTGGCATTTTGCCACGCCAAGGGAATCAAAGTCGTGCCGCGCGGGGCCGGCACCTCGCTTTCCGGTGGCGCGCTGCCGCTTGCCGATGGCGTGCTTCTTGGTATGGCGAAATTCAACCGTATCCGCGACATCGATTTCGCCAACCGCCTCGCCGTTGTCGAACCGGGCGTGACCAATCTCGCCGTGACGCAAGCAGTCGAACACGCCGGCTTTTACTATGCGCCCGATCCCTCCTCGCAAATCGCCTGCACGATCGGCGGCAATGTGGCGGAGAATTCGGGCGGCGTGCACTGCCTCAAATACGGGATGACCACCAACAACCTGCTCGGGTGTGAACTGGTGCTGATGACGGGCGAGATCGTGCGCCTGGGCGGCAAGCACCTCGACGCCGGCGGCTATGATCTTCTTGGCGTCGTCACCGGTTCGGAGGGGCTGCTCGGCGTCGTTACCGAGATCACCGTACGCATCCTCAAGAAGCCGGATGGCGCGCGCGCGGTCCTCATCGGCTTTGCCTCGTCCGAGGATGCCGGGGAGTGCGTGAGCAAGGTCATCGGCGCTGGCATCATCCCCGCCGGCATGGAGATGATGGATCGCCCCGCGATTCATGCGGCCGAGGAGTTCGTCCATGCCGGATACCCGCTCGAGGTCGATGCGCTATTGATCATCGAGGTCGACGGTCCGCGCGCGGAAGTCGATCATCTCATTACGCGCCTTGAGGCGATCGCACAATCCTGCCGCGCCGTGACTTGCCGTGCCTCGCGCTCCGAAGAGGAGCGGCTTCTGTTCTGGGCCGGCCGCAAGGCGGCCTTCCCGGCAGTCGGCCGCATCTCGCCCGACTATTACTGCATGGACGGCACCATCCCGCGGGCGCGGCTGCCGCAGGTCCTCAAACGCATACGCGAATTGTCCGAGGCCTATGGGCTTGCCGTCGCCAATGTGTTCCATGCCGGCGACGGCAACCTCCATCCGCTCATTCTCTACGACGCGAACAAGCCAGGCGAACTCGAGCGTACCGAAAAGTTCGGCGCCGATATTCTCAGGCTTTGCGTCGAGGTGGGCGGCGTGCTCACCGGCGAGCACGGCGTAGGTGTGGAGAAACGCGATCTCATGCCCGCAATGTTCTCCGAGGCCGATCTCAACCAGCAGCAGCGGCTCAAGTGCGCGTTCGACGACAAGGGCCTGCTCAATCCCGGCAAGGTGTTTCCGACGCTGCACCGCTGCGCCGAACTTGGCCGCATGCATGTTCATGCCGGCCGGATCGCATTTCCGGATATTCCGAGATTCTGACCTGCCGATGCCCGATACGCTACGACCCCGCGATGCCAAGGACGTCGAGGCGGCGGTTCAATCGGCTTTGGCCGAGGGCAAGACGGTGGAGATCGTGGGCCACGGCTCCAAGCGCGCAATCGGCCGCCCGGCGCAAACCGACCTCACGCTTGATCTCTCCGCGCTCAGCGGGGTCACCCTCTACGAACCGGAAGAGCTTGTGCTATCGGCGAAAGCCGGCACGCCGCTCGCTGAGATCGAATCCCTCCTCGCCGCCAAGGGCCAGCAGCTCGCCTTCGAGCCGATGGACTGCGCCGCCATCTTCGGCGGGGCAGCCCGCCGCGGCACGATCGGCGGCGTGCTGGCGACCAATATGTCCGGCCCGCGCCGAATTAAGGCGGGTGCCGCGCGCGACCATTTCTTGGGCGTTTGCGCGGTATCCGGCCGAGGCGAAACGTTCAAATCGGGCGGCCGGGTAGTGAAGAACGTCACCGGCTACGACTTGTGCAAGTTGATGGCGGGCTCGTGGGGCACGCTAGCGGCCATGACCGAGGTCACAATCAAAGTGCTGCCCCGGCCCGAGACCGAACAAACGCTCTTGATCCGCGGTCTCGAACCGGCGCAGGCGATCGCGGCCATGACGGCCGCCATGGGTTCCTCGTGTGACGTATCGGGGGCCGCGCACCTGCCGGCGGACGTCGCTGTCCGCGCCCCTGCGGGCGAGATCGCCGGCGGCGCCATCACGGCGCTGCGGCTCGAAGGCTTTTCACCCTCGGTCGCCGAGCGCATGCGCATGCTCGAGGCGCTGATGCAACCGTTTGGTGAGCTCGCCAGCACGGATGAGGCGCTGTCGCGCAGATTGTGGACTGCGATACGCGACGTTGGGCCGTTTGCGGCCGATGGACCGGCTCGTTCTGCGCTGGAAGATGAGCGAGCGCTCTGGCGCGTATCGACCGCACCGAGCCGTGGCGCCGAGTTCGCGGCAATCGTTGCAAACGCCGCAGATGCGCACATCTTCTACGATTGGGCGGGCGGGTTGATCTGGCTCACGCTCGATCCCGGAGAGGATGCGGGCGCGGCGCTCCTCCGCCGGGCGGTGGCGGCCACCGGCGGGCATGCGACCTTAATCCGTGCGCCGGCCTCGGTGCGCGCTACGATTGACGTGTTCACGCCGCAGGATCGCGCGGTCGCCGCACTGACCAAGCGGGTCAAGGACAGCTTCGATCCGAAGGGCGTGCTCAATCCGGGCCGCATGTGGGCCGGGGTGTGATCCGATGCAGACGAGCTTCACCCTCGCGCAGCTCGCCGATCCGAATATCGCGGAGGCGGACCGTATCCTGCGCAGCTGCGTCCACTGCGGGTTTTGCACCGCGACCTGCCCGACCTACGTGCTACTCGGTGACGAGCTCGATTCGCCACGCGGGCGTATCTACCTGATCAAGGAGATGCTGGAGAAGGACCGGCCCGCAACCTCCGAGGTCGTCAAGCACATCGACCGCTGCCTGTCGTGTCTGGCCTGCATGACCACCTGCCCCTCGGGGGTGCATTACATGCACCTTGTCGATCATGCTCGCGCCCATATCGAGACCACCTTTGCGCGGCCGCCCCTCGATCGTTTGCTGCGCGCGCTCATTGCGCGCGTGCTGCCGAACAATCGTCTGTTGCGCCGGGCGATCGGCGCGGCATGGCTGGGCAAGCCTTTCGCAGGCCTCTTTGCGGCGCTGCGACTCGCGCCCGTCGCGGCTATGTTGCGATTGGCACCCTCCCGGTTGCCGGCGACGCCGGCCGGCAGGCGCCAGTTCCCGCCCGCCGGTCCCCGCCACGGCCGTGTGGCGCTGCTGACCGGTTGCGTCAGCCCGGTGATTGCCCCCTCGATCAATGCGGCTGCCATCCGCGTCCTCACCCGGCATGGCATCGAGGTGGTGGTGGCTGACGAGGGCTGCTGCGGCTCGCTGGTGCACCATATGGGCCGCGAGCAGGAGGCACTCTCGGCCGCGCGCCGCCAGATCGATGCCTTGACTGCCGAGATGGACGATCACCTCGATGCCATCCTGGTCACTGCATCGGGCTGCGGCACCACGGTCAAGGACTATGGCTATATGCTGCGCACCGATCCCGCCTATGCGAAGAAGGCAATGCGTGTCTCCAGGCTCACCAGGGACATTAGCGAGTACCTGAGCGGGCTCGAACTGCTATCCCAGCGGGCTCCGAGCGGGCTTGTCGTCGCTTACCACTCGGCCTGCTCGCTTCAACACGGTCAGAAAATTATAGCCGCCCCGAAAGAATTGCTTTGCAAGATGGGATTCGTCGTGAAAGATGTACCGGAAGGACATCTGTGCTGTGGTTCGGCCGGCACCTACAATATTCTCCAGCCGGAGCTTGCGAGGAGGTTGCGCGAGCGCAAAGTCGGCAATATCGAAAAGCTCAAGCCCGACGTGATCGCTGCCGGCAACCTCGGCTGCATGATGCAGATCGCTGCGGGCACAGTGATCCCGGTCGTCCACACAGTCGAGCTGATCGACTGGGCGACCGGAGGCCCCGAACCCGAGGCGCTCGCCGGGAAGCGGGGGTCCAGCGCGGGGGCAGCGGCCGTCGCGCCGGCAAAGTGACAGTAGCGAAGCCGCAAACGATCGGGAGGCGATCATGGCGAAGAAGGCGAAGAAGGCGAAGTCGAAGACCAAAAAGCGCAGGTCGGGGAAAAAAGCTGCGCCGGCCCGTAAAAAGAAGAAGCGCGTTGCGGCGAAAAAGAGCGCGGCGAAAAAGAGCGCCGCGAAAAAAGCGAGGCCGAAGGCCAAGGCCGCTCCGAAGCCCGCTCCCGCGCCGGCTCCGGCGCCCTCATATACCCCGCCCTCCTGGCCGCCGACAGGCGGCTCATTCGGGAGCGGTGGCGGTTTTGGCGGCGGAACCTCGTAACATCCCGCACGCGAACGGATCTAACGCGACTGCCGGTCGGCTCGCTCCCATGTAAGAGTGAGCCGACCGAAATGCGTCGTTGCGCCCACGCTCCTCACAGGTGGAATTGCGAACTCGTTCGCGGCTTGGCGGACCTCGGCGGCACGTCCCCACCGGGCTCGATTGCGCCCCGGGGACGAACTCCACCCGAATACCGGCGCCACAGCGAGCCGGATTGCATGGCGATGCCGAGCCGAATAGCATTGCCGGTGCGAGAAGGATGAATGCTCTCCTTCTGTCAGCCAACGCAGTGGAGGTTTGCTATGCCGGGGACTTACAACATCTTGATCATGGGGGCGTCCTACGGCTCGCTCCTCGCCTCCAAGCTGTTGTTCGGGGGCCATCAGGTGAAGCTCGTGTGCCTTCCGGCAGAGGCGGACTTGATCAATGCCGAGGGTTTCCGCCTGCGCTTGCCGGTCAAGGGACGCAACGAACCCATTGAGGTCGACTCGCGCAAGCTTCCGGGCAAAGTCTCCGCTGGCGGCCCCGCCGACGTCGATCCGACCGACTACGATCTCATCTGCCTCGCCATGCAGGAGCCGCAATATCGCTCTCCCGGCGTGCGCCAACTGCTCGACGCGGTCGGAAGGTCGAAGGTGCCTTGCATGTCGATCATGAACATGCCGCCGCTGCCTTACCTCAAGCGCGTCCCCGGGCTAAACACCGAAGCCTTGAAATCCGCCTATACCGATCCCACGGTCTGGGACAGCTTCGATCCCCCGCTCTTGACGCTATGCAGTCCGGATCCGCAAGCGATCCGGCCCCCGAATGAAAAGGTCAATGTGCTGCAAGTCACGCTGCCCACCAATTTCAAAGTCGCGCGTTTCGATTCCGAACAGCACACCGCCATTCTTCGCCGGTTGCAGGATGACATCGAGGCGGTGCGGTTCGACACCGGTGACGGCAAGATCGAATTGCCGGTGAAGCTCAAGGTGCACGATTCCATTTTCGTGCCGCTTGCGAAATGGGCGATGCTGCTGACGGGGAATTATCGTTGCGTCACCAAAGATGGCGCGATCGACATAAAGGATGCGGTACATCGCGACCTTGAGGCCTCGCGCGCCGTCTACAACTTCGTGGTCGATCTCTGCGTCAAGCTTGGCGCCAATCGCGACGACCTGGTGCCTTTCGAGAAATACGCTGCCGCTGCGCAGAGCTTGACGCGTCCATCCTCCGCCGCGCGTGCGCTCAACAACGGGGTGCCGAACATCGAACGCGCGGACAAGCTGGTGCAGCTGATCGCGGCACAGAAGGGGCTGCGCAACGCCCTGATCGATGCGACCGTGGCATTGGTCGATGCTCGGCTCGAGGCCAACCGCAAGAAGGCGGCCGCCGCCTGATTAATCAGCCCGCGCTGACGGGATGGCTGCGCGGCGGGATCTGGCCAGACCCGCCGCAATCCGGACTGCCCCACAGCGACGGCTCAGGAAGAGAAGACGGCGCGCGCGTCGTGAAGAAATAGCGCGCGCACCTTGTCCCAGAAATCTCCGCCCAACACGAACAAGCTGGCAAGCGTAATTGCGTCGAGCCCGAGATTGACCCAAACGCGCAGGGCATAGTCCTCCTGGAGCCAGGACGGAGCGTAACTCGCAATCCAGGCATAAAGTGTGGGGCCCACCAACATGTAAAGACCAATCGTGTATCGCCTTCTGTTGACGCCGCCTGCCGGCTTGAGCGTCTTGAGGAGCCGCATCGCGCCAGTCCAGATGCGGTCAAAGTTGTCCTTGCCCATCAGCGCCACCGCCGGGATGAGCATGATTTCGAAACCGAGCAGGAGAATGCTGCTCACTACCGTTTTCACGGCGAGTGGCCAGTCCATAGCCGCCACCAGAAGCGTGCCCGCTGGCATGATCAGGCCCACGATCAGGAGGGCCACCCCCAACTTCAGCCGGGTGCCGGCGCTCATTTCGATTCTCCTTTGTGCTTCGGCGGCAGCATGACCATGCCGTTCTAGAGCGGGCCTGCTCGCCCGCGAAAAGACTACTCAGCGGCGGGCTCGAGCGCGGCCTCACGCAGGCGATGGATCTCGCCGTCGCGTTCCAGGACAAGACCGCGGCGGTGGAATGCGCCGAGCGTCGAGCGGTGTCCGATCGACACGATAGTGGCACCCTTGAGCCGTGCGTTGAGAAGGCCATAGAGCATGGCTTCCGCCGGCTCATCGAGCGAAGCCGTCGCCTCGTCCAGCAAAAGGTAGTCTGGCGATTGTAGAATGGCGCGGGCAATTCCGAGACGCTGCTGCTCGCCAAGCGACAGCATGCGGTTCCAGTGTGCCTCCTCGCTCAGCCGTCCGGCGAGCTTGTGCAGGCCGACGGCGGCGATGACCTCGCGCAGCACCTCGGCGTCAAACGTCCCAGGCTCCGCCGGATAGCTCACCGCCGCCGCGAGCGTACCGATTGGGAAATACGGTCGCTGCGGCAACGCCATCACCTTTGCGCCTTTAGGTACCCGGATGGTGCCTGCGCCGAACGGCCATGTCCCCGCGATGGCTCGGAACAATGTCGATTTGCCGCCACCCGATGGGCCTGTGAGCAGCACCCGCTCGCCGGCGGAAATGGCAAGGTCATCGACGGCGACCAGTGCGGCGCCCTGCGGCAGCCGAACCAGGAGATCGTCGATTTTAATGCGGTCTGCGGCTTCGCGCGTTGACACTTCGATCGCGGGCCTTGCCGTAGCCGCCGCTTGACCCCGCTCTACGGCGATGTTGAAGCCGTCAAGCCGCGCGATCACCGCTCGCCACTCCGCGAGCTGACGGTATGCGGTGACGAAAAACGACAGCGCCGACTGCACACTCGTGAACGCGGAGGCGGTTTGCATGAGCCCGCCGAGCTGGACCGCTCCGGCAAAATAGGCGGGACTGATCACGATGAAGGGAAACACGACCGAGACCTGCGCGTAACCTGAGGTCAGAAAAGTCAATTGCTTCGTGCGCTGCATGATCAGGAGAAAATTGCCGACGACGTAGCCGAAGCGATCGAGTAACCGCTGCCGCTCGGCCGCTTCCCCGCCGAGCAACGCGATCTGCTCCGAATTTTCCCGCAGCCGAACAAGGTTGAAGCGGAAGTCGGCCTCGAAACGCTGCTGGCGGAAATTGAGCGAGACGAGCGGCCAGCCGATCAAATGGGTCAGTGTCGTCCCGACCACCGCGTATAGCAGCGCCGCCCAGACCAAATACCCCGGAATGGCCAAGTTTGAACCGAAAACGTGCAGCGGTGCCGCCGCGGAGAGCATCCACAGGATCGTCATGAAGGAGAACAGCGTCACGATCGCGCTGAGCAATCCGACGCTCAGAGCCAACGTGCGCTCGATGAACATGTTGATGTCCTCGGAGATGCGCTGGTCGGGGTTATCGGCGGCATCGCCGAGGAGCTGCATGCGGTAGTGGTTGGCGCCGGCGAGCCAGTGATGAAGATATTGCTGCGTCATCCAGCGGCGCCAGCGGATCTGCAGCCATTGATTGAGATAGAGCTGATAGACCGCGAGGACGATGTAAGCTCCTGCCAGCGCACAGAAGAACAGCAGCTCCGAGACGAAATTGTCCCAATTGCGCTCCTGCAGCGCGTTGTAAAAACGGTTATTCCATTGATTGAGCATGACGTTGATGGCCACGATCGAGAGTTCGATGGCGATCACGGCGGCGAGGAGAACGCGTCCGGCCCAACGGTCCTCGGAAAAGAAATATGGACGGGCAAGCCGGAAGATGATGGCGAGCGTCGAAGCGAGGCGTGACACGGATTCCTCCTCGTCTGTCGGCAACGGGTCGAAAAATTGCGGTCGTGGGTAGTGGCTGAGCCGATCAATCCGGCCTGAATTGGGCGACGGTTCACGGCGGTGGGAGCCGTGCCTCTGATCTGGTTGCCCGCCACCTTCGAGTTTAGCATAAGGCAGCGCCCGAAACCCTCATTCAGCGAGCGCCGAATGTTTGCGCCTGTACCGGCTCACAGGCGCCGTCAAGTCTGGTGTTGTTAAACTTTGGCCATGTGCGCCGGCCCGTACCGAGGGGGCGAGACAATTGGTGCCTTGTGTGGGCCAATATCACCCCCTACAACCGTTCTGCCGGAATAGGGCCGGGTTGGCTGGGTTAATCGCACAAGATGACGGAGAACGTCATCTCTCAGCTTGTAAGCCAGGGAGGAAGGAATGCCGAATAAGTCTTCATCTGCCGCAGCAACGCGGCGCAGGTTCCTCAAAGGAGCTGCGCTGGCGACCGCTGCAAGTGTGGCGGCGCCGAGCGTCGTCAAGGCGCAGGGCGCGATCAGTATGCGCTGGCAGAGCACGTGGCCGTCGAAAGATATATTTCACGAATACGCGCTCGATTATGCCAAGAAAGTCAACGACATGACTGGCGGCGACCTCAAGATCGAGGTGCTCCCCGCGGGCGCCGTGGTCCCTGCCTTCCAGTTGCTGGATGCCGTGTCGAAAGGAACGCTGGACGGTGGCCACGGCGTGCTCGTCTATCACTATGGCAAGCAGACCGCGCTGGCGCTCTGGGGGTCTGGGCCGGGATACGCGATGGACGCCAACATGCTGCTTGCCTGGCACAAGTACGGCGGCGGCAAGGAGCTCTTGAACAAGCTTTATGCCTCGATCGGCGCGAACGTCGTCTCGTTTCCCTACGCGCCGCTCTATACCCAGCCGCTCGGTTGGTTCAAGAAGCCCGTGACCAAGGCCGAGGATTTCCAAGGCCTGAAATATCGAACGGTCGGAATCTCGATCGACGTGTTCACCGCGATGGGGGCAGCGGTCAATGCTCTGCCCGGGGGTGAGATCGTCTCGGCAATCGACCGCGGTCTCCTTGATGCTGCGGAGTTCAACAACGCGTCGTCGGACCGCGCCCTCGGCTTCGCCGACGTGTCGAAGATCTGCATGCTGCAAAGCTATCATCAGAACGCCGAGCAGCTCGAGATCACGTTCAACAAGACCAAGTTCGACGCGCTGCCGGATAAGTTCAAGGCGATTATCTCCAACGCCGTCGAAGCTGCCTCCCAGGACATGCAGTGGAAGGCGATCGATCGCAATTCGCAGGACTACATCACGCTGCAGACCGTCGACAAGGTGAAGTTCTACAAGACCCCCGATTCGATCCTCAAGAAGCAGCTCGAGGTGTACGACGACGTCGTGAAAAAATACGCGGCTTCAAATCCGCTGTTCAAGGAAATCGCCGAATCGCAGCTGGCTTTCGCCAAGCGTGCCACGCAATGGGAGCAGGACTACGTCGTTAACCGGCGCATGGCCTTCGAGCACTACTGGGGACCGAACGCGAAACGGCCGATCTGACGGTACCCTCAATCGGCAAAGCACCATTCGGTGAAACGACCGGATGGTGCTTTGTTGTTCCGTGCTCTGCTCGCAATGAGCGGCAATGAATGACCGTCCAAACTTTTCTGCACACGATTGACGGAATCAGCACCTGGGTCGGCAAGGCTGCGGCGTGGCTGATCATCGGGCTGATGACCGTCGTGTGCGTCGAGGTCTTCAAGCGCTACATCCTGAACGCGCCGACGGCGTGGATTTTCGATCTCGACAACATGTTGTACGGCACGCTCTTCATGCTGTGCGGTGCTTACACGCTGGCGCAGAACGCGCATGTACGCGGGGATTTCCTCTACAGCTCGATGCGGCCGCGCACGCAGGCCGGTCTCGACATCGCGCTCTACGTGATCTTTTTCTTTCCCGGCATCGCGGCGCTCATCTATGCCGGTTATGACTATGCCGCGATCTCATGGCGTATCGCCGAGCATTCGAATGTGACGGCGGAGGGGCCGCCGGTCTATCAGTTCAAAACGGTCATTCCGATTGCCGGCGTGCTGGTGATGCTGCAGGGCATCGCCGAGTTGGTGCGCTGCGTCGTTTGCCTGAAAACCGGCGAATGGCCGAGTCGACTTCACGACGTCGCGGAAATCGACGTCGTTGAAGAGCAGCTTGCGCACAGCGAATATGTCGATGAGGAATCGCGCAAGATCGCGATCGAGCGCGCCCACGAGATCGACGAGGCGGCGCGCCAACGCGGCATGGGCGGAGACCTCAACACATGAGCGATCCCGCCCTCGGCCTCACGATGCTCGCCCTCATCGTGATCGTCATCATGATGGGGTTTCCCACGGCCTTCACGTTGATGGGCCTCGGGATCTTCTTCGGCTATATCGCCTTCTACGACCCCTCGCACACCTCGCTTGCCGACAATCGGGTGTTCGACCTGATGGTCCAGCGCACTTACGGCGCGATGACCAACGACGTGCTGATCTCCATCCCGCTGTTCGTGTTGATGGGCTACGTGATGGAGCGCGGCGCGCTCGTGGATAAGATGTTCTTCTCGATTCAGCTCGCGTTCCGCCGCGTGCCGGCCTCGCTTGCGGTCGCAACGCTGATCGTGTGCACGTTTTGGGGTATCGCCAGCGGACTCGTCGGCGCGGTCGTGGTGCTGATGGGGGTGATTGCGTTTAATCCGATGCTGCGTGCCGGCTATGACGTGAAACTCGCATCCGGAGTGATCACGGCCGGCGGCACGCTTGGCATTTTGATCCCGCCGTCGGTCATGATTATCGTCTATGCTGCGGTAGCCGGGCAGTCGGTGGTGAAGCTCTACGCTGCCGCGATGTTCCCTGGCTTCTTTTTGGCGCTGCTCTACCTCGTCTACATCGTGGGCTGGGCGATGATCAATCCGAAGATCGCGCCGCGGTTACCGGAAGAGCAAACGCGAGTCCCTGTGCCGGAATGGGTGCGAAAATTCCAGACGGCGTACTCGCCCAACATGCTTCTTGGGCTCATTCAGGCTCTGCTCTCGCCATGGAAGGCAAGTTGCATCGAGGCGGATGGCCAACGCCTCGGCTATTGGACGCTGCTGAAAAATATGGCTGTCGCGCTGGTCCCATTCTTCCTTGTCGCCGGCACGCTCGCCTTGGCGTGGTGGTACGTCGTCATTCACCAGCAAGCCGCGGCGGAAGTCGCCGTACAGGGCCTGCAGCAGCTGGGCACGCCGGGGCTCGGCAGCGGACCCGCAACGCCCGCCGAGGAGGGGCCGCCGCAAGGCTTCTATTTCTGGTTCGGCGTATGCGTGCTTGCGGGCGCGGCGATGATCGTGCGCTATTACATGAGAATGGACGCGGATCGCTTCGAGGTCTTAAAGCTTCTGACCTCGTCGGTGATGCCGCTCGGCATTCTCACCGTCGTCGTTCTCGCCGTCATTCTGTTCGGTATCACGACCGCGACTGAATCCGCCGGCGTGGGTGCCGCCGGCGCCTTCCTGCTGGCTTTCCAAGCGAGAACGCTCGACTGGAAGCGCACCAAGGAAGCGGTGTTCCTGACCGCGAAGACGACGGCAATGGTGTGCTGGCTGTTCGTCGGCTCGGCCCTGTTTTCCGGGGTCTTTGCAGTTCTGGGAGGCCAGGCGCTGGTCGAGCAATGGGTGCTCTCGTTCAACATGACGCCCGTGCAGTTCATGATCCTGTCACAGGCGATCATCTTCGTACTCGGATGGCCGCTCGAGTGGACGGAGATCATCGTCATCTTCGTTCCCATCTTCCTGCCCCTGCTGAAGCACTTCAACATCGACCCGATCCTCTGGGGCACCTTGGTGTTCGTGAACTTGCAGGCGGCGTTCCTGTCGCCGCCGGTCGCGATGTCGGCGTTCTACCTCAAGGGCGTCTCGCCGCCGCACGTCACGCTCAACCAGATTTTCGCCGGCATGATGCCCTATATGATCGTCATCGTGATTTGTATGGTGATCATGTATGTGTGGCCCGGGATGACGCTTTGGCTCCCGAATTACCTGTACGGCGGATGACGCAAGCCCCGGCAAGGGTGCAATGCTCGACGAACTCGTCAAACTGAGTGCAAGCCAGGCGGCAGCGGAAATCGCCCGCGGTGCGATTTCGGCCGAGGACTACACCCGCGCCTGCCTCGAGCGCATTGCGGCGCTCGATGGCGAGATCAAAGCGTTCGCTCATCTCGACCGTGACCATGCGCTGGCGCAAGCGCGTAGCCTCGATGAACGGCGCGCGAACGGCCATTCGCTCGGCCTGCTGCACGGCATTCCGGTCGCGATCAAGGACATCATCGATACGGCGGACTACCCGACCGAGTGCGGCTCACCGCTCGCGGCCGGGCGCCGGACTCGCCACGACGCCACGGTGGTCGCGAAGCTGCGGGCCGCCGGCGCGGTGATCATCGGCAAGACCGTGACCACGGAGTTCGCGTATTTCCATCCGGGTCCGACGCGCAATCCGCACGATCATGCACGCACGCCAGGCGGCTCGTCGTCGGGATCGGCGGCGGCCGTGGCCGCCCATATGGTCCCGCTCGCGCTCGGAAGCCAGACCAACGGATCGGTCATCCGTCCGGCCGCGTTCTGCGGCGTATTCGCAATCAAACCGACTTATGGCCTCGTCTCCCGCGCGGGCGTCCTGCCCCTGTCGCGCAAGCTTGATCACATCGGCGCCTTCGCGCGCTCGATTCCTGACCTCGCGCTGATCCTCGAGGTGATCGCCGGCCACGATCCGGCCGATCCCGACACGGAGCCTTTCGCCGCTCCAGATTTCCGAAGGGTGCAGCGCGAAGAGCCGCCGTTGCCCCCGCGTTTTGCCTTCGTACGCACGCCGCTCTGGGACAAGGCCGATGGCGAGACGAAGGCCGCATTCGAGGAATTCGTCGCGGCGGTCGGCACTGCGGTGGAGTCTATCGATCTTCCGCAGTCTTGGACGGAAGCCTGGGAGATGCATCGCACGATCATGACGACCGAGATGGCGCATAACCTCGCGCCTTTCGTCGCCCGCGGCGAGCCGAGCGACATGCTGCGCAAGCTCCTCTCCCACGGCCGGAGCGTGGCGGCCGTCGATTATCTCGGCGCGCTGGCGAAGGTGCCGCGTTACGTCGCAGGCCTTGCCGAAATTTTCGATGCCTACGACGCGATCATCACGCCGGCGGCTCCCGGTGTGGCGCCGAAAGGGCTTGGCTCAACAGGGGATCCCGTGTTCTGCACGCTTTGGACTTTGACCGGTTTGCCCGCCTTATCGCTGCCGCTGTTTGCGGGCGAGGCGAGCCTGCCGCTCGCTGCGCAGCTCATCGGGCCCTTCGGTCGGGACGGCCGCCTCCTGCGCACGGCAACCGCGCTGATCGAGAGTTTGGCCGAAACGCAGAAGAGTCCTCGACGCTCGCGCGCACGAGCTTGACGCGCCACGCGCGCAGAGTGAACAAACTGCCATTCGGGCGCACCCCCGATCTCGGGTTATCCCGAGGTGGGGTGGACGGGAATGACTAGTCGGGTGGTACGAAAGTTCACGCCGGCTTGGGCGGCGTACCCAAATTCTCCGCGAAGAAAGCGAGCGTTCGGCTCCAGGCGAGATCGGCGGCGGCCTTGTTGTATCGCGCGGCACCGGTGTCGTTGTTGAAGGCGTGCTGGGTACCCGGATAGATGTAGATCGTGAATTTCTTGTTGTTGGCCTTGAGTGCCGCTTCATAGGCGCCGATGCCCTTGTCGATGTTCTCGTCGTTCTCGGCATAGTGCAGAAGAAGCGCCGCCTTGATCGCCGGCACCATCTCGGGGGGGACCTGCTGCCCGTAATAGGGCACCGCGGCCGCGAGATCGGGACTCCCCGCCGCCATGCGGTTGACAATGCCGCCACCGAAGCAGAAGCCAACGGCGCCAACCTTGCCGGTCGATTCCGCGTGCTTTTGCATGAAGGGGACGGCCGCGAGCGCCGCTGCAATCATGTCTTCGCGCTCGGTTTTGGCATGAAGCTCGCGCGCCTTGTCCTCATCGGGCGGGGTACCGCCGTTCACCGATAACAGGTCAGGCGCCAACACGAGATAGCCCTCGAGCGCCAGACGGCGCGCCACGTCCTCGATGTGCGGGTTGAGCCCGCGGTTCTCGTGAATGACGATGACGGCGGGCCGCTTGCCCTTCGCCTTCCCACGCACGAGGTAACCGTTGATCTTGCCCTTGGGAGAATCATACGTGACCCGTTCGGCGGCGAGTTTGCCGTCGTCAGGGGGCACGATGGCGGCGCGCGCGTAGTCGTTTTGCAACAGCGGCAGGAGCGCGGCGGCGGCCACCGTAGAACCCGCAAGCTCGGCTAGCCGGTCGAGAAACGTGCGCCGGCTCATGCCGCCATGGGTGAAGCGATCGTAGAGATTGATGATGTCCTGATTCACAGGTTCCTCCATGTTCCGCGCTACCCATCATAGCATGAATCGACCTTGTGTATGGCCTTGCGGCGCCGGCCAGCGGGTCGCAGGGCTTGTCCCTGAGGACAAGCGTGTATCCGCGCAGGCGCAATTCCGCGCCGCCTTGCGTTTCATCTCTGCTTGCTGGCAGAATCGCAAGGCCTGTCGCACGATCCAGGTCCGTTGCCTCTGTCCTCGGTCTAGTTCGCGGGCGCATTCCCATTTGGCCAGCGTATGTCCTCGATTTCGCGCCGCGACTTCCTCAATGGAGTAGCCCTCACGGTTGCCGCCGGCCTTACCCCGGCGGCCCAGATCGCCGCGGAGCCCGCCCGCTATCCGCCGGCGCTCACCGGACTGCGCGGACAGCACCCGGGCTCCTACGAGGTCGCGCACGCCCAAGCGTGGCAAGGCAAACTTTTCGCTCTCGAGGGCCTGCCGGTCGAGGAACGTTATGACCTTATCGTCGTTGGGGGCGGCATCAGCGGCTTGGCAGCCGCGTTCTTCTACCGTCGCGCCGCCGGACCGTCGGCGCGCGTTCTCGTCCTCGACAACCACGATGATTTCGGTGGCCACGCTAAGCGCAACGAGTTCACGCTCGATGGCCGGCTCGTCATCGGCTATGGCGGGAGCGAGTCGATCGATTCGCCCAACACACAGTACGGTGAGGCCGCAAAGGGGCTTCTGCGCGAACTCGGCGTCGAGATCGGGCGCTTCGAGACAGCCTTCGAACGCGCCCTCTACTCCTCGCTCGGGCTCTCGCGCGGCGTCTTCTTCGCGCGCGAGGCCTTCGGCCGCGATGTGCTGATAGCGGGAGAGCCGCCAGGCGGGGGAACCGACGACGCGCCGGGCCGGCTAGCCAATGCCAAACCGCTACCGGAGTTCGTCGCCAACGTCCCGATCTCGCCCGCGAGCAAGGCGCAGCTGCTCGCCCTATATGACACCATGCGCGATCCGCTCGCCGGCAAGACGCCGCAAGAGAAGCTGGAAATCCTCAAGCGGACGAGTTACCGCGACTACCTCACTCGCGTGTGCGGCTGCAGCGAAGAGGTGGCGAACTGCTTCCAGGGTCGCACGCTCGGTTTCTTCGGGCTTGGATGCGATGCGGTGCCGGCGGCCGACGCCCGCGAGTTGGGCTATCCGGGCTTCGACGGCTTGGGCCTGCCGGGGCGCGCCTCCCCGAGAGAGCCGTACATCTATCACTTCCCGGACGGCAACGCTTCCCTCGCTCGCCTTTTGGTACGTTCGCTCGTCTCGGAGGTTGCGCCCGGCCACACCATGGATGATGTGGTACTGGCGCGTTTCGACTACGACAAGCTCGATCGGGACGGGCAAGGCGTGCGCATCCGGCTCGACTCGACGTGCGTGGACGTCCGCAATACGCCCGAAGGCGTGCTCGTCGGCTACGTGCGCGCGGGAGTGCCGCACCGCGTGGAAGCCAAGCACGCGGTGCTCGCCTGCTTCCACATGGTCATTCCGCATATCATGCCGGAGCTGCCGACAGCGCAACGCGAGGCGCTCGCGCGCAACGTCAAGACGCCGCTCGTCTATACGAATGTGCTGGTGCGCGACTGGCGCCCATGGGTGCGATTAGGCGTGCACGACATCGCCGCGCCCATGTCCTTTCACTGCCGGGCGAAGCTCGATTTTCCGATCAGCCTCGTCGGCTATCATCATCCGCGCGACTCCTCCGAACCGATGTGCCTGCATCTCGTCCACGTTCCGGGTGCCCCCAATCGGGGGCTTGATGCGCGCACGCAGTTTCGGATCGGGCGGGCACGGCTGCTTGACATGACGTTTGCGGATTTCGAAGCCAAGATCCGGGACGAGCTCGACCGCATGCTAGGACCAGGCGGCTTTTCCAGCGCGCGCGACATCGCCGCGATCACGGTCAACCGCTGGGCGCACGGCTATGGTTATGTCGCGAACTCGCTTTATGACGAAGACGACTATGCGAGCGTCCTCGAGCGCGCCCGGCAAAAGGCCGGCCGCGTCGCCATCGCCAATTCCGACGCGGGGGGCGACGCCTATGCGCATCTCGCCATCGCCGAAGCAGCGCGCGCGGTCGCCGAGCTGGCGGGCTGAGGCAGGAGATTTTTCCCGTGTCCACGAAGACGCGCGGACAAAACGAGACGGGCACGCTGCCGCAGCTCGTGCATCGTGATTTCTCCGGGATTGGGTATGAGGAGGCGATGCGGCGGGCGCGGGAGGTCGTGCCGGTCCTGCGCGAGCGCGCCCAGCGCGCCGAGGACGCCCGCATGCTCATTCGCGACAACGAGCAGCTTCTGCACGAGAGCGGCTTGTTCCGCTTTCACCAACCAAAGGCGTTCGGCGGGATGGAGCTTCCCTTCGTGGCCGTCGTGGACATTCCGGCGGAGCTTGCACGCGGCTGTCCGTCTACGGCTTGGAGCGTGGGAAACGTCGCCTGCCATCACTGGATTCTCGGATACTACGAGCCTGAAACGCAGCGCGAAGTCTGGGAGGCCAATCCAGACGCCCTGATCGCCTCATCGATCGCGCTGGCCGCCGGCCGCGGACGCAAGGCGCCGGGCGGGTTCATCGTCAACGGGCGCTGGCCGTTTTCGTCGGCAGTCGACAACTCGGAATGGAACATGCTGGCCGTAACCGTGTACGAGGAGGACGTCGGCGCGCCGGTTGATTGGCGGCTGTGCCTCGTGCCGAAGTCTGACTACGAGATCATCGACACCTGGTATGCCATGGGCATGGCGGCTACCGGCAGCAAGGATGTCGCGGTGAGCGAGCTGTTCGTGCCCGAGCGCCGGGCGCTGCCGCTCCTGCGCTGCCGCGGCGGGCGCGAGCATCCCGGCGCAGCGCTCAATGGTGGGGCGCTCTTCGCCATTCCACTGGTCGCCGCCTCGAGCCATCCCTTGGCGCCGGCAGCGGTGGGTGCGGCGCAAGGGGCGCTCGAGCTCTTCCTCGAGACGATGGCGAAGCGCACCGGCACTTATACCGGCGCACGCGTGGCCGATTTCCAGGCGGTGCAGATCAAGGTTGCCCGCGCGCGCTGCTTGGTCGACTCGGCGCGGGACCTCTTGCGCCAGTCGGCCATCGCGTTCCAGGCCGCGGCGGAGTGTGACGCGGTGCCGGATCTCGAGACCAAGTTACGCTTCCGCGCCCATTCCGCTTTCGCGGTCGGCCAGGCGCGCGAGGCGGTGGAGACGCTGTGGTCCTGCTACGGCGCGCAGGGCCTCTATACCAGAGATCCGCTGCAGCGATACCTGCGCGACGTGCTCGCCATCAACCAGCACTTCTCATTCAATTTCGACATCGCCGGCGCCGCCTACGGCCTGTTCGCGCTCGGCGGCCGCTACGCGAACCCGACCATGTGAGCCGGGCCGACGCGCGGCGTCGGCCGGGCAGGCGCTTCAGGCCGAGCAAAGCTCTGAGTGGCTATTATTCGCGGCGACACCATATAAGCAGCAGTGGAACGAGCAGGGGACATTGATTGTTGTACCGGCAAGGAGATGCCCGTGCTCAAGACCTCGAAGCTGCTCCTTCCCTACGAACCCGGCTACACCGGGCATTGGAAAGCTGAAAAACGCCGCAAGGAAACCAAGGCGTGGCTGCGGCAGCGCGAGCGTGAGATTGCTGCCCGCGCGGGCAAACCGTCGCCCCCTCGATCGTGCCCGACCATCCCGAACTCGATGCTGTGACTGGTGCAAAGCGCAGGTGACACGACGGCTCACCCGCGATCCAACGCACCCATCATTCAGCTTGACGTAAGTATTGCTCGCTATGTTCTGTTCAGAGCGGCTGCTGCAACGTCGTCCGCCTGCCTGCGGTTGGGGGTCGACGGAACGGAGGAGGGGACATGGTGCGATTCACTCGCGCGGCGATTGCGCTGGGATGTACGGCGGTTTCGGCAACTCACGCGGATGCCTCACCGGCAAGCGGCGCACGGGAGCCGGCGACGAGCGCCGCTCTCGTCACCAACTGCTACAAAATGGCGGACAGGATCATCCCGCGCACAAGAGGACGATCGGCCTGGGTGGTGCGCCACGCCGATCACTGCGTTCGCAGCGGCGGATCGCTGTAAAAGGTGATAAAGAAAGGCGCTGAGCCGCGCCCGTTCAAGCGGTTCCACCAGCGCTGGATCGAACCGGTAGGGGCTCATCATAGATCATTGCTAAGATTTTGCCTGGAACGCCGGCCAACGGACAAAGATCATAAACTAGGTCGGCTCAGGTGGGCCGGTTGCCCGCCGCAGCGTGCTGCTCTCGCCGGAAGACGAGGCCGCATCCTTGCCAAGCTTCATCACGATCTCCTCGATCATGTCGCGTGGATGAGGAAGGATCGAAAGCACGATCGGGTGCTCGTCCGCTTGCGGCTCTTCGAGTGCCGCAAACTGGCTGTCGAGCAGGGACGGCGGCATGAAATGACCGTCGCGTGCCGACAGCCGGCGCGCGATTAAGTCCCGTTCGCCTTTGAGGTAGACCAGCCGGACATCGCCTCTGTCGCCGATGAGAATGTCGCGATAGGCCCGTTTGAGCGCAGAGCAGGCGACGATGCCATGATTACCGGCGCGCCGCGTCGCGTCGATCCAGGCGGCGATGCCGTGCAGCCATGGCCAGCGGTCTTCGTCGGTGAGCGCCTCCCCGGCGTGCATCTTTTCGATGTTGGATCGTGGATGGAACCAATCGCCGTCCTCGTAAATCCAATGCAGCCGATGGGCCAGCATCGCGGCAATCGTGCTCTTGCCGGAGCCTGAAACCCCCATGAGCACGACGACGGAAGGATCATCCAGTGGCGCGGCGGACTGCATTGGTGTCCTCCAGCCCGGTGGCGCGGTCGACAAGCCACACCAGATCGCCTTGCACGCGCGCCCGGCTCGCCGGCAGGTCCTCGCCGGAAAGAACACGCAGAAGGATATCGCGCTTGTCTTCCCCGGTGACGAGGAACAGCATCTCCCTGGTCGATGCCAAAGCGGGGAAGGTGAGCGTGACGCGCGGGACGAAAGGTGCGAGCCCGGCTTCCTCGACCCCGACGACCCAGCGGTCCGTCTCCTCGAGCGCCGGACTGTTCGGAAACAGCGAGGCGGTATGTCCGTCGCTGGCAAGCCCCATCAGCACGAGATCGAACAGCGGATGCGCCGGATCGAACCGATCGCGCCCGTAGAAGCGCTTGAGTTCCACCTCGTAGCGCCGCGCCGCCAAGTCCGGGCTGTCTGCATCCGTGGGGATCGCGTGAATGGTGGTGGAGGGAGCGTCGACGCGACCGAGGAACAGGCGTCGCGCCATGCCCATATTGCTGTGGGTATGGTCCCCCGGCACGAAGCGGTCATCGCCCATGAACCAGTGCACGCGCTCCCACGGCAATTTGCTGCGATACGGTTCGCGCGCCAGACGGCGGTAAAGTCCCTCGGGACTGGAGCCGCCGGTCAGGCAGACGGCGGCGCGCTCCTTGGCCGGCACGAGGCGGGCTAACAGTCGTTCTGCGGCGATTTCGGCAAGCGCCTCGGCGTCGGCGGCGACAATGATGTGCGGGCGTGCCTTCGAGGCCATGTCAGCCTCCAATCGGCCGCCAGCGGCGCCCGTCACGCGTTAGCAGGCGGTCAGCCTCTTCCGGACCTTCGCTGCCGGCCTTGTAGGTCGCGAGATCATTTGCACCTGCGTCGCGCCAGGCATCGATGAAGGGTTGCACGATGCGCCAACCCGCCTCGATGCCATCGGCGCGCTGGAACAGCGTGGCGTCACCGATCATACAGTCGTAGATCAGCGTCTCGTAGCCGGTGCTCCGTGCGGCTTCGAAATAATCCTCGTAATCGAAGGTCATCCCGACCCCTCTAATGACCACCGATGGGCCCGGCACCTTGGCATTGAATTGCAAGCTGATGCATTCGTCCGGCTGAATGCCCAGAACCAGGAAATTCCGCGCGAGCCTATCGACCGGCGTATCACGGAACATCGCGAAGGGCGCCTGTTTGAAGTTGATCGCCACTTCGGTGAGCTGCGTCCGCAATGCTTTGCCGGTACGCAGGTAGAACGGCACGCCCGCCCAACGCCAGTTGTCGATCATCAGCTTGAGCGCAACGTAGGTCTCGGTGACGCTCGCGGGATCGACATCCGCTGTCTTGCGATAATCATCGACTCTGTTGTTGGCCATATAGCCTGCCTGGTATTGCGCGCGCACCGAGTTGTGAAGCGCGTCGGTCGTGCTCTGCACCTGGGTGGCGTCGAGCAGCTCGGCCTTCTCTGCCCTGACCGCGCTCCCGTCGAAGCGCGCCGGTGGCTCCATGGCAACCAGGGACAACAGCTGGAACAGGTGGTTGGGAACCATGTCGCGCAACGCGCCGGTCGTATCGTAAAACCGGCCGCGCTGTCCCACCGTCTGGCTTTCCGCCACGGTGATTTGCACGTGGTCGATATGATCGCGGTTCCAGATCGGCTCGAACAGCCCGTTTGCGAAGCGCAGCACAAGAATATTTTGGACCGTTTCCTTCCCGAGGTAATGATCGATCCGGTAGATTTGATGCTCGTCAAGCACGTCGAGCAGTTTATGATTGAGTGCGCGGGCCGATGCCAGATCGGTGCCGAATGGCTTTTCGATGATGACGCGCCGCCACGCTCCGTTCTCCTCGCGCGTCAGGCCGGTTCTCCCCAGTTGGCAGCCGATCGGCGCGAAAGCCGCGGGCGGCGTGGCGATATAGAACAAACGATTCCCACGCGTCGGGCGCGCCTGCTCGACCCGCGCGAGCTGATGGCGGAGCCGTTCATATGTTTTGGGGTCGTCGATGTCGCCCTGCAGATATGTGACGCAGGAGAACAACCGCTGGGCAATGCGCTCGTCCACCTGACGCGTGGCAAAGTCGCGCAGGCCTTTTTCCAAGTAGCTTCGGAAGGCCTCATCCGAGAAGTCTTTGCGCGCAATGCCGATCACGCAGAAGACATCCGGCAAAAGGCCGCCGGCCCCAAGATTGTAGAGTGCCGGAATCAACAGCCTGCGGGTGAGATCGCCCGAAGCGCCGAAGATCACGAACGAGCAGGGATCCGCGGGCCGAATTGGCGCAGATGCAGCGTCCGCGCTCATCGAGGTTCCATTCCGGGTTCGACCTGACCGCGAACCATTCCGCGTTGCATCGCCGCATCCTCCCCGATGCGCCATCTGTGATTTTGGCCGAGCTGATACTCTCACCGGCCCCAACTCGGCGGTGCCGATGAGAGCCAAGCTTGCCCGAAAAACAACGAACGAACCATGCTCCCGGTTCACATATCGGCTTTGCGGTGCGGCAGCTTGCAAAGTTCGGCAAGGGGTCTCGGATGAGCAGGGTGCGGACGCAGCCGGAACCGAGCTCGATAGCAGCGGGTTTAACAGATGCCTTGGCAGACGCGCCTTCGCATACCGATCGAGATGAGCGCGGCCACGGCAAGCTGATCAATGGTGGCGGGCTTCTCGACGTGCCGATGTGGCGCGGGGATCGCGAAGGCGGCTATCGCAGCCCGATCAGGCCTTGGGCACAACGTGCTCCATCAGCAATTCTTCCTTGAGATTGTCGAGATCGCGGAAAATCGAGGCCACCGCCAAAACCTTTCCGTCACGACCATAGCGCGCCAGGCAGTCCCGCTTGTCGATACTGCCTTCGATATCGAGCGCATCCCACTTTTCCGCGTGTCCGATGTAATTGATCGGAACGTCATAGTGCTGGCTCCAGAAGAACGGAACATCGGAAAACCGTTGCCTCTGTCCGAGCATGTTGCGCGCCGCGGTCTGGCCCTGCCGTTCGGCCACGACCCAGTGCTCGATGCGCAGATGCTCGCCGCTATGGGCGTTGGGCCAGCGCGCGATATCGCCTGCGGCAAAGATGCCGGGCGCGCTGGTCTCGAGATATTCGTTTACCACCACGCCGCGCTCGATCTTCAGACCGGCGCGCTCGGCCAGTTGGACGCGCGGCCGCACGCCGATGCCGACAACCACGAGGTCTGCGGGCAAGATCGCGCCGCCCTTGAGCTTGACGTTTGCGCCCTCGATCGCGGTTGCGGTTTCCTCAAGATGGAACGCGACGCCGTGTTCCTCGTGAATGGCGCGGATGAACTCGCCGAATTCGCGCCCCAGCACGCCTCCAAAGGACGGCGATCCGGCGCCACCACGTGAACTTCAATCTTCCGCGTCCGCAACGCCGCGGCGACCTCGAGTCCAATGAAGCTTGCGCCGAGCACCACTGCTCGCCGCGCGGTAGTTGCCTTGGCTATAATCGCGCGTGAATCGGTCAGCGAACGGAGTACGTGCACGTGCGGCTGATCGGCGCCGGGAATGTCGAGGCGGATCGGTTCAGCGCCTGTTGCCAGCAAGAGCTTGTCGAACGGCACGCTTCGTCCGTTCGCAAGCGTCACTCGCCTCGGGTTCGTATCGATTGCGGTGACCTCGCTGCGAAGCTCGACGGCGATCGATTGATCCTGGTAGAACTGAGCCGGCCTGAGCGGCATCCAGTCTTCCGGCGCGTTTCCTGCGAGGTAATCTTTCGAGCAATTGGGCCGGTCGTAGGGCGCCGCATCGTCCGCCGAAACGAGCGTCACGTCGCCGGCAAATCCTTCCCGCCGCAGCATCTCCGCCGCGGCAAATCCGGCAGCGCCGCCACCCACGATCACCACCCGTTCGGGCGTTGCGCTCGGACGTTTAACCTTGCGCATGCTCCCCGGCTCGATCTTGTCGCGCACGAACACCGTGCCGTTGCTCTTTTCCACGCGCCAGCACGGCATCGGGCTGAAGGCGGGCGCGGCGATCGCCTCGCCCGTGGGCAGACTGAAGCAGGCATGGTGCCAGGGGCATCGCACGGTCTCGCCGACGATTAATCCCTCGGCGAGCGGCCGCCGTAATGCGAGCAGGTCGCACCGATCGCGAAGAACTCATCGCCGCGGCGCGCGAGCAGCACGGCTTCCTCGCCCACGTGCCCGCCTACCATGCGGCCATCGCCAAGATCAGAGAGCGGGACGCCTCGCGCGAGATCGGGTCCTTTCGGCGTTGATTGCTCGGCAGCCATAACGTGCTCCCAACATCGAGAGGTCCGACCAGGCAAGCGAACAACCAACAGCTTCCAATTATTCCAGTTCCAGCGTGGGCTCTGCAGCAAGCGCGTTTGCTGTGTCGGCTCTGCGACCCATCGGGTGGCGCTTGTGTCGAGCGTGCCGGGCACCCGCGTCGCCGGCCACGACGCCATGCTGAGTGAATATTACTGGGGGTGGACAAATACCAAGGGCGCGGCTTGCACCGCGCCCTTCGTTCCTTTGGTGTCTTGATGAGCGAGCGGACTTAGAAATCCATGCCGCCCATGCCGCCGCCGCCCGGCATCGGCGGGGGAGGGGTCTGCTTCTTCGGCGCCTCGGCGACCATGGCCTCGGTCGTCACCAATAGGCCGGCGACCGAAGCCGCATCCTGCAGCGCGGCGCGCACGACCTTGGCGGGATCGATGATGCCGCGATCCACGAGGTCCACATAGTCCTCGCTCTGAGCGTCGAAGCCGAAGGTCTCGGACTTGTTTTCCATGATCTTGCCTACCACGATCGAGCCCTCGACGCCGGCGTTCTCGGCGATCTGCCGGGTGGGGGATTCCAGCGCCTTGAGCACGATGTTGATGCCGGCTTGCACGTCGGGATTGCCGTCGGAGATGCGACCGACCGCCTTCTTGGCGCGTAAGAGCGCAACTCCGCCGCCCGGCACGATGCCTTCCTCGACCGCGGCGCGGGTGGCGTTGAGCGCGTCCTCGACGCGGTCCTTCTTCTCCTTCACCTCCACCTCGGTGGCGCCGCCGACGCGGATCACCGCCACGCCGCCGGCGAGTTTGGCCAACCGCTCCTGCAGTTTCTCGCGATCGTAATCGGAGGTGGTCTCCTCGATCTGCTGCTTGATCTGACCGACGCGGGCTTCGATGTCCTTCTTCTTGCCGGCGCCGTCCACGATCGTGGTCTTCTCCTTATCGATAATGACCTTTTTGGCGCGGCCGAGCATCGCCGTGGTCACGTTCTCGAGCTTGATGCCGAGATCTTCCGAGATCAGCTGGCCTCCAGTGAGAATCGCGATGTCCTCGAGCGTCGCCTTGCGGCGGTCGCCGAAGCCGGGAGCCTTGACGGCGGCCACTTTGAGGCCACCGCGCAGCTTGTTGACAACGAGCGTTGCGAGCGCCTCGCCCTCCACGTCCTCGGCCACGATCAACAGCGGCTTGCCCGCTTGCACGATCGCCTCGAGCACGGGGAGCATCGCCTGCAGTCCGGAGAGCTTCTTCTCGTGCAGCAACACGAAGGCGTCCTCGAGCTCGGCCACCATCTTCTCAGCGTTGGTGATGAAGTAGGGGGAGAGATATCCGCGGTCGAACTGCATGCCTTCGACGATCTCGACTTCGGTGTCGAGCGCCTTGGCTTCCTCGACCGTGATCACGCCTTCATTGCCGACTTTCTGCATGGCCTCGGCGATCATCTTGCCGACTTTGGCGTCGCCGTTGGCCGCAAGCGTGCCGACCTGGGCGACCTCGGCCGAAGAGCCGACCTTTTTCGACCGCTTTTCGATGTCTTTCACCACCGCGCTCACTGCGATGTCGATGCCCCGCTTGAGATCCATCGGATTCATGCCGGCCGCCACGGACTTGGCGCCTTCCCTGACGATCGCCTGCGCGAGCACGGTGGCGGTGGTGGTGCCATCGCCGGCCATGTCGTTGGTCTTCTGGGCGACCTCGCGCACCATTTGCGCGCCCATGTTCTCGAACTTGTCTTCGAGTTCGATTTCTTTGGCGACCGTTACGCCGTCTTTGGTGATGCGGGGCGCGCCGAAGCTTTTGTCGAGCACGACATTGCGGCCCTTGGGGCCGAGCGTCACCTTCACGGCGTTGGCCAGGATATCGACGCCGCGCAGCATCTTCTCGCGCGCATCCCCGGCAAAGCGGACTTCTTTCGCAGCCATTTCAAGTCACTCCATTGGTTTGTTTGAGCGCCCGACTTCCGCCTCTCGGTCATTGACGGGCTTGACCCGGCAATCCACCGTCTCGGGGAGAGGATCAATGCCGAGGTCAAGCCCCGGCATGACAATCCACGCGGTCATCGGGTCGAATTTGCATGAATCGACGTCAAGCGATGACGCCCATGATGTCGGACTCCTTCATGATCAGGAGCTCCTCGCCGTCGAGCTTGACCTCGGTGCCCGACCACTTGCCGAACAGCACCCGGTCGCCGGTCTTGACGTCGGGCTTGATGATCTTGCCGGTCTCGTCGCGGCCACCTGGGCCCACCGCAATAACCTCACCCTGTGACGGCTTCTCTTGGGCAGTGTCGGGAATGATGATGCCGCCCTTCGATTTTTCCTCGGCATCGATGCGTTTCACGACCACCCGGTCGTGCAGGGGACGGAACTTGGTTTTGGCCATATGCTGTCCTCGAGGCGCTGAGAAGTATTTAAGCCATTGACCGATCAGGCCGTCTGGCGAGCCGTTAGCACTCAAACGGCGGGAGTGCCAAAAGCCTTGCGGGAGATAGGGGGTCGCGGAAGGCCTGTCAAGGACGGCCGCGGCGCTCGCCCTGGGTCGAGCCTTCCGAACGTCAGCTTGGCGCCATCGCCGATGCCGACGGCGAGTTTTGCTGCTCAGCCCACCTCGTGATGGGCGCACGATCAAGCCCACCGTCTGCGCGACCGGCACGGGGGTGGGGGCCGGCACACCCGGTTGCCTCACATCTGCCTTGGGAGGGCCGTAGCTTGCGACCAAAGTCGCCCGGATCGCGGGGTCTCACAGGTCCGCACGATTCCATCCCGTTAACGATGCGGTTGATAAAGTAGGTGGGTCTTTTGCGCTCGCGCCTCGATGGCGCGGACAGAAGTGAGGGTACATTGTCGATGCGCAATTGCAGTTTCGGTTGGTCGCTCGTTGCAGTCACGCTGTCGGCGTTGGCAGTCTCGGCCTGCAGCACAACGCCATCCCCGCAAGTCGCCGCTTCCGCCCCACCGGAGCCCGAGATGCCGGCGCGCGTGCGGCCCACAGAGATCGTCGGCCGTTGGGGATATGCAGCCTACCACAAGCCGGAAGATCGCACGCGCACCGAGGCCAATGCCCGCGGCCAGTGCAAGCAGCCCTACGTGATCGGCCAGGGCGCCAACGGGGGCGTCATGATGTATCTTGCCGATTCAAGCGAGCTGCAGGAGCTTCGGCTCAAGGGCAGCTCCTCCGGCAGAGACTATATCGGTCCTGCAGGGCGCACACCGGGTGCGCAGGATCGTGAAATCGTCTCCTTCGACGGCCGCGTGATGATCCTCAAATACGTCGATCCCGAGGTCGATGGACGCTACGGGACCGGTATCTTTGTGCGTTGCGCCCCGCGCGCGGCGCAGGCGAGCGCTCAGACCTCGCGCTGATCGCGGCCGCTGCCGCTGACCCAATCCGGTCGAGCCGCGGGCGGTGCAGCTCAAGCGAGGCATGATGTCTGCCGCCGCGGTGCAAGGGGATGCTGTCATGACGCGCCGCCGCCTCGTCGCGATACCGCTGGCGCCGTGGGAACGCGACGGCGTCAAGGCTGCGCTCGTCAGGACGAAGCTGCCGGCCGATGATGTGGGCGATGCACGCGTATTGGTCTGGCGCTTTGAGACAATCGAGGGCACTCCGGTCGGTTTCGGCGGACTCGAAATCTTCGGCAGCGATGCGCTGTTACGCTCGCTGATGACGTTGCCCCCGCTGCGCCAGGTGGGCATGGGAGCGGCAATGGTGGCAATGCTCGAGATCGAGGCGTGCGCCCTCAAGTGTCATGCGATCTATCTCCTGACCGCATCCGGCACCGATTTCTTTGCGCGACTTGGCTATGCGATCTGCGCGCGCAGCGACATGCCGGACGCAGTCCGCGGCAGCCGGCAGTTCGCAGAGCTCTGTCCGGCGACCGCGCTGGCGATGGTCAAACACCTCGGTTAGCTCGACGCACCTGTGCGACGTGCTAGGGTCGGGCTTTTCTCGCCCGCCGTGCCCCTCATGCCGACCCTGCGCGACGTGATCGCCGGCCCCTGGCGCGCCGTCCTCGTGCTCGGCGTCACTGAAATTTTGTCCTGGGGTGCGATCTTCTATCCGCCGGTCTTGACCGTGCCGCTGATCGCTGATGAGCGCGGCTGGTCGATGAGTTTTGCCATGGGTGGGTTTTCGCTGGCGCTGCTCACGGCGGGTCTCGTTTCGCCGCGCGTCGGTCGCTTGATCGATCGCTACGGCGGACATCGCGTCATGCCGATCGGCTCGCTCCTCGGCGCGGTCGGTCTCGCCCTGATCGTCTATGCCGTCCATCCCGCCGCCTATCTCGCGGTCTGGATCCTGCTCGGCGTTGCGACGGCCGCGACCCTCTACGATCCGGCCTTTGCCACGCTCGGCCGCATCTTCGGCCTTCGGGCCCGGCGCCCGATCACCACACTCACATTGGCCGGGGGATTCGCTTCGACCGTGAGCTGGCCCGTGACCCATGTTCTGCTCGACGCCGTCGGATGGCAGGGCACCTATCTCATCTTTGCCGCCGTGCTCGCTCTTGTCGCGGCCCCGCTACACGCTTTCGCCTTGCCGCGCACGCGTGCGGATGCCGCGGCGCAGCCCAACCACGCGGCGCCCGCGCCGGGTCCCGTTCTGCCGCCGCGCGGTTGGCCTTTCCTGCTGGTGGCGGCAGCGTTTGCCGCTTACGCCTTCGTGCCCTCCGGTCTCTCTGCGCATCTGCTCGCAATCTTCGGCCGCGCAGGCATCGACGCGGGCACCGTGGTCGCGATCGGCGCGCTGTTCGGGCCGGCACAGGTCGCCTCGCGCATCTGCGAGCTCATGTTCGCGCGCCGCATTCATCCGCTCTATGTCGCACGCTTCGCGGTGGCCATGCTGCTCACGGCTTTCGCCTTGCTCGCGCTGTTCGGGCTCAACGTTCCGGCCGCCGCGGCTTTCGCGGTGATGTTCGGAATGGCCAATGGGCTCCTCACCATCGCGCGCGGCGCGCTACCGCTCGCGCTATTCGGCGCCGCCGGCTACGGGCATCTCATGGGCCGCATCGGCGGGCCTTATTTGGTGATGCAGGCGATCGCGCCGCTGGTCCTCGCGTTCGTCGCGGAGCGCAGCTCGGACCCGGCGGTGCTTGCCGTCGTCGCGAGTTTCGCGGCCATATCGTTTATCGCGTTTGCCGCCGTGCGGGGGCCGAAGTCGTTGGGCGAGAAGCCCAAATCGCGCGCGCCCTAGACAAAAGACCGATAACGAGATCGCGGAGCCGCATGCGGGGGTCTCACCGCCTTGCGCGCTGCCCGAGCGCTCACACGTCCTCGCTGCCGCCGCCGTCGTCGAAGCCCAAGTCGCCGTCGTCGGGGTCGTCCTGGTCATCCTGCTCGCCGCCGCCGTCGTCCTCGAGCGCGCCATAGCTGCGGCCGGCGCTGTCCTCGCCAGAGGACGGGCCCCGTCCGATGTCTTGGACGCCTGCCTCGCGGGCGAGCTCCCCGCCGCCCGAAGGGGATGATCCACTCGCTCCGGCGGCCGGATCGAGGGCGGCCTGCGCGCCTTGCGGGTGGCCCATCATGGAGCGGATGCCGCTGAGCAGCAGCGAGCCGCCGATCACGCCGGCCGCGGCGGCGGCCGCGTTGCCGAGAAAAGAGCCGCCCGGGGCGGCAGCCGCGCCTGCCGGGCCGGTCGGCATCGGCATCGGCTGCGGTGGCTGGGGCGGCTGCGTTCCGGTGTGCCAAGCGGGCGACATGCCCTCGGCTGGTCGCACCGAAGGGACAGAACCGCGAGCCTCGCGCTTTCCGAAGACGCTCTCGCGTACCCCACCGAGAAAGCTCGTGTCGCGCGGCGGCGTCTCGGCTGGCGTTGCGCCCTCAAGTTCGCGGATGCGCGCGTCCGCACGTTTGAGCGCTTCGTCCTGCACCAGCACCGTCTGTACCAGCGCATAGGGCGCATTGGGGGCCTGGCGTAAGCCATCCCTGATCAGGCGCTCGGCCTCGGGATCGCGTTGCGCGTCCTCCAGCGTCGACAGGCGGTCGAATAGGTCGATGACGAGATTGCGTTCCTCTGGGGTCATTGGTCCGTCTCCTTCCACCCTGACGACCCCTTGAATGTAGGCAATGCTCGCGCAACCGAAAATGACCGGCGGGCAGAAAAAACGTTCGTCGCGCCGGCCCAATCGGCGCGATCACGCCAGCGCGACGCCATGCCGCGCCAGGACCATCGGAAAAGAGTCGCTGGCGAAAAACGCATATTCTTTTTCCCTCAGCGTCGTGAGTGAATCGAGGCCTTGTAATTCGCGGTCCACGAAGCCGGGATGGCACATGACCACGCTGCCATCGGGCAGCCGATCGAGGAAGCGGGGGAACAGCGCGGCGAAATCCGTATCCTCCTCGAACTCGTAGGTGCCGGCGAAGCCCGGATTTGTACGCAAGCCCCGCGCCGAGGCTTTGCGCCGGAACCGGTGGCTCAATAGATCGAGTACAAGTCCCTTGCGGTCGGCAAGTCTTTCCACGAGCGGTAGCGCTCGCCCGCACTGGCGCACCCATGCCTCGGGGGCGGTGCTCGCAACAACCTCGAGCACGGCGTCGCTGATTTGGGGAAAGAGATGGATATGATGATGCCCGTCCACAAAATCGGGGGCGCGGTCGAACGTCTCGAGAAATTGCTGCATCTGACTCCCAACTTCCGCTCTCAGCGCGGCGCGATCGAACTGGTGCATGATCGCGCGCCGCGCGGTCGTCGCGAGCGGTGCGAAGGCTCCCCCGCTCACCGGCTCGAAGGCCTTGCTCAACGGACGAAACGGCGCGGTCAGCGCGACGTGAAGCCCGATCGCCACCCGCGGCGCTGTGGAATTGAGCACATCAAGAGCGATTGCCTCCGCGCGATGAAAGCTCGGTGCCGCCACCAACGCAGAGGTGGCGTTGAGGCGTCCGCGCACCACGAGGTCGCGGATTGCGGTGCTGACCGCGGGGGAGATTCCGTAGTCGTCCGCGCAGAGCCAGATGCGCCGCTCGGCTTGCCTCATTCCGCGGCCGAGCGCGCCGGCGCTTGGTTGGAGGCGCCTGCGCTCTCCGCCGTCTTGAGCGTGTGCTCGGCCACGAAGTAGACCGGCCGTGCTTTGAGCTCGGAGAGGATCTTGCCGATATACTCACCCATGATCCCGATCATGATGAGTTGCACGCCGCCGAGCACCATCAGGCCGACGATCACCGACGGATAGCCCGGAACGGACTCTCCGAACACGAAGGTCTCGATCAGGATCTGCACGCCGAAGATGAAGGCCGCGCCCGCGAGCAGGAGCCCGAGTAGGCTCGCCAGCCGCAGCGGCGCGACCGAAAACGAGGTAAGGCCTTCGATCGAAAGTCCGATCAGCGAATAGAGGTTCCAGCTCGTGCGGCCATGGATGCGCTCAGCCGGCTCGTAGTCGACGCGGATTTGGCGGAATCCGATCCAGCTTGCGAGCCCCTTGAAGAACCTGTTGCGCTCTGGAAGCTGCTTGAGCGCCGCGGCTGCGCGCGGCGACAACAGGCGGAAGTCGCCCGCATCCGCAGGGATTTTTTGCCGCGCTCCCCAATTGATCAGCGCGTAAAAGACTTTGACGCCGGCCCGGCGCAGCCACGGCTCGTTGTCCCGGTGTGCCTTGGCCGTATAGACCACGTCATAGGCTTCGTCGAGCCAATGCGCGACGAGCTTTTCAACGAGTGTCGGTGGATGCTGCCCGTCACCGTCCATGAACAACACGGCTCCCAGGCGCGCATGATCGAGGCCGGCGAGCAGCGCGGCCTCTTTGCCGAAATTGCGCGACAACGAGATGACCTGGATATCGAGATTGTCGGCTGGAAGCGCGCGCGCGGCCGCGAGCGTCGCGTCGCGGCTGCCGTCGTCGACATAGACCACCTCGGTGGCGAGGCCGCGTCCCCTCTTGAGCGCGCGGGCGATCTCGACAATGCGGGCGTGAAGCGTCGCAAGACTGTTTGCCTCGTTGAACAACGGCACGACGATCGAAAGCCCAACCTCCGGAAAGCCGCGCGGGCGCGCGGCAGCGCTGCCGAGTGTCACCGCATGTGGAGCCATCGCCCGCGCCTTTTGAAATCGTACCCTGCTGCGCAGCGGTTATAGCCCAACCATGCGCCGCTGTCGCGCGGGTGTGCGATGCGCGGCCTCGGCGTCCCGGTCGGGACGTGCTAAGCGGGAGGAACCATGGGGCTCTCCGCGCAGTTCGATCATATCCAACGCCGCCTCACACGGGCCTGGCGGGACCGCGCTGTGGTGCTCAAGGCGGCGAGCTTCGCGATGGTCGGCGTCGTCAATACGGTCGTCGACTACTGCGTCTTCCTCGCCGGTTATTACCTTGTCGGCCTGCCGCTGGTCCCGGCCAATGTGCTGTCCTGGCTCGTAGCTGTCTCCGGCTCCTACGTGATGAACTCTTACGTGACCTTTGCCGTCGAATCCGGCAGGCAGTTGCGCTGGCGCGCCTACGCCGCATTCGTTGCGTCCGGCATCGCGGGGTTCGTCACCAACACGACGGTGCTGGTGGTGGTATCGCTTTGGCTTCCCGTCCCGGCGGCCAAGCTCTGCGCGATCGCGGCGAGCTTCGGGGTCAATTTTTCGCTCTCGCATTTCGTCGTATTCGGATCGCGCGCGGGGCAGGCGAAACGGTCGACCGAATGACGAAAACAGAGCCGCTGCCGCGCCATGTCTGCGGCGCCGCGCAAGAGAGCTGCATCGGAGGGCGCATATGCGCGACGACGACAACTTGACCGCGGAGCGCCCGACATTCGTCACGCATCTCGAATGCTCGGCGACGGGTGCGCGCTACCCGGCGGACGAGCTTCATAACCTCTCGCGCGAGCGCAAGCCGCTCTTGGTGCGCTACGATGTCGAGGCAATCAAAAAGGCGTTGCGCAAGGAGGCGCTGGCGCGGCGGCCGCGCGATCTGTGGCGCTACCGCGAACTCCTGCCCGTGCGTCGAGCGCGCGATATCGTCAGCCTCGGTGAGCCGGTCACGCCGATCCTGACCTTGCCGAGGCTCGCCAAGACGCTCGCGGCCGGCGACATTTTGGTCAAGGACGAAGGCCGCCTGCCGACCGGCTCGTTCAAGGCGCGCGGGCTCGCTCTCGCCGTGTCGATGGCGAAGGCGCTCGGCGTTAAGCACATGGCCATGCCAACCAACGGCAATGCCGGCGCGGCGCTGTCCGCCTACGCCAGCCGCGCCGGCATCAGGACCACCGTGTTCTGCCCCGCGGACACGCCGGAAGTAAACGTTCGCGAAATCGCCCTGCAAGGCGCAAGCGTCTACCGTGTCAACGGCCTCATCGACGATTGCGGCAAGATCGTCGCCGAGGGCGCGGCCAAGGCGGGCTGGTTCGACACCTCGACATTGAAAGAGCCGTACCGGATCGAGGGCAAGAAGACGATGGGCATCGAGCTTGCCGAGCAGCTCGGCTGGCGGCTGCCCGATGTGATTCTGTATCCGACCGGCGGCGGCACCGGCCTGATCGGCATGTGGAAGGCGTTCGCCGAGCTCGAAGCGATCGGCTTCATCGGCAGCAAGCGGCCGCGGATGGTGGCGGTGCAGGCGGCAGGCTGCGCCCCGATTGTGCGCGCCTATGACGCGGGCGAGGACCATGCGCCGCGCTGGGAGGACGCCCATACCATCGCTGCGGGCATCCGCGTGCCGCAGGCGATCGGCGACTTTCTCATCTTGCGCGCCGTGCGCGAGAGCGGTGGGTTCGCCGTCGCGGTCGGCGACGAAGCAATCTCCGCCGCGATCGAGGAGGTCGCGCGCGCGGAAGGCCTGTTACTGTGCCCGGAAGGGGCCGCCACTTATGCCGCGCTCAAACAGGGTCTCGCCGACGGGCGCATTGGTCGGGGCGAACAGGCCGTGCTTTTCAATTGCGCAACCGGCCTCAAATATCCGCTGCCGCCGAGCGAGCGCACGCTCGACCGCACGCGGCCCATCGACTTCGCCGCGCTGTGCTAAATTGTCCACCAACTCATGCAAGCCGCAACAAGGGAGAAACCCGATGCGCAAGCTGCGCTCAGCCGTCTTACTCATTGCCGTGGTTGCAAGCACCGCGGCGGCCGATGCGCAGGTCTACCCGTCGCGCCCGATTACGATGGTGGTGCCGTATTCCGCGGGCGGCCCGACTGATACGATTGCGCGCATCATGGCCGAGCGCATGCGAGTTCCGCTCGGTCAAACCATCATCGTTGAGAACGTGACCGGGGCTGCCGGCACCATCGGCGTCGGCAAGGTCGCGCGTGCCGCAGCCGACGGCTACACCATCGGCATCGGCCATTGGGGCACGCACGTCGTCAACGGGGCGATCTACGCGCTGGCCTACGACGTGCTGCGAGACTTCGAGCCGGTGGCAATGATCGCCACCAATCCGCAACTCATCGTCGCGAAGAAATCGGTGCCGGCGCAGGATCTGCAGGGTCTGATCGCCTGGTTGAAAGCGAATTCCGCGACCGCGACGCAGGGCACGGCCGGCCACGGCAGCGCGTCCCATATCAGCGGCGTCTATTTCCAGAACATCACCGGCGCGCGATTTCAGTTCGTTCCGTATCGCGGCGCAGGCCCCGCGATGCAGGACCTGGTGGCCGGCCAGGTCGATTTGATGATCGATCAGGCGGCCAATTCGCTGCCGCAGGTGCGCGCCGGCACGATCAAGGCCTACGCCGTGACCGACAAGATTCGGCTGCCGGCGGCACCCGACATTCCGACGGTGGATGAGGCCGGCGTGCCGGGCCTGCATATCGCCATCTGGCATGCGTTCTGGATGCCGAAAGCAACGCCGAAAGACATCATTACCAAGCTCAATGCGGCGGTCCTCGAGACCTTGGCCGATGCCGGCGTGCGCCAGCGGCTCGCACAGCTCGGCCAGGAGATCCCGGACCGCGAGCAGCAGACCCCGCAGGCGCTGTTCGCCTATCAACAAGCCGAGATTGAGAAGTGGTGGCCGATTATCAAGGCTGCGAACATCAAGGGGGAGTAAGCGCGCAAGTCTTACCGCGGCGCTCCCAGGCCTGCCTCGAGCTTGGCGTAAAGCGGATCGGCGCTGGCGAAGACGTAATCGAGGTCTGCGACCACGACGTTCTCGGCGCCCTTCTCCCTGAGCAACATGGTCAGCTCATGGACGTGCTTGGGCGGGCAGTGCAGCGTGAGCATGCCCGAGGAGGTAGGTCCGCCGAAGGGGGCCTCGACTCCGAAACGCCGCTTGGCCTCGCCCATGAACGCATC
>DATNNX010000230.1:0-8882 GCA_035601615.1 Xanthobacteraceae bacterium
AGTCCTGCGGCGATGGCGACTGCACACAGAGCTACGCTCAAGGCGAGGCCGCGCGCTTTCGTGCGAAGATCACGCATACTGGACTCCCCTAATCATGAGTCACTTCAGCAGTGGCTGAAGCGGCCGCGCTTTGCGCTGTCTGGGGCAGTGTCCAGGGGTGCTCGCGGCAATTCTGCGCGAGCACCCCGTCGGTGACACCGTTCGCTTAGCCCTTGGTCACGACGGGCTGTGGATATTTGCCGATCGGAGCCTTGCCGACCGGATACTTGCCGATCGGAGCCTTGCCAACCGGAGGCGCCGGAGGCGGCGGCTCCTTGCGCGGCAGATCGGCGGCGGCGGCAGCGCTCAGCATGGCCAAGGATGCAGCCGTTGCGAGTACAATCTTCATCATGATATTCCCCTTGTGTCTGGACAGCATCGCCTTCGGTAAGCTCCAGATGGAGCAACCGAAGAGGGACGCCCCCCTCTTCCCATCACCACTTAGCCAGAGCGGTTTCCACCGCTGCACGGTTTAACGATGCTCTAACCGAACTCGCGACACAACGAAAAAGCGCTTGTATCACCGGCACGAACGATCCTTTTCGGGAGAGTGTTGCATGAATAGCACGCACATGCCCGCGGGAAGCGCGCCGGCTCGCAATTTTGGCTGCAAGGGCGCCTCGACTCCGCGTCTGCAGTGATGGCGGACGGATTTTGGCGCTCGTTTTATCGATGCGGTGGAGCAGGGCTCGATTCGAATTTTGTTCAAAAGAGCGCGAATCGGGTGACTCGGCGGCAGACACTGCTGGCGAAGGTATTCCGACACGGAAGCATGCCGTCGCGTGATCGCGCCGTTGGCCGGACCCGCGTTCAGCACGCGTTTTCATGCATCGCGCGCGTCTCCTTCATCGGGCGACATCCGTGCCAGTCGCGACGCGATCGCGACGAGCCTCGGTGCGGCAGGTGGCTTCGATCATCTCGAACCGAGCGTCGGCCAGCGGCCGCGTCGGTTCATGGCGAAGCGGTGGCCGAGGTCGGCCGCGCGCTGCCCGGCCATCGCTCGTGAGTGAGAGGCACCGTCAGTCGCGCACGCAATCCGTCCGCTGCGAAGGATTGCTCCACCTGGCCGTTGAGCTGGCGTTCGATGACCATGCTGATCAGCCGCGAGCCGAAACCCGCTCGCCTGCTTCGCCGGGGGGCAGGCCCGCGACTCTCTTTCCAATCGAGAACCAGGGTGAGACCTTGCTCCGTGCGCGTCACCGACCAGCTAAGTTCGACGCGACCCGAGACAACAGAAAGACTGCCGTGCTTGCTGGCATTGGTCGCAAGCTCGTGGACCGCCATGCTCAATCCAAAGGTCGGGTCGGGCTCGAGGAAGACGTTGGGTCCGTTGAACGAGATGCGATCGAGGAACGCAGCGAGCACCGTGTTGAGAAGCTCGCTGAGCGACGTCGACTTCCAACCGCCTTCGGTAATGAGGCGGTGGGCATTGGCGAGCGCCAGAACCCGCGCCTCGTATTTCGCCACCAGGTCGGGGAGACTTCGCGAATTCTTCGCCGTTTGCGAGAACAGGGCCAGCAGCTGCGAGAAAAGGTTGCCGGAACGGTGGCGCAGCTCGCGGATCATCAATTCATGGCGTTGATCAAGCTGTCGGCGCTGGATGGCCCCGGCCAGGACATTGGCCACGGCTGCGAGAAACGCCACGTCGTAGTCGTTGAACTTGCGGCGCTTGGCGGTATGCGCGCCTAGCACGCCATAGGCACGCCCATCACGTCCCGCAATTGGCGTGGTCAATCCGCTCACCACGCCGTGCCTCTGCAGCAGCGCGGCGCCCGTGAATCTCGTCTCAGCCGCGAGGTCCTCCACGATCACGGGACGTCCGGCGGCGAGCGTGTAGCCGGCCTGCGTTTCGCGGCTGGTCGAAACGGTGGCCGTGCCGACCAGTCCCGGTTGCCATCCGATGCCCGCTCTGAGCAGCAGCTCGGCGTCGCCCGGCACCAGTTCGAGGATTTTCACCATTTCCACGTCGAGGATGTCGCCGACCGTGGTGACCACCTCATTGAAATATTTCTGCAGATCGCTTTCGGTCAGCGCGCGCTCGCCGAGTCGCGCGAGCGTTTCCTGCTGGCGCGCGCGCACGCGAACTTCGCGATTGATGCGCAGCCGCTCGGTGACGTCTCGGCACATGCCGAGCATTTGTACGATCGCGCCGTCCTCGATCATGACCGTGACCGACGCTTCAAACCAGCGCTCCTCGCGCTCCGATCGTCCCGGCAGGCGGTATTCGAGGCGACACGGCTCGCGCGTCTGCAAGCTCTTGGCGATGGCGGCGAGAACACCTGTCGTATCCTGCGGCGCAAAGTCTGACGGCGCGATCGACACCGTCCCGTCCAGCGTGCCCTCCGGACGCCCGTGGAAATCATCAAGCTTGGTCGACCACGTCAGCTGACCGGAGCGCAGGTCCCATGACAATACGCCGATCTGTCCCGCGTCAAACGCGCGTTGAAACAATTCCAGACCGGACGAGGCAGGCGGCGCTGTTTTGCCACCGGGGCTATCGGCCGTTTCAACCTTGTCCTGTATCCCAGGCACTTTCACATCCACGATGCGACGGTCTTTCTTTGGATCCAGCGGAGCTTCGGGGTAGTTTTCGTGTCGTGGCCGGCCGAATTCTTGCCTGCGGTCCGCTTGAGTCAAGCGCCGGTTCTATTCGCGGTCTGTCAGCCGAGTGCGCGTCCCGCGGCGCGGCAGCGGGCAAACAATCACGGCGCATTTTGCTCGTTTAGTGCGCCTCCGCGGCCGCTTGTTCCAGATCGCGAGCCCATACTCGGCGAGGCGCGAGAAAGCTCCGGCGCTTTGAGCTAAAGACCGCGCGAGTGTGGATCGCGCTCGCCTCTTGCCGATTACCGCGTGATAAGCCGCTGGTGTCGCGAAGGTTCCACGCGCCTTGAGCCGGCGGCCGCTAGGCCGATATGCCGCATGCCTGGACAGGCTTGAACGCGCTGGATCGACGAGCGTGTCCTTTTAGGACACGCAGCGTCCCGCGACTTGTGCCAATGGCGACTGTCCGATCATGCTGACGATGGATTCGCACCCGTCGAGCAGTCTGGGCTTGGGAGCCGGCGCGGGCGGTGGCTGCATCTCGGCAGGCCCGTTCACGGCGTTGCGGCTCTTGATCGAGACAAGCGGCAGGCGGTCGCTCTTGAGCGTGCGGTTCACCATGGGCGCGCTGCGAGAAAACGATGCCGAAGCGGTGCTGGTGGCGGAAAGCTCAAGACAGAGAAGGAAGGCCGCGACCGCAAACAGTGCCCCGCCGCAGCCGACGAAGTATCGCGAATAACGCCGCATGGGTTGCTCCCCACGATCCCTGTGCTCATTAGTCGCGTGAACCCGCGAGAAGGTTCACGCGCTGGGCCCGGGATTCGCGCACGGCCCGGCAGGGCCAGCCTAGGCTGTCGCAACACGTTGAGGGGAAAAGAGGATTTGGCCGCGCGCGTCGGCCCGAGCGGATCGGGTTTCACTTCGCCGAACAATTTCCCGGCGCGAGGCGCGGCTATTTCAAAAGGCGCCTCGGCCGCAGCGATCTCGGGAATGGCCAGGAACCGATCGGCACCTCGTGCGTTGGATGAGCAGCCGGCCGCCCATTTCCCCCTCCCCGTGCTCGGCCGGTTATCTAGGGCGTAGTCGACAGATTAGGTCGGCTACGCCCCCGTCTTTTTCTCGGGGGTCACGAGGTCTTTTGCTCTGGGAGCCGCACCCGTTGCGCGTCGGAACTTTTGCTCCCGCGCCGGGTTCTCCCGCTATCTCCAAATTCGCAGGAGCAAGCGATAAATTGGGATCGTGTCGAAGGCAATTGGAACACGTTCAAGGGCAAGGTCCAGCAAAAATGGGGTAGGCTCACCAACGACGACCTCAACGTGATCGAAGGCAAGCGCACAGAGCTCAGCGGCCGACTTCAGCAGCGCTATGGCGTGGCCAAGGACGAGGCCGAGTGCCAGATCGACACTTGGCTCAACAGCGTCAACTAAGCGGAGGAACGGCCGTCGCGCGGCGGCAGGAGCCATGTTTCATCGATCCGGATATTCCCGCGCGTTCTCCGCCCAAATTGGCGACATCGATCAGCGTTTGCGCGCGCTGGAGCGGCGCCTAGAAACAGCCGGCAGCCGCTCGGCTGCAAGCGCGGCGCAGGCGGTGGATCATGTGGGCGAGAGCGTCGCTTCGGCATTGAGCAGCATCGCCGAGAACCTGCGCGGACGCGCCAATTCCATGCGCGACGAAGTGGCGAAAATCGGCGGCGACGCCGCCAAGCTCGGAGATCAGGCACTGCGCCGCCTGGCGGGCGAGGTCGAGCATCGCCCGCTGGTCACGCTCGCGGTTGCCGTTGCGGTCGGCATTCTCGTCGGCTTGGCGAGCCACCCGCGCGCGAGCCGGCCCACGCGCGCGCCTGTCCGGCGCCGACACTAAAGGCGCGTGCGCGCCGATCCCTCAATCACGCGGGCACGCGTCGGTCGCGACGTTTGGCGGTACGCTCGAAGAATAGCGCCTGGCTCGCAACCGCCGACACGGTGGCCGGCTGGAACGGCTTGGCGATGAGGAAGGCGGGCTCGGGCCGCTCGCCGGTCAGGAAGCGCTCGGGATAGGCGGTGATGAAGATCACCGGCGCTTCGAAAGACGCGAGCAGTTCGTTGACGGCCTCCAGTCCGGAGCTGCCATCGGCGAGTTGGATGTCCGCGAGGATGAGCCCTGGTTGCTTTTTCTTGGTCAGCGCCAAAGCCTCCGCATGGGTGCGTGCAACGCCAAGCACGCGATGGCCGAGGCCTTCCACCAGCGTCTCGAGCTCCATCGCAATGAACGTGTCGTCCTCGATGATGAGAACGTCGGTCGCGATCTCGGCTGCAAGCTCCCGGCCGGATTCCTCGACCAAGCCGCGCAGCTTCATCACGTCGATGTCGAGCACGCGTGCTGCATCCGGCTCGGAGAAGCCTTCGAGCGCGACCAAAAGAAATGCCTGGCGGGGAAGCGGCGTGATGTTGGCAAGCTTGTGCTCGCCCGGAAGCTCGTCCCCGCCGGTCGCCGGCGTGCCGTTGTTGACCGCGACTGAGTTCCAGATCCTGGTGAATAGACGATAGAGGGCAACACGCGGGCCTCTGGGATCCTCGATCACCGCGCGATCCGCGATCAGCGCTTCCAGGGTGGCCGCGACATAGGCGTCGCCCGAGGCTTGGCTTCCAGTCAGCGCCCTTGCATAGCGGCGCAGGAATGGCAGGTATTGTGCTACCGCAGCGGAGGAAATGGACACGGCACCCTCCCGTCTCTGAGATTACCGGCACAAACGGCCCTGTGGGAAAAAAGTTCCACGAGGCGGAACGAACCATACTGCCTCACGTTATCATGCGATGAGCACACAGGGGCCCCGGGCCGGGGGATTGGCCCGGGGGCGCCAAAATGAACGAGGGAAAGCCGCGTCGAGTGGGCAATCCGCGGGCAGGGGCTGCTCGGCCGGACTCGATGCAGAAGAACCCGCTCAGGTCAGAGGCGACAATGCATACCGACGCGCAAGTCAGAAAGCCGGGTGGACGCCTCAGCCGTGAGGATCAGCGCAGAATTGGCGATATCCTTCAGCGCGTCTACGACGAGGTGCTGCGCCAAGGCGTTCCCGACCGGTTCAAGGATCTGCTGGGCCAGTTCGAGCGGTCCGAGGAGGAGGGCGAGGCCGGCAGGCCCGCCCAAGGCCAAGGTGAGGGAGACCACGAAGCTGATCATCTGGTTGGGGCCAAGGCATTCGACAACAAGGGGTCGAGATCATGACGATGCGATCATCCGTTCGTGACGCGATGCTCGCAGCGGTCCCGAGTTTGCGGGCATTCGCCATTTCGCTTTGTGGCAACGTGGATCGGGCCGACGACCTGGTACAGGAAACCCTGCTGCGGGCCATGGCGAACATCGACTCGTTCCAGCCGGGCACGAACATGTCCGCTTGGCTGTTTACGATCCTGCGCAACCTGTTCCGCTCCGAATATCGCAAGCGGCGGCGCGAGGTCGAGGACACCGACGGCACCTATGCGGAGACCTTGAAGTCGCATCCGGAGCAGCATAGCCGGGTCGAATTCGATGAATTCCGCGCGGCGCTCGCCAAGCTGCCGTCGGATCAGCGGGAGGCGCTGATCCTCGTCGGCGCATCGGGCTTCTCCTATGAGGAAGCCGCCGCCATCTGCGATTGCGCGGTGGGAACGATCAAGAGCCGAGTGAACCGGGCGCGTACGCGCCTGTCGGACCTTCTCTCGATCGAGGGCACGGACGATTTCGGTCCGGACCATGCCACCCGCGCAATTCTCTCGGCAGGCGGTCGCGGCTGATCATGGAGTCATCAGCCTGCGTCGGCGGCGAGGGCCGCGTGCGCCTCTCAAGGATGCACATCCTGCGTGAACCAGTCGGTCGGTAGGTCGTAGCCCAATCCGCGCTCCTTCGCCTTACGGTAGACGAGGGCGCCCGCGGCCGCGAACTGATAGCCGAGCCCGATATTGTTGATGAAGCACGTCACGTCTGCATCGGACGCGCGACCTTGCGCCGGCCCGGCGACGATCTGGGGCAAGGTTGGAAACTTGTCAAAACCGATCTCCTCGGCAAGCCGCCAACCTCGGCCCTGCGCCTTCTCCTCGATCACGACACCTGTCGCAGCGACCTGCATGGGGGCCGGATCGTTCCAGTGAATGACAACGCGATCGGCGTGCTTGATCGCGTTGGCCTCGATCTCCGGCCGCTTGATCGAGCTCAGGTGCATCCCTGGCTCGATCCAGCGTTCGAAGAACACAGGATCGATGGAGTTGGTCGCGCACATCACGATATCCGCGCCTTTGACGGCGTCCTCCGGTAGTGCCGCGGGAGAGACTTCGACGCCAAGGAGGGCACTCATGGCATCGGCAAAGGCTGCGCGGTTTTCTGGATTCGGGCTGAAGCAGCGAATGCTGATAATGTCGCGCACGGCGCAGGCTGCCATGAGTTGCGTGCCGGCCTGCCAGCCGGAGCCGAGAATGCCGATGCGCCGCGCCGTCGTGCGGGCGAGATGCTTGATCGCGATGCCGTTGGCGGCGCCGACGCGCATGCGCTGAATGACGCCGTCGGGCAGAATGGCCAGCGGCTCGCCATTCTCGACCGAGAACAGCAGCACCAATCCGACGTAGCGGTTGTTGGGCGCCGCAGCGACCTTTTCCCGGCGCATGGCGTTGCCGCGCTTGGGCCAGGTAACGATGTCGGAGTTGATTCGCACCGCCCCGACGCCGAGCTTGGGAGCCACGCCGTCCATGGACTTGAGGCTGTAGAGCGCATCCGCTCGTGTGGTCGGCGTAAAGCAGTCGGAGCGGGTGCGCGATACCCCGCGCCCGTCGGCCAATTCGGCGTAGGCCTCTTCCATGACTGCGATGCATTCGCGCATCGTCAGAAGCTTTTCCACGTCGTCGTTGGAGAGGATCAGCGTCATTCGCGTTGTGGCGGCGGTGGGGCACAACTTAGCACTCTGCCGCCGCCTCTTCAGGCTAATTCCAGAGGGAGAAATGATGATAACCCGCACCAGTCGATCTCTACACTGAGCCGAGATCGGTATTTCCACCGCAGCGTATCAGCGAGCTGTTGACTCTAGGCTCTTCCCTGCTCGTTTCCGACGGAGGCTTGGGCCGGTTGAGCGGCCGCTACACGGCATTGATCGTGCTGTCGCACTAGCCTCGGCGCCCGTCCCGGCCGATAGTGGGGCGATGTTCGAGGGGTTCATCCGCACCGAGGTCAAGACCAGCGGCGCGCGCATCGTGACCGTGCGTGGCGGCAAGGGGCCGCCACTGCTCTTGATGCACGGCAACCCATTCTCGCACTTGTCCTGGCACAAAATCGCGCCGCGCTTGGCAAGCCAATTCACCGTTGTCGCCACCGACCTGCGCGGCTATGGAGATTCGGAAAAGCCGCCGGGCGGGGCAGACCACAGCGGCTATTCGTTCCGCGCCATGGCGCAGGATCAGCTCGAGGTGATGGCCTCGCTGGGGTTCGAGCGCTTCTACGCCGCCGGCCATGATCGCGGCGCCCGCGTGCTCCACCGCATGTGCCTCGACCATCCGGAAAAGGTCGCGCGTGCCGCCATTCTCGACATCATTCCGCAGCATCATCTGCTCAACAACGTGACGCGGGAGTGGGGCACTTTCTCCTGGCATTGGTTTTTCATGATTCAGCCGTACGATCTTCCCGAGCGGCTGATGGGCGCCGATCCCGACTATTTCATCGAGAAGAAGCTCGCCAAGACCGAGCAGGGCCTGAGCTTCTTCGATCCCGCCGCGCTCGCTGAATACAAGCGCTATTTCCGCGACCGCGCGACTATCCACGCCATGTGCGAAGATTACCGCGCCACGCACGGCGTCGATCTCGACATGGATACCGCGGACTTTGCGGCCGGACGAAAGATCACCTGCCCGGTGCTGCTCTTATGGGGCGCAACCGGCGGCGTCGGCCGCAACCACAGGCCGATGGAGATCTGGCCCCGCTATGCATCGGACATCCGCGCCGGCAAGGCGCTCCCTTGCGGGCACTATCTCTCCGACGAAGCACCGGAGGAAACGTACCGCGAGCTGCGCGCCTTCTTTGCGGCGGCAGATCCTGGAAAGGCCTGATCCGTGGAAACGAACGCAACAGTGATCCGGCGTCGCCGCCCCTGGTACACCATTCTCTACGTTCAAGTTCTGCTCGCCATCGCGGTCGGCATCCTGATCGGCCATTACTTTCCGAACACCGGCGTTGCCCTCAAGCCGCTCGGCGACGGCTTCATCTCGCTCATCAAGATGATGATCGGGCCGGTGACCTTCTGCACGGTCGTGCACGGCATCGGCTCGATGCGCGATCTCAAGAAGATCGGCCGGGTCCGTCAA
>DATNNX010000231.1:0-2128 GCA_035601615.1 Xanthobacteraceae bacterium
GGACAGGATCATGTTCAGCGGTCCGATCGGCGTGGAGTAGGGATATTCGACGAGCCGGCCGGTGCCGTTGGCGAGGCTGATCCCGGCCGCCGGTTCCGCGCCGACATAGGCGTCGACGTCCCCGCGCGCGAGCGCCGCCGGATGGTCGCTGAATTGCAGCCGGATGGGCTGGATGTCCTTGATCGACATTCCTTCCATCCGCAGCCGCTCGAGGATCACCGCCTCCTGCGTCGATCCCGGCCAGATCGCGACCTTCTTGCCCCTGAGATCCTTGATCGTCTTGATGTCGGTATTGACCCCGGCCATCACCGCCATCCCGCGGTTATTGGCATTGGCCACGATCACCACCGGCTCACCGGCCGCGGCGCCGAGCAGAAAGGCGGCGATGCCGTGGATGCAGGTGTCGACCGTGCCGGTGAGCACCGCGTTCTTGCCGTCGGTCGGGCTCTCGAACGGGATGACCTCGACGGTGTAACCGGGGGGCGCGAACTTCTCGTAGAAATAGGCCGAGATGCCGTGGATGAGTTTCAAGGTCCCGACCTTGAGAACCTTGTCCTGGGCATGAACCTGCGGGGCGAAGGCGATCGCTGCGAGGAGGACGAGCAGCGCAAGCTTGAACGGCCGGGCGAGCATGAAAAACTCCCTCTCGAATGATGGCGCATGCCCGGCAGCATGCGGGGGAAGCCTAGCGCATCTCCTCAAAAGATGCAGCCTTGAATCGCGCATGGTTGCGGACGCTCGCCTCGCGTCGCGGAGGTGAGAAAGCGCGAGTGCGGTACCGCGGATGACGCGCTAGCGGGTGTTAGCCTCAGAACACCGTGCCGTCAGCGGCAATCCCGATAGGGGAGGGGCCATCCGGCGGACGCAGGGCCCGCGCGATCTTTCGTCCCGCGCTCCAGGTGCCGCCTTGCAACAGCTGCGGCATGGCGAAGCTCTCATCGAGCCCCAATTTTGCGCGCACCAGATCGAGCAGCGCGTCGAGCAGCGCCACGGTGAGCGCGCGCCATTCGACGATCAGCTCCGAGCTCACCTTGTGGCGCACCGCGGGATCGATCGGGGCGCGCGGGCGGATGACGCCGAGGTCGACGAGGAGCCCGCCGTTGCGGTATTCGGCGAGCGCGGTGAGGTCGCCCAGCCCATCGACGGCGATCCCAGCTGCCTCGAGCGGCTCGATGAGCGAATAGGCGAGCCACTGCGAAAGCTTATGGAAGGGCACGACGCCCTCGGGATCATTAGGGGTGCGCGCGGCAGGATGGCGGGCGGCGTCGCCGATGGCATATCCGTGAACCATCAGAGGGCACGGCCAAATCGTGGAGAGGCTTTCGAGAAGCGTCGCCAATAGCCGCGCCGCAGATAGCCGCCGGTCGCTCACATTCGCGAGAAAATGGTCGACCAAATTGCCAGGGCGCGCGTCTTCGCGGCCGAACAAATCCGTGCGCGCCGCGAGTGCTTTGCCGAGGCGGCGCAGGAGCGCGGCGCGTTCATCTAATCCGACCAGTGGGTTTGCGGGCGCGACCTGAAAATGCTGCGCCAGCTTGGCTGCGTCGATCGTTGCAAGCGCGCTGCTGTCGACCCGCCACGGCCGATCGGGATCGGAGGAAAACGCGCCCGCGCGAAACATGTGGAAGCTCGCAACGGCAAGCCCCTCGGAGCGCGCGAAGGAAAGGCCGGTCGTCGGTTCGCGGTAGCGCCAGCGATCGCCGGCGCCGGCGTCGAGCAGCACGCTCACGGTTGCGAGGTCGGCGGCCATGCGCGCGCGCTCGAGCGCATCGGCATCGATACGTGCCGCGAGTTCGCCCCAGCGGTCGACGCCGCCGGTTGCAAAATGCCGCCAGCGGCTATGGCACGGAATTTTCAGATCGGGGTACGCCTCGCGAGTGACCTCGGCCACATAGCGGGCGACCGCCGGCAGGCGAGCCTCCTCGAGCGTGAAATGCGGCGAACGGCCCTCGGCTACCCAGAGATGGACCATGGCGCAGCGCTCGCGCACCGCGGCAGCGGTGTTAAGGTCGGTTAAATCCACTTCTCTACCGCTCATTCCCGCGTAAGCGGGAATCCAGTCTATCACGCCGATCTGGGTCCCCGCTTTCGCGGGGACGAGCGGAGGCAATTCATTCGCCGTCACTCG
>DATNNX010000232.1:0-8422 GCA_035601615.1 Xanthobacteraceae bacterium
GCATCCTGGAAGAGATCGTATAGGTCCGCGCGTGCCGAGCGGCGCAGCTCCAGTACATCGCGAAAGCCGCGGGTCGTGACCAGCGCGGCGCGCGCGCCGGTTTCCTCGAGGATGGCGTTGGTGACGACCGTGGTCGCGTGCGAGAACAATGCGACCTCGGAGGCCGGCAGCCGGTAGCGCTGCATCGCCACATCGAGCGCGCCGAGCACGCCTTCCGTGAGGTCGCCGGGGGTCGTGGGCACCTTGGCCACCCCGACGTGCCCGCTCGCATCGTCGACGACTGCCACGTCCGTGAACGTGCCGCCGATGTCGATTCCGATTCGCCAAGCCATGCCGCGGTTCCCCTTGGGGTATTTATTGTAGACTGGATGGCCGGATCGGGGTCATGGAGTTTCGGCGTGCGAGAGCCTTTCCGAAAAGTTCAAGAACGGCCGTCGTAACCATGACCCATGTCCTTCATCGTCAGATTGGCCAGTCCTATCCCGTCGCCTCGAGCGGCCATGGCATCGCCATCCGGGACGCAACTGGGAAGGAATACATCGATGCCTCGGGCGGCGCGGCGGTGTCTTGTCTCGGCCATTCGCATCCGGATGTGCTGAGAGCCATGCGCGAGCAACTGGACAGGCTCGCCTACGCGCATACGAGCTTCTTCACGACAGAGGCCGCGGAGGAACTGGCGGACGAACTGATCGCGCACGCGCCAGAGGGAATGGGTCACGTCCTCCTCGTCAGCGGCGGGTCCGAGGCGATCGAGGCCGCGCTCAAACTGGCGCGTCAATATTTCGTGGAGCGCGGCGAGCCGCAGCGGCGATACATCATAGCGCGGCGGCAAAGCTATCACGGCGTCACGCTCGGCGCGCTCGCAGCTGGGGGCCGGGAATGGCAGCGCAAGGCGTTTGCTCCGTTGCTGATCGAGACGCACCATGTCGCGCCGGTCTACGAATACCGCGAGCGGCGCGCGGACGAGAGCGCTCAAGCCTACGGTGAGCGCTTGGCGCAAGAGCTCGAGAGCAAGATCAGCGAGCTCGGCGGCGAAAACGTGATCGGCTTTCTCGCCGAAACCGTCGTCGGCGCCACCATGGGTGCGGTTCCCGCGGTGCCCGGTTATTTCCGGCGCGCGCGCGAGATCTGCCGCCGCCACGGCGTTCTGCTCATCCTTGACGAGGTCATGTGCGGCATGGGCCGAACGGGTACGCTGCACGCATGCGAGCAGGAGGGGATCAGCCCGGACCTGATGGTGGTCGCGAAGGGCCTCGGCGGCGGCTACGCGCCGATCGGCGCCCTCATGATGCAGGAGGCGATTTTCCAAGCGTTTGCCGAGGGCTCAGGCGCCTTCCAGCACACGCATACCTATATGGGGCATCCGCTCGCCTGCGCCGCCGCCTTGGCGGTGCAGCGGGTGATCCGGCGCGATAATCTCTTGGCCAATGTGCGGGCGCAGGGGACGCATCTGTCGCGCCGGCTGAGGGAGCGCTTCGGCAACCATCCTTTCGTCGGCGATGTGCGCGGGCGCGGCCTCCTACAAGGCGTAGAGCTTGTCGCCGACCGCGGCACCAAGGAGGCATTCGAGCCGAAATTGAAGATGCATGCGCGCGTTAAGCGTGAAGCGATGGCCCGCGGACTGATGGTGTATCCCATGGGCGGCACGGTGGACGGCATGCGCGGCGATCACGTGCTTATTGCGCCTCCATTCATCGTCGACGACGGCGCAGTCGAGGTGATCGTGGAGCGTCTCGGCGAGGCGGTCGACGCGTCGACGAAACAAATTGGATGAGCGGTGCATGCACGCGCAACAGCTGAGGAGAAGGCTCATGAGGCATTCAATCGGGCTCGTGATAACGGCCGCTTTGTTCCTCGGCCTGGCCGCGCCCGCCGAGACACAGGACTTGGGGGGCACACTGAAAAAAGTGAAGGAAAGCGGCGTCATTACCATCGGTCATCGCGACAGTTCGATCCCTCTGTCATACCTGGACGACAAGTTGCAGCCAGTCGGGTTCTCAATTGGATTGTGCAAGCACGTCGTGGACGCGGTGAAGGCGAAGCTGGGCCTGCCCAATCTCACCGTCAAATATAATCCGGTCACATCGGCGACCCGCCTCCCGCTCGTCGCCAACGGGACGGTCGACATCGAATGCGGATCGACCGCCAACATGACCAGTCGACAGATCCAGGTCGGATTTTCCTATACTTTCTTCGTGCCGCAATTCAAATGGATTACCCGCGCCAATAATCAGATCAAGGACGCGGACGATCTGCGCGGGAAAACTGTCGCGGTAACGGCCGGCACCAACACCGCGCTCTTCGTCAACAAAATGAACAACGAGGGCAAGCTTGGCATGACTATCATGCAGGGCAAGGATCACGCCGAATCGTTCCTGCTGGTCGAGACGAGCCGTGCCAGTGCGTGGATGGAAGATGACATCCTGATCGCGGGCTTCCGAGCCAATGCAAAAAACCCCGCCGACTTCAGACTGCTCGATAAGTCTTACCCATCCGACCCTTATGCGCTGATGATCCGAAAGGATGATCAACAATTCAAGACGCTGGTCGACGAGACGCTTGCCGCGCTGATGCGCTCAGGCGAGTTCGAGAAACTGTATACTCAATGGTTCGAGAGGCCGATCCCGCCCAGGGCTATCAACATCCAGTTACCGATGTCGGACGCGCTCAGGCGCGCCGTAAAGGAGCCGAACGACAAGCCAAATTCGTAGCGATCCTCAAGTTGCCATGAACATCGAGCTCAAGCTCAAAGTCGAGGATCTCAACGCCCGCTATGCTCAGGCGATCGACGACGACAAGCTCGAGGCGTGGCCGGACTTTTTTATCGAGCAGGGCTGCTACCGCGTCACCACCGCGGAGAACTTCGAGCGTGGCCTGCCGCTCGGCATGATCTACGCGACCTCGCGCGCCATGCTGCGCGACCGCGTGCGTTCCCTCCGCGAGGCCAATGTCTACGAGGCGCAACGCTATCGGCACGTCATCGGGGCCGCACTGGTTACTCCCGGCGAGGACGGCACCCTCAAGGCGCAGACGAGCTTCATTGTCGCGCGCATCATGCACGGCGGCGAGACGACGCTGTTCGCCACCGGCCGCTATCACGATCACGTCGTCCTCGATGACGGCAAGCCGCGTTTTGCCGAAAAGATCGTCATCCTCGACAGCCGGCTGATCGATACGCTTCTCGCCATTCCGCTTTAGCCGCACACGCATGCCCGAGCCTGCCGCCGCCTCGTCGCTGACGCGCCATCCCTCCTTTGTGCTGTTCTGGTTCGCGCGCACCTTCACCAACGGCGCGTATATGATGCAAGGCGTCGCCGTCGGCTGGCAGATCTACGAGCTCACCAACGATCCGTTCGACCTCGGCCTGGTCGGGTTGGCACAATTCGTGCCGTTGATGGGATTCTCGCTCATCATCGGCCAGGTCGCCGATCTGTTCGATCGGCGCCTCGTCGTCGCTACCTGCCAGGTGGGCAAGGCGCTGGCGGCGCTCGCGCTCGCCATCGGCACCGCGCGCGGCGCACTCAGCCGCGAGACGATGCTGGCAATCCTATTTCTGTCGGGGACGGCGCGCGCATTCGAGATACCGACGATTCATGCGCTGCTACCGGGAATCGTGCCGGCGCCGCTGTTGCCGCGCGCGATCGCGGCCTCGGCCAGCGCGCAGCAGACGGCCGTGATCTGCGGCCCCTCGCTCGGCGGGCTCCTCTACATGCTCAGCCCAACCGGCGTCTATGCGATCTGCACTGTGGTTTTCATCGCGGCGAGTGTGCTGATCAGCCTTATCCATGTCGTGCCGCGCAGCGAACTGCGCAAGCCGATCAGCCTGGAGACGCTGTTGGCCGGCTTTCGCTATATCCGCAGCCGTCCGATCCTGTTGGGCGCGATCTCGCTCGACCTGTTCGCCGTGCTGCTCGGCGGGGTGACCGCACTATTGCCGATCTATGCCCGCGACATCCTGGAGGCCGGACCGTGGGCGCTTGGGGTGTTGCGCTCGGCGCCGGCGGTCGGCGCGCTGGCCACATCGATCGTGCTGACGCGTCGCGGCATCGGGGGCGGCGCCGGCCACGTCATGTTTGCCGCGGTCGGAACATTCGGGCTGGCGAGCCTCGCCTTCGGGCTGTCGACCTCGCTGACCGTGTCGTTCCTCGCGCTCATGGTCTACGGTGCCTCGGACGCGATCAGCGTCGTCATCCGGCAATCGCTGGTGCAGATGCGCACGCCCTATGACATGCTGGGCCGGGTGCTGGCGGTCAACTCCATGTTCACGGGCTCCTCGGGCTCGCTCGGCGAATTTCGCGCCGGCGCGGTGGCGGCAGCGCTCGGCGCGGTGCCTTCGGCGCTGATCGGCGGCTTGGGCACGATCACGGTGATGCTGATCTGGATGTGGGCGTTCCCGCAACTTCGCCGGGTTGACAAATTGGCCCCTGACGCCGAGGCGGGGGACTAGCCGAAACGAGAGGGGCTGGGAAAAGGAAGCCCCGCTCGCGCGGGGCTCAAGTGTTTCGGAGGAACGTCGAACGTGAGAACCGCACATGCGGTAACGATCGACGATATGAACCTACCTTCGCCATGGAGCTCGCGCTGTGATGGCCGTCACAAAATGTGCTTTTACCGGCCCGGAGGCAGTATCCCAGTGAAGTCAAGGGGATAGGGCCCGCGATTTGTCAGCTTAGCGCGATTCAGCACAGTCGTCGTGGCTTCGCCGTTCGCACGCTTTGAGCACCCTATTCATCCGACGACAGGTCTCAGTTTCGCACAACCAAGACCGAGCACTTGGCGTAGCGGACCACGTGGCCGGCGTTCGAGCCGAGGAAATACGTGCGCACGGCGTGCCGCTGCGGCCGGTGCGAACTCATGACGATCAGATCGGGATGCATGCTGTTGGCCTCTTCCAGAATCTCCTGATAGACGCCGCCCTGGCGTACGATCGAGGATACCCGCGACGGCGGCAAGCCGGTCTCCTTCACGACGATTGCGAGCGCGTCTTCCGCCGCCTTGCGCTGCTGCACCTCGAAATCGGGCGGCACATATTCGGCGAGCATCACCGGCGTGAGCGGCAGCACATTGACCAACCGGATCGTCCCCTCCGAGGAAGCGGCCATTATCAACGCGGTGGCGACCGCGGGCTTGGCCAAGTCCGGATCCGCGAGGTCGATCGGAACCAGGATTTTCTTGTACATGGCGGCATCCCCTCTGTGATTGGCGTTTTAGGACATATTGCCACGCCTGCGGGCCGACCGTGAGTGGGTTCGCCGCGCCCGCCCGGGCATGACCGGGCTCGGCTGTTGCGCCACGCCGACGGTGCGAGCGGGAGCAGACCCCGTCTTCACACCCGATCCGCCTCCGCGAGCGAGCGCGGGCTTACGAAGCGCTCGAGTCGCCCGCCGCGCGGATGGAGCTTGCGCCAATCTTTGCCGGCAAAGTCGATAACGGCGAGGCCGGAGGTCGGCAGCCCTTCGTTGAGCCTCTCGCGCGTCTCGACATCGCCCGAGGCGATCAACCGCCGTGCCGCCTCGTGCAGGCCCGGATTGTGCCCAACCACGAGCAGCGTGCGGACCATCGCGGCCGTGCCCTTCACCAGCGCGATGATCGCTTCGGCGCCGGCATTGTAGAGACGCTCCTCATAGGCGACGCGCGGTGGCGTGGTTAGCGCGGTGGCGACGCGTTCCCACGTCTGCCGTGTACGCTCGGCAGTCGAGACCAGCACGAGGTCGGGAATAAGCGCGTGGCGCGCCATGTAGGCACCGATCACCGGCGCATCGGCTTTGCCGCGGGCACTGAGCCGGCGCACGTGGTCGCTCATGCCGCCTTCGGCCTTTTCCGACTTGGCGTGTCGCAGCAGCATCAGGCGCATGGCACCCGCATCGATTTCCCGCGCGCCGCAGTCTAGCATGCCCGGCGACAACTTAACTTGTGCGGAAGAAAACGTGAACACCTCTGAGCGGACGTCACACGTGCCGACCTGGTACATGGCCACCATGGTGCCGGCGTCCGCGCGCCTGCCGCTCACCTATGATCTGGATGTCGATGTATGCGTCGTCGGTGCTGGGCTTGCGGGACTGACGACTGCGCGCGAGATCGCTCGACGCGGGTGGTCGGTCGCGGTGCTCGAGAGCCGGCGGATCGCGTCGAGCGCGTCCGGCCGTAACGATGGCTTCGTGCTGCCCGGCTTTGCCGCGCCGATGGACAGCGTGGTGAGTCGCGTCGGTTTGGAGCACGCCAAGGCGTTGTGGGCGCTCTCCGAGATGGGCCTCAAATACGTCCGTACCACGATCGCCGAGTCGCGCCTGCCGGGGGTTGCGCCGATCGCGGGCTGGCTCAAAGCGTCCAAGATCGATAACCGCGACGAACTCCTGGATGATGTGCAGCTCTATGGTGAGGAGTTAGGCACCGAAATCGAGGTATGGTCGACGGAGCGGGTCAGGGAGGTTCTCAAGACCAACCACTATTTCCATGCCGTGCATTTGCCCCGCGCGTTCCACATCCATCCGCTGAACTATGCGCTCGGTCTTGCCGAGCTGGCGGAAGCTGCGGGCGCGCGCATTTTCGAGGACACGCCCGCGCTCTCGATCGACACCGAAGGCGTGCGCAAGCGGATCGCCACGCCGTCCGCGCGCGTGCGCGCCGCCCATATCGTGCTCGCTTGCAGCGTCCACCTCGGCTCGCTCGCGCCGCGCATCGCCGGCACGCTGCTGCCGATCTGGAGCTATACCATCACGACCGCGCCGCTCGGGCCGCGGCTTGTCGATGCCATCGCCTATCGCGGCGCAGTGACCGATACCGACCTCGCCAGCAATCACTACCGGATCCTCGGCAACGACCGGCTGCTCTGGTCGGGACATACGACGACGTGGGAGGCCGATCCCAAGCGGTTCGTGCGCCGGCTCAAAGCCGATTTGACAGCGGTCTATCCGCAACTCGTCGATGTCGAGGTTGAGCACGCCTGGTCGGGCGTGCTCGGCAATGCGCTGCATCGGATGCCGCAGATCGGAGAGGTCTCGGGAGGGCTTTGGCTCGCCAGCGGCTTCGGCGGCCACGGCATCAACACCACGGCTATGGCGGGCAATATTCTCGCCCAAGCCATTGTCGAAGGTGATGATACGTGGCGTTTGTTCGCTCCGTTCGAGCTCGTGTGGGCCGGCGGTAGCGTCGGCCGCGCGGTGATGCAGGTGTTCTATTGGTGGCTCGATACGCGCGAGCGCTTGGCGGCACGGGCAGCGCGTCAGCGGGAACAGGAAGACCTGCGTTTGGCAAAGCGCGCCGCACTGCGCGAGGGTGGCGAGGAGACCGGCGTGGAGGCGCAGCTGGGCGCCGTGTTGCCGCGGGAGGACTGGCCGGCGGAGCCACAGCGCGGGGAACTCCCCGCCGATCCGGTCGCGGCGAACGAGATCGCCTCTCCTTCGATCGACCGCCAGGCAGACGACGAGCGGCTCGAGGCGCGCACGCCGGAATAGTGCGTCCGCGCAGCCGCCAACGAAGATTCAGCATTCCGCTCGTCCCCGCGAGGGACGCAAATTCCGCTTGCGCGGGAAGAGCGGAGCCTCGGGATCGTGTCCGGCGATGCTCACCGGCCCTCGCGGCGCGCCAGGAAGGCGAGCCGCTCGAACAGGTGGACGTCCTGCTCGTTCTTGATAAGGGCGCCGTGCAACGGCGGAATGAGTTTCTTCGGGTCGCGCTCGCGCAGCGTCTCCGGGCCGATATCCTCGACGAGCAGGAGCTTGAGCCAATCGAGGAGCTCGGAGGTCGAAGGCTTCTTCTTCATCCCCGGCACCGCGCGAATTTCATAAAATAGCTTGAGGGCTTCCGATACGAGGCGCTGCTTGATGCCGGGGAAGTGCACCTCGACAATTGCGCGCATGGTGTCGGCATCGGGAAACCGGATGTAGTGGAAAAAGCAGCGGCGCAGAAACGCGTCGGGCAGCTCCTTCTCGTTGTTGGAGGTGATCACCACGATGGGCCGGCGCCGCGCCTTCACGGTTTCGCCAGTCTCGTAGACGAAGAACTCCATGCGGTCGAGCTCCAGCAACAGATCGTTGGGGAACTCGATGTCGGCTTTGTCGATCTCGTCGATCAGCAGCACCGGCCGCTCATCGGCGACGAAGGCGTCCCACAGCTTGCCACGTTTGATGTAGTTGCGGATATCGTGCACGCGCTCATCGCCGAGTTGGCTGTCGCGCAGCCGAGACACAGCGTCGTATTCGTAGAGTCCCTGCAGCGCCTTGGTGGTGGACTTGACGTGCCATTCGATCAGCGGGGCGTTGAGCGCCTTGGCGATCTCCAGCGCGAGCACGGTCTTGCCGGTGCCGGGCTCGCCCTTCACCAGCAGCGGCCGCTCGAGCGTGACCGCGGCATTGACGGCCAGCATCAGGTCAGGGGTGGCGATGTAAGTATCGGTACCTTCGAATCGCATCAATAGTCCTCG
>DATNNX010000233.1:0-2826 GCA_035601615.1 Xanthobacteraceae bacterium
CGCCGCCTCTCACCGACGGGCGCGTAGAATATACCGACGGCGCGCCGGCGACGGTCGAGCAATACGCCAAGGACATTTCCGCCTTTCTGATGTGGACCGCCGAGCCGCACCTCGAGGCGAGAAAGCGCATCGGCATGCAGGTGTTCATTTTCCTGGTCGTGCTGTCCGGGCTCCTCTATTTCACCAAGAAGAAGGTATGGCACGCGGTGGAATTGCCTCCGGAGGAGCTCAAGCCACGCCCGCCGAGCGAATATCCGCGCGCGTGAACCGACCGCCATGACCAAGGCCGTGCTCGGCGTCATCGGCGGCTCCGGTATCTACGATCTGCCGGGGCTCGAGAAGGTGCGGCAAAAGACGATCAGGAGTCCGTGGGGGGAGCCATCGGCTCCGCTGCGCATCGGCGAGATCGCAGGCTTACCGGTCGTGTTTCTCGCGCGGCATGACAAGGGGCATAGGCTCTCGCCGTCCGACATCAACTATCGCGCCAATATCGACGTGCTCAAGCGCGCTGGGGTGACCGACCTCGTCTCGCTCTCCGCCTGCGGTTCATACAAGCAGGAATTGCCGCCCGGCACTTTCGTGGTGGTCGACCAATTCGTTGACCGCACCTTCAACAGGCGGAGCTCGTTCTTCGGCAAGGGCTGCGTCGCCCACGTCTCGATGGCGCATCCAGTCTCGCCGCTGTTGCAAGACCGCGTCGCGGCCGCCGCGCGCCTCGAAGGCATCGATATCGTGCGCGGCGGCACCTATGTGTGCATGGAAGGGCCGCAGTTTTCCACCTACGCCGAGAGCATGACGTACAAGGGCATGGGCTATTCCGTCGTCGGCATGACCAATCTGCCGGAAGCGAAGCTCGCGCGCGAGGCCGAGCTCTGTTACGCCACCGTCGCCATGGTCACCGACTTCGACTGCTGGCATCCCGACCACGATGCCGTGACCGTGCGGGACATCATCGCCGCGCTCGGCGCGAACGCTGACAAGGCGAGAGCGCTGGTGGCGCGGCTCGCCCGCGATTTCCCGCGCGAGCACGAGCCTTGCCCGATCGGCTCCGACCGCGCGCTCGACACCGCGCTGATCACCGCGCCCGAGGCGCGCGACAAAGCCCTCCTCAGGAAGCTCGACGCGGTCGCGGGCCGCGTGCTCAAGGCGAAGCGGTAATGCGGGAGTCGCGATCCTCACGACAACCGTATATTGGCTTGCATTCGCGGGCGTCACGGGCGCTGCCCCAGCCGTTTCGCAATGCGCCGCGCGGCAATCGCGCCGCTCGTTAGCGCGGTCGCGATGCACGGATCCGCCGGATTAGCAACGTCACCCGCCGCAAACGCGCCGCGGCAAGATGTTTCCATGTTGCCGTCAACGAGGAGGTACCCGCGCGCGTCGGTGGCGGGCGCAAGCTCGGCAAGCCAGGGGTCGTTGGTGTTGGGCCGATAGCCGAACAGGAGAACCACGTGGTCGGCTTCAATCTCGCCGCCGCCGCGGAGCCGGATGCCGAGTCTCGAACCGGCGTCGTCGAGCGCCTCTACCGTGCGCTCTGCCATCAACTGCACCAGTCCGGACGCCTGATGTCGGCGTAGGCGCTCGACCAGGAGCGGCTGCGCCTTCGGCGACTTCGAGCGCATGATCACGCTCACGCGCACGCCCTTCTCAGCCAACATCCGCGATACGTCGAAGGCGTTGTCGCCGCCGCCGATGATTGCGACGTGCGAGCCCAAATCGGCGCCGGGCTCGCCGACCGCGCTCGCACCGAGATGCAGCCGGCCCGTCCCCGCCATCCGTCGCGCGTTCTTTACGCGGTCGAGCCATTCCTCGCCCGCGAATCGCGTGCCGGTCGCAATCACGATCCCCGCGCCAGACAATGATCGTGCCGCCGGGCCGCCTGAGGCGTCGAGTCGCCATCGCCCACTGTTCTGCCGGCGCAGGCGCCGCGTGGTTGCCCCGAGCCAGGTTTCGATCCCGAGCTCGTGGATGTGGGCCGCGAACTCGGCGGCGTTCTCTCGCGCGGTTTTGCCGCGCTGCCCCAGCAGCCACTCGTTGGGATAGGGGCTCATGCGCGCGATCCCGCCGAGCGCACGCTCCTTCTCGATGATGACCGGGTGCAGGCCGTAATTGTGCAGCCACAGCGCGCAGGACATGCCGGCGGGACCGCCCCCGATGATCGGCACGACCGGCGGCTCGCTTGCCATATCCCGTCTCCGGTTGCGCGCGGCGCCACGGTTCGCCAGAGTGGGTCGCCACCCCTGCGGTGGATTTGCAATTCTACAGACTAACTCCTAAGCCCCGTTTGACGCGAGACGCCCATGGTCAGTATGCAGTCCGAGCACGACCTCAAGGACTCGATCCGCTCCATTCCAGACTATCCCAAGCCGGGGATCGTGTTCCGCGACATCACCACGCTGCTCGGCAACGCGCGCGCGTTCCGCCGCGCGGTCGACGAACTGGTCCAGCCCTGGGCAGGGATGAAGATCGACAAGGTCGCCGGCATCGAGGCGCGCGGCTTCATCCTCGGCGGAGCGGTGGCGCACCAGGTCTCGGCCGGCTTCGTGCCGATCCGCAAGAAGGGCAAGCTGCCGCACAAGCGCGTCTCGATCGCTTATTCGCTGGAATACGGCCTCGATGAAATGGAGATGCACGAGGACGCGGTGGAGAAAGGCGACCGCGTCATCCTGGTCGACGATCTGATCGCCACCGGCGGGACGGCGGAGGGCGCGGTCAAGCTGCTGCGCCAGCTGGGGGCGGAGGTGCTGGCCGCCTGCTTCATCATCGATCTTCCCGAGTTGGGCGGCGCGGAAAAGCTGCGCCAGCTAGAGGTCCCGGTGCGCACGCTGG
>DATNNX010000234.1:0-12587 GCA_035601615.1 Xanthobacteraceae bacterium
CCGCCGATCGCCCGCTCATTACCCACGGCGTCCAGTCCGGCGACGTCTCGGTCGATTCCGCCGTGATCTGGGCGCGCGCCGACCGTCCCGCGCGCATGCTGGCCGAGGTCGCGACTACCGACAGCTTCAAGACGATCCACCGCGCGGTTTTCGTCGACGCGCTGCCCGAATCCGATTTCACCGCCAAGGCGCTGATCGAGGGCCTGCCCTCGGGGCAGGACATCTTCTATCGTATCCGCTTCCAGGATCTTGCCTCGCCGACCATTGTCGGCGAGCCGATGGTCGGCCGCTTTCGCACCGCGCCGAGGGACCAGCGTTCCATCTCATTCTTGTGGTCGGGCGACACCGCCGGGCAAGGCTGGGGCATCGACGAGACGCGCGGCGGCATGCGCGCCTACGCCACCATGCTGCGCAATCGGCCGGATTTCTTCATCCACAGCGGCGACAATATCTACGCCGACGGTCCAATCCTCGCGGAGCAGAAAATGCCGAACGGCGAGATCTGGAAAAACATCGTGATCGAGGAAAAGGCGAAACCCGCGGAAACGCTCGCCGAGTTCCGCGGCAACTACAAATACAATCTGCTCGACACGAACGTGCGCGCGTTCAATGCCGAGGTGCCGATCTTCACACAGTGGGATGATCACGAGGTGACCAACAATTGGTGGCCGAGCGAGCCGCTGACGCGCGCCGAGCACCAGCGCAAGAAATATGTCGAGCAGAACGCCTTGCTGCTGGCAGCACGCGCCGGCCGCGCGTTCCATGAATACATGCCGTTACGCTTCACGCAGGCCGAGCCGGGACGCGTCTACCGCAAGATTTCCTATGGGCCGCTGCTCGACGTATTCATGCTCGACATGCGCAGCTATCGCGGGCCGAACGGAGAAGGCCTGGAAGAGACTTATGGACCGGCCGCCTACTTCCTGGGTCCGGCGCAAGTCGCTTGGCTCGAGCGCGAACTCCTGAATTCGCAAGCGACCTGGAAAGTGATCGCCGCGGACATGCCGATCGGCCTCATCGTCGTCTACGACACCGATCGCAACTGGGGCGTCGAGGCGATCGCCCAGGGCAACGGGCCGCCGCGCGGCCGCGAGCTCGAGATCGCCCATATCCTTTCCTTCATCAAGCGGGCCGGCGTACGCAACACCGTCTGGCTCACCGCCGACGTGCACTACACCGCAGCGCACTATTACGATCCCAACAAGGCAGCGTTCCAGGACTTCGAGCCGTTCTGGGAATTTGTGTCGGGGCCTATCCACGCTGGAAGCTTCCCCCAAAACCGACTCGACAACACGTTCGGACCGCAGATTGTCTACGTGAAGGCGCCGAGCGCGCCGAACCAGCCGCCAACTGATGGCCTGCAATTCTTTGGCCACGTTGCAATTGATGGCCCGACACAAGTCATGACCGTGACGCTCAAGGATTGGGACGATCGTGCACTCTGGTCGGTGAGCCTGGAACCCAAGCTGGGGTGATTGTTCGGGAGTCGATGCGCGTCGGCACGGCCTGTGCAGGGTGCGCGCCGCGCTGCTATCTCTCCCCGAGTGCGGCGAGAGGTCGGCCTACGCCGACTTACGCAGCGGCGCCAATTCCGGCGAAGGCGCGGGTGTCGCCGTGCGCAGCTTGGTCGAGTAGTAGGACGCATTCTGCTCGCCGCGCAGCGCCTCGCGCGTGAACTGAATCAGATGGTGGGCGATAAATCCCATACCGAGGACGGCATCGATCTGGCCGCGGCGCAGCGCGTGGCGCGCGGCACGCCAGAACGGCTTGCGGTAATCCGACAGAATACCGATGTGCAGCAACACCCGGAACGCGAGCACCAACGCGCTCGACAGGTTACCCCAGTTGAGCTTGCCGCGGGCGGGCGTGATCATCCGATTGACGTAGGTTGCATCGACTTGATGGTGAAAGCGTGCGAACAGCCGCTCCGGATCATTGGCATAGGCGATGCACCGGCGCCACATCGCCACCACCTCGTCATATGGCCGCACGAAACGCACGTTGCTTTCGAGGGTCGGATCGTCGGCGACGCGCCCGGCCAGCTTGAGGCGATCCCACAACGGCGTCTTCGGCAGCGCCTGCAACAGGTTGATGGTCAACATCGGGATCTGTGAGATGTCGATGAAATCTTTGATGCGCATCTCGGTATCGTCTGAGTCGGTATCGAGTCCGAGAATGATACCGGAGGTAACCTCCAATCCGTAGTCGTTGAGTGTCTTGATCGATTCCATCATCGGCACGGCGACGTTCTGACTTTTGCGCATCGCCCTGAGCGCGTCGGCTTCGGGCGTCTCGATGCCGACAAATATACCCAGGAACGCGCAGTCCCGCATCAGCCTGAGAATTTCCGGCTGCTTGGCGATGTTGAGCGTTGCCTCGCAGGCGAACTGCATCGGATAGCCGTGCTGCTCCTGCCAGGCGAGGAGGTGCGGCAGCATGTCTTTGGCGGCCTTACGATTGCCGATGAAGTTGTCATCGACGAAGTAAACGACCGGCGGATGGCCTTTCTGCCTGCGCATGGCATCAAGCTCGGCGGTGATCTGCGCCGGGGTCTTGAGCCGCGGCTGCCGGCCATAAAGGTTGGGAATATCGCAGAACTCGCAGAGATAGGGACAGCCGCTGGAGAACTGCAATGTCAGCATGAGATAGTTCTTCAGCGGGATGAGATCGTAGGCCGGGATCGGGAAATCGTGCAGCGGAACGCGGTCCTTTGTTTCCAAGCGCAGCTGCGCGGCCGGGCGCGCAACGCTCTCGTCGAGGCGGGCGATGAGCTGATCGGTTGCGTCACCCAGCTCGCCGATGTGCAGGTAGTCGATCTCAGGATACATTTCCGGGGAGGCCGACGGCGACGGTCCGCCCAGCAGCACCACCTTGCCGGCCGCGTGTGCGCGCGCGGCGATATCATGGATCTGCGGCGCCTGGACGTGCATGCCGCTGACCAACACGGCATCGGCCCACGCGAAATCGGCATCGCTCGCTCTGCGGAGATTCTCGTCGATAAAGCGGACTTGCCACTGTTGCGGCATATAGGCCGCGATCAGCAGCAGGCCCTGCGGCGGCATGAATGCGCGCACGCCTTTCATCAAACGATAGGCATGATTGAACGTGCCGAACGCAGGGGTGTAGTGCGGAAAAACGCACAATATCCGGCGCTGGTTCTTGACTGGTACCGATGAGCGCACGCCGCCTCCGCACTCCCTCTCCCCAATGGTCGCCTTCCTGGTATCGGGACGCAAGGGGGGCGGAACAGGTAACGCTGAGGATCTTCGGCGGCCGCTCGCACATTGCGCCTGACACGGCCGTGATTATATGTCACGCGACAGCGGGCCCTTCGAGGCCCGCGATCGGTTTTTCACGCAGCCCATGCAGCTCCGCAACGTCGCGATCATCGCCCATGTCGACCACGGCAAGACCACGCTGGTCGACCGGCTACTGCAGCAGTCCGGCGCCGTGCGCGACAACCAGCGCCTGGCGGAGCGCGCGCTCGATTCCAACGATCTCGAACGCGAGCGCGGCATCACCATTTTGGCCAAGGCGACATCGATCCTTTGGCACCACACCCGCATCAACATCGTCGATACCCCCGGCCATGCCGACTTCGGCGGCGAGGTCGAGCGTATCCTCAATATGGTGGATGGCGCGCTGGTGTTGGTGGACGCCGCCGAGGGCCCGCTGCCGCAGACCAAATTCGTGGTGTCGAAAGCGCTCAAGGTCGGACTCAAACCGATCGTCGTGATCAACAAAGTGGATCGGCCGGATGCGCGGCCTTTGGCGGTGGTGAACGAAGTATTCGATTTGTTCGCCGCGCTCGATGCCAGCGAGCAACAGCTCGATTTTCCGATCCTCTACGGCTCGTCCAGGGAAGGCTGGATGGCCGCCTCGCCGGACGGTCCGAAGGATCGCGGCATGGCGCCGCTCTTCGACCTTGTCCTCAGTCACTTCGCCGAACCAATCGTCGAGGACGGACCATTCCGGATGCTCGGCACCATTCTGGAGGCCAACCCCTATCTGGGACGCATCGTGACTGGGCGCATCAGCTCGGGCGCGGTCAGGCCCAACCAAACCGTCAAAGTGCTCGATCGCAACGGAAAGCTGATCGAGGAGGGCCGCGTCACGAAGGTGCTCGCCTTCCGCGGGCTCGAGCGCACCGGCGTCGAAGAGGCATCGGCGGGCGACATCGTTGCCATCGCCGGGCTGCCCGAGGCCACGGTCTCACACACGATCTGCGCACCGGAAGTGACGATACCGCTGCCGGCGCAGCCCATCGACCCGCCGACGCTGGCAATGACCTTCCGAATCAACGATTCCCCGCTCGCCGGGACCGAGGGCGACAAAGTGCAGAGCCGGGTCATCCGTGAGCGGCTCCTGCGCGAAGCCGAAGGCAACGTGGCGCTGCGGGTCAGCGAATCGACCGAGAAGGACGCCATGGAGGTCGCCGGGCGTGGCGAATTGCAGCTCGGCATTCTGATCGAGACGATGCGGCGCGAAGGCTTTGAGCTGTCGGTGTCGCGCCCGCAAGTGCTGCTCGAGCGCGCCGCCGACGGCGAGCTGCGCGAACCGATCGAAGAGGTGGTGATCGATGTCGACGAGGCGCATTCCGGCATCATCGTGCAGAAACTCGCGACCCGCAAAGCCGAAATGGTCGAGATGCGCCCCTCCGGCGGAGGGCGCGTGCGCCTCATCTTCCATGCGCCAACGCGCGGGCTCATCGGCTATCATGGGGAACTTCTCGCCGATACCCGCGGCACCGCCGTCATGAACCGCCTGTTCCACGGCTACGGCGCATACCGGGGCGAGATCGCAGGTCGCCGCAACGGCGTGCTGATCTCTAACGACCAAGGCGAAGCCGTGGCTTACGCGCTGTGGAACCTGGAGGACCGCGGGCCGATGATGATCGAGCCGGGGCGCAAGGTTTATCGCGGCATGATCGTGGGCGAGCACACCCGCGGCAACGACCTCGAGGTGAACGTGCTAAAGGGCAAGAAGCTCACCAATATCCGCACTCACGCCAAGGACGAGGCGGTCCGGCTGGTCCCGCCGATCCAAATGACGCTGGAAAAGGCGCTCGCGTACATCGCCGAAGACGAGCTGGTCGAGGTCACGCCGAAAGCGATACGGCTGCGCAAGAAGCTGCTCGATCCGAACGAGCGCAGGAAGGACGAGCGGCGCAAGGAGGTGGAGCGGGTCTGACGCTCGACCGTTCGCACTGATTCATCCCTGGCTAGCTTGATTCGCTTCCTGCCCGGCGTCACCGCGCAACTTGGGCACGCCGAAGCCGTAATTCCAGACCTCCGGATGCCAGATCGGCACATTTTGCGCCGGCTGCGTGTCGCCGCTGCAACATTGCGTTAGCCCGCCAACATGTATCGATTTTTGCGGTGTTTGGGGATGCTTCGTGACGCCGTGGTGTGGCAAATCCACATCAATCCCGAACGTTGTTAGCGGCGCGTTAAACATAACTCTTGAAGCGCGGCGGACTGCTTGCTTCAATCATGCCCATGAGCACGACCCTCATCGAAGTCCGCCGCGCCAAGCCGTCCGATGCAAGGGCGATTGCGGCAACCCATGACGACGCGTGGCGCTGCGCTTATCAGGGCATCATTCCAGGGCCGGAGCTCGACAAACTGATCAACCGGCGCGGCCCGCAATGGTGGGACAGCGCGGTGCGCAAAGGCAGCCGGATCACGGTGCTGGCATTCGGCGAATGTGTGGCCGGCTACGCCAATTACGGCCGCAATCGCGCGCGCAGCCTTTACTACGACGGGGAAATCTACGAGCTCTATCTACGACCGGAATTCCAGGGGCTTGGCTTCGGCCGCAAGCTCTTTTCCGCGGCGCGGCGTGACCTGGTGCAGAGCGGGCTGCAAAGCCTCGTGGTATGGGCGCTCTCGGACAACGAGCAGGCGGTGGGCTTCTACCGGGCGCTCGGTGGCAAGGCGGTGGCCCGCTCCTCCGAACGCTTCGGCGCGCGCACCCTGGGCAAGGTCGCTTTCGCCTGGACCAACTGAGCGTCCCTACTCGCGATCGTCGATAGGGCGCTGTCCAAACGCCGGCTCCCGCAGACCGGCGAGCGCGCAGGCCGCTCGCACCGTGTTGGCGAGCAGGCAGGCGATCGTCATCGGACCGACGCCGCCCGGCACCGGCGTGATCGCGCCCGCAATCTCGGCGACCTCGGCAAACGCCACGTCCCCGACGATGCGCGAGCGGCCATCCGCCATCACGCGGTTGACGCCGATGTCGATGATGGTGGCGCCGGGCTTGACCCAATCGCGCCGGATCATTTCGGGCCGTCCCACTGCCGCAAACAGAACATCCGCGCGCCGGCAGACCGCCGGCAGTTCGCGGGTTTTCGAATGCGCGACTGTCACCGTTGCATTTTCTGCGAGCAGAAGTTGCGCCAGTGGCTTGCCGACGATGTTCGAGCGGCCGATGACCACGGTGTCCAGGCCCATCAGCGAGGGTTGAACGGTCTTGGCAAGGAGAATGCAGCCGACCGGCGTGCACGGCGCGAGCGCCGGCAGGCCCACCGCTAGCCGGCCGGCATTGACCGGACTAAAGCCGTCGACGTCCTTTGCCGGATCGACCGCGGCGATGATCTTGTGCGGGTTGATCTGCGCCGGCAGAGGAAGCTGCACCAGGATACCGTGCACGTTTGGATCGGCGTTGAGCCGCGCAATCAGCGCCAAGAGCTCCGCTTCGCTCGCCTCCTTCGGCAGCCGGTGATCGAATGATCGCATGCCGCTGCCGCCCGTCATCTTGATCTTGCTGGCGACGTAACTCTCGCTCGCCGGGTTGTTGCCGACGAGCACGACCGCCAATCCCGGCGTGATACCGCGGTCGCGCGAGAGGCGATGCACGGCCTCCGCGACCTTGCCGCGCAGGTCCGCCGCGATCGCCTTCCCGTCAATGATTTTTGCGGTCATGGCGTGCCGCCGTGCGCCTTTTTTTATGAGGGCGCGATGAACGGCATTACTCCATCGTGAAGATTTTCTCCAGCGTGGCGGCGAGCATCGCGCCTGTGCCGGCGATCTTCAGGCGCTTGATCCGCGCGCTCGTGCCCGCAACCAGGCTGACATCACGCACGGCAACCCCGAGGGTATTGGCGATCAGCTTTACGAGCGCCGCATTCGCTTCGCCTTCGGTCGCCGCCGCGCCCACGCGCGCTTTGATCACGCTGCGTCCGTCGGCCAACTGCGCGATGCCGTCGATCGCATCGCGCCCGCCGCGCGGCGTGAGCCGGACGGTGACGACAACGCTGTCCGCCGACGCCGTCCAAGGCCGAGCGACCATCAACCTCAGAACACGTAGGGAAGAATGTACAGCGCAATGCAGTAGCGGATGAAAATGATGATGAGGATCAGGATCACCGGAGAAATGTCGATGCCGCCGAGATTGGGCATCACGTTCCGGATCGGCCGCAGGGCGGGCTCGGTGATGCGGTAAAGGAAATCGCCGATCGCGCCGACCACCGAGTTGCGGACATTCACCACGTTGAACGCGACCAGCCAGGAGAAGATCGCTGCCGCGATCAACACCCAGATGTAGATTTCAAGAGCTAGATCAATGACGAGGAAGAGGGCGCGCATGGAATGGGAGCCGCTTCTCGAGAATCGTGCACAAGATGTACCGGGGCGGAACGAGGTAAACAAGCAGGACAGTCGATGAAATCGCGGTCTGGCCGCGTGTTCCCGATCCTTGACTCCGCCGACTCGCGGCCCTAAATGGCGCGCACTCGCGGCCAGCCGCCGCGGGGTTGCATTTGGCGGGGCCGTAGCTCAGTTGGGAGAGCGCCTCGTTCGCAATGAGGAGGTCAGGGGTTCGACCCCCCTCGGCTCCACCACCCGCCTAAAGCCGAAGCAGCCCGTTCAGCTTTTGGGGCGCGATCTCTAATCCGATTCATCAGCTGACTGTCGTCCCCGCCAAGCGGGGACCCACATATCTCAGCCTGGTGGTCAGTTGTCCCCGCTTCGCGGGGACAACTGTGACATGATTCGGTGATTGCTCAGCCGGTGGACGCCTGCTCCGCCGCCGGCTCCGGCTGGCCCAGCCAATGATTGAGAAAGGCGGCGAGCCAAGCCCGGCCGGCGGGGTCGTAGACCGCGCGATCCGCGAAATGCGCAACCCGCGGCTTGGCATTGGGCAACAACGTGCGTTCGTGGCCGCGCGTGGTCCAGCGGCACATCATGGCGTGGGTCACGTCCGGATGAAATTGCAGCGCGAAGGCGGCGCCACCGTAACGAAAGGCCTGCACCGGGAACGAGTCGCCTTCCGCAAGCAAGTCGGCGCCGAGCGGCAAGTCGAAGCCCTCGCGATGCCACTGATAGACCTGCTCGGGCCAAGGATCGCACACCGTGCGGCCGATCTCGGTCGGACGGATTGGATAGTAGCCGACCTCGGCATGACCATCGGGATGTCGGTAGACACGGCTGCCGAGATGATGCGCCAGCATCTGCGCGCCGAGACAGATGCCGAGAAACGGCTTCGTCTCCTTGAGCGGCACGCTCAGCCAATCGATCTCGCGACGAATGAACTCGTCGGTGTCGTTCGCGCTCATCGGGCCGCCGAAGATAATGGCCCCGGTGTGGGCGGCCATGGTCCCGGGGAGCGGATCGCCGAAGCGCGGGCGGCGTACGTCGAGCGCATAGCCGCGCCGGCGCAAGGCGTGCCCGATGCGCCCAGGGCTCGAGGTTTCCTGGTGCAGCACGATCAGGATCGGGCGGAGCATAGCGCGGTCATTGCGAGCTTTTGCGGTGGAATCTCAATACCCGCTCGAGTCGGTTTTTCAAGATGGATAGCGCGCCCCCGCCATGCAGCCGCGCATTGCCCCGGGCGCGTAGCCTCGGAGAACAGGCCTGTCTTGCGCTCATTCGCGCGCAAGCGCGAATCCGGGGCCGGGATCTTCGCTTTCGAGGGGACGAGTGGATGTGGCACCAAGTCCACGCGACGCCGCGCTCTAACGGCCGCCTCGCTGCTGGCGAGCGATGAGCTCGAGCACAAGGCTGCGCGGGGCAAAGCGGATCATCGTCGTCACCGCTCGGTTGGCGGGGCCTGGAACGACTACGCGGCGGCCTTGCATCAGGCCGCGGTAGCCATCTCTCGCCACCTGCTCGGCGGAACGCGTGAGAAGCCGCGGAAAAGCGTCGTCGCTCATGCCGGCGCGCGCCTGAAACTCGGTCGGCACCGGGCCAGGGCAAAGCACGGTGACCCGCACGCCTTTCGGCTTGAGCTCGCGATGCAGTGCTTCGCTGAACGAGAGCACATAGGCTTTGCTGGCGTAATAGACCGCCATGCCCGGGCCGGGCATGAAGGCGGCGATCGATGCAACATTGAGAATACCGCCCTTGCGGCGCTTCAGGCTGTCGAGGAATGCGAGCGAGAGATCGGTGAGCGCGCGCACGTTAAGGTCGACCATGGCGAGCTGCTCGGCGCGGTCCAGCTGATCGGCGGCGCCGACTAGGCCAAAGCCTGCATTGTTGACGACCACGTCCGGCTCGAGGCCGCGCTCATCCAGCGCCGCGACAATCGTTTGTGCCGCATCGAGGCGCGCGAGATCCGCGCGCAAAACCGCCGGCCGCGCCCGGCCCGTCGCCGCAATGGCGTCGGCCAGCGTGCCGAGCGCCTGCTCGCGCCTCGCGATCAAGACAAGTTCGTGGCCGTGGGCGGCAAACTCGTGTGCCAACGCCGCGCCGATCCCCGACGACGCGCCCGTGATCAACGTAATGGGGCGCTTCTCCTGCGTCACGTCGGCGCCGTCCCCCGCCTGCTGGCCACGCGATGCCCGAGCTCGATTCGCTCCCGCGACGAGATGCCGAGCAGGTCCGCGGCTCGCCAGATCAGGTTGCTCTCGAAATCGTCCACCTGTCCGTCGGCATAGGCGATCTCCCACATCATTTCGACCACACGGCTGCGACCTTCCTCGTCGAGTGAGCGATTGATCAAGCTGGTGAAATGATACAGATCGACCGCCTCGTTCTCGGCCGCCGTCGCCTCGACGACGAGTTCGTCCGTCGTCGCCTCATCGAGTTGGAATTGCTGCTTGATAACGGCGTGTAGCTTGTCGCGCTCGGCGTCGGAGATGTCGCCGTCGATCGCGGCCGCATGCACGAGCAGCGCTGCCGCCGCCAGGCGATAGTCGTTGTGGTTGAACCGCGTCGGATGCTTGTCGCCTTCCGACACCTCGGACAAAAACCTGCGAAAGCTCTCGAACATGGCGCCGCAAACCGCTGCAGCGCGCCACGTTGCATGTTGGCTCCGTGAAGTCCAGGGGGCGGCGCTTTCCGGGTTTATTGCATAGCTTCGCAACCAACCCGGTGACGGTGGGGTGAGGGGGCCCCTCACCCGAAGGAGTTTGTGAATTAAGCCTTGAGCCCTCTTCCCGCTCAGCAAGGCCTCCGCAAGGCGAAGGCAGGTTTCGCTCGACCGCGGCTCGCCGGCAGCGCCTTTGTCTATTGCGCGGCCTTTCCCTTGCGCAGGCTCGCCTCGAGCAGCTCGAGATTGTTCTTCACGTAGGCGTTGCCGGGATCGCGCGCCTGCGCTTCCAGCAGCGTTTCGCGGGCGCGGCGCTGGTCGCCCCGCAGCATATAGGAGTAGCCGCGGTTGTTGAGGATTTCCGCCGTGGGTCCCGCAATCTTCGTCGCCTGTTCATAGGCGCGGTCCGCAAGATCGAAGCGGCGCTGCCGGTCGTAGGAGGCCGCTAAACCGATCCAGGACTCGAGGTCGCGTGGGTGTAACTCGACGGCGCGGCGGAAGTGACGCTCGGCCAGGCTGAAATCGCCGGCGCGGAAGTAGGTTTTGCCGAGGCTTACATCGTCATCTTTGTCAGGCGATGCTTTGGCTGCAGCGGATGAGGGGGTGCGCGCGGCCGGCCGCACGCTGCCGGTTGTCGGCGGGTCCTCTTGCGATGCGAGCCCCTGCGTGGCGGCCGTGTTCGACTGGAACAGGTCGCCCAGCCTGGTCGAGCTCTCGCACCCGTTGAGCCAGAATAGACAGCTCACCGTCGCGGCGAGCACTCGCAGAGCTCTCGCTCGCATTGTCGTTTGTCCCCCGACGGCCAAGCATCCGATTGCGTCCCTCGAGGCGAAGCGCCCGAGGCCACCCCTACAATCGGTCACGCTACGCTATCGCCGGATGGTTAAGAATCTTTCGCCCGCGGCGGCGGACTCGTTGGCCTCAAGCGGCAAACCGCGGTATACCGCACGAGCTCGGTTGATCGCACTGTGGCCTTGCGGCACCATGCGAGAAGGCCTGCAGAGCATGGTGAATAAAGGGTGTCTGCCTTATCTATGAGCTGCAGGGAAAGTGGAGAACAGGTCGATGTCGAAGCCCTGGATCAGTTATGTCGATCCCGCCAAAGTCGATGAGGCCATGCGCACCGAATTCGACCGCTGCGCGCGTGAAGGCACGCCGCGGCCGGAAAGCCAGGCGATCCGCGCCCATGTGCCGGCCGTGTTTTGGTCTTTCGCCAATTCTTGGCGCGATGTGTTCAAGAACGGGATCGCGGATCATGCGATCAAGGAACTGTGCCGCATTTACGTGTCGCGGTCAGTGCTATGCGAGTTCTGCGGGAATCAGCGGTCCATCAAGGCCGCGCAGCAGGGCGTTGTCGAGGACGACTACCGCGATCTTCTCAATTTCGAGAGCTCGAGCCGCTATGACGAGCGGCAGAAGGCGGCGCTCGCCTATGCCGAGGCGATCACCTGGGATCTGCCGGTCGACGATAAGTTCTGGACGCGGCTGCACAAGCATTTCAGCGAGCCCGAGCTCGTCGAGATCGGCTATTTCATCGCTTTGACCATGGGCCAGCAGCGCTGGCTGCGCACGCTTGGCATCGAGCACCACCAGATCCTCGCCAGCACCGACGCATCAATGGCGCCGGGCTTCGAGAGCGCCGAGGCGCTCGCGCGCTCGAAACAGGCGCCCGACTATTGGGCTAAGCGCAGCATGAAGTCCCAGGCGGCGGAGTGACCTCCAGCCTTTTGTGTCGTCGTTGCGGACGAGCCGCGACAACGGCGGCTTCGTCCCCGCCATGGAATTACGCCCAGAACTCTCCGTGCGCTGGCCTCACACCCGCGCAAAGCCGCGCGGGAACGAATGCAGCCGCTCGACGCCGGCGTTCGTGATCAGCAACAACTCCCCCGTCTGCACGCCCGCCGCGCCGTCGCGCGTGACCACGTTCGGCTGCACCACGACCGTCATGCCGGCCTCGAACGGCTCCTCCGGAATTGGCCCTGCGGGCCGGCTCCTGCTGCCGAGGATGGGCGGAAAATAGCCGCCGCCATAGCCGTGCAGGAGATCGTCGATGATGGTGAAGCCCGCATCTTCGATCACGCCAGCTGCTTCGATCACTCGCGCCGGCAGCGTGCCCGCCTTGAGCACTGCGATGACCGCGTCGAACGCTGCGTCGGCTGCGGCGTGCAGCGCGCGATAGAGCGGCGGCGGCTCATCGCCGAGCGCGAAGCTGCGTAGCACCTGCCCAGAATGATCCCAAAACGCTGCGCTGATCTCCGCGAATACGATGTCGCCCTTCGCTACGCGCCGCGTCGAGACAAACTGCGCCGGAACGCCCAATTGCGGATCGTGCATGGACG
>DATNNX010000235.1:0-3446 GCA_035601615.1 Xanthobacteraceae bacterium
CGGGCTATGGTGGTGCGCTGCAGACCCGGGACCGCCGCAGTCCGTGGCGGTCCCGGATCAGCGATGCCATAGCGCGTCGAAGACGCGCGTGACCGCGCTTATGGCTCCACTTCGTTGCGCGCTGCATCGCATCCGGGACATACAAGCGTCGGACGCGTTCGGAGCCTTATTCACTTTTCAAACAGCCCATCTCGTTCCCGCGGCGCATTTCTGCGTCCGGGGTTTTGCAACTTCGCTTCACCGACCCCGAATCGAGGGGTGGGCGGAGCGCCGAGAAACGTTCGGGTGCTCGGCGGAACACCCGTGGGGCGTGCACATAACGCGGCACGCCAGGCGCCTAGCGAGGCGCCTTGCGTCCCATAACGCGGGACGCTCGCCTCTCGGCGCTCCACCGTGGCGGTTTTTCACCCGGGGCCGCGCTTCCGTCTCCGGCATGACCCGGATCCGTTCAGCGAGCTCCTCGCAGCCAGGTCGTAGTGCCTGGCGGGCGACTTCCCGGGCCTCCCGAGGCGAGCGGTTACGAGCCACCTGCCGCAGGACGCCATGCCTCCCTCCGCCTTCAGGATCGTCTCTAGAAGACGCCCCTCGATGAGTGAGGCTGGGAAGCTATCTAGCACAGATACTTTACGTAGTCAAGAGGTATAGTCGAATTGTAGTCAAATCGTCGTGAACCGCGAGCTGCGACGCGAACGTCGCGAATAGCTTCAGCTCAAGACCTTGATCGCGCGGTCGACCGCGGCCCGCAGGAACTCATCGGTCTCGGCCTGTTGGTTCTTGGCCGCCACGATCTTGTGAGCCGTCGCAACGGCCGCCACGAAATCGCGCAGATGCCAATGACCGAGCGTTGGCAGGCTCGTCAGCGCCGCAGGATCGGGTTCGGGATAGACCGACACGTAGACATAGGGCTCGTCGTAATACTCGTCTCCGGGAGAAAGCCCGGCGCCGACATATCTGGTGGCGTCAGGGCTCCGTGCCGGGAGTGTGGTCAAAATAGCGAGATCGAAGTGGTGCGGCCAGCAACGCGCGGGCGAGGCCGCCAATTTGCGCCCAATCATTTGTCTTTGGATCGAGCCGATCAAAAGTGCGGCATTGCCGAACCATGCCGCAAGCTCGGCCAACGCATCGCTCAAGCCGGCCGGGCCATAGGCCGCGCCTTGGGAGATGGCGTGCGCGGGCATCTCGTAGGGTGAAGGCGCGTCAAGAGCGTGCGCATCGAGCCCTTGTGCGCCGAGCTGCTCGCTCAACCACTGGCGTGCCTGCGCGTCCGAGCGGCCGTCGAGAGAAAAGGATTGGACGTGCGTCCCTCCCTTGCCGACATGCAATGCGAGCGTGAGATCAGTAATTTTCAAGCTCAGCCACGCGCCGTCTTTCAACGGATGCGTGGTAAAGCCGCCAAGGGCGCCGTCCCAACCGAGATTCGTGTGCCCGTCGTCCGGCTGCGGCGGGACATAGGCCCGCGCGGCCCGCGCGAGCCATTGTACCGCATAATGGGCTTGCAGACGGGCCTCGCTCAGCCGGCGCTGGTCAATGCCGCGAAGTGGCACCCAATCCGAACCATGCATGATCATCCCACTCATGGCTCTCTTCCTTTTCCACTATCGTGCCCAATCGAGATCGACGATGATCTCGCACAAGCACATTTTTGGCGAGCTGCCACTCTAGGTCATGTGCGGCCAGCGCGGCCGCGGGGAGAACGATTGTTCGCATGAAAGCCTGCTCGGCACGCGAAGCAGTCACCGCGGAGACGAGACCGGTCGAGCAAACGATTTATTCCCCGACAGAATTTCGTAGTCCACGATTTGCAGTTCCGAGTCTATCTTTCCAACGAACGGCAGGACCCCAGCCGTTCGCAACCGCGAGGACTCAAGAAATTCCTCTGACAGGCCTCTGATGTTTCAGGGGGAGTGAGCGCACCGAGATTGCGGTATCGCCGTTATCTGCATCGCGCTCATGTCACTCATACCTCATCGCCGCCGCCGTACCCGGCGGCAGTGGGCGCGGGTCAACCTCGACAACGCCGTGGGCGATGCGCACGCGGTAAGTGACGAGCTTCTCGGTGAAGGGCGGCGGCGCGCAACCATCCATCAAACGGTACTGATAGCCGTGCCACGGGCAGGTCACACAGCCGTCGATGATGCGCCCCTCCCCGATCGGCCCATTCTGGTGGGCGCAAAGATTGGAGAGCGCCCCGATCTGCGTGCCATCGCGGAAAACTGCAATGCGTTCGCCGTCCGGCGGAGTAACAATGCGCGCACCTTTGTCCGGGATCGACAGCGGTGGCCCGACTGCGAGCCAGCCTTCGCTGCCGTGGGCGCCGGCGCGATCGCCCGCGCGCTCGCGCCAGCCGGCGACCACATGGAGCAGCGTCACGAGGGCAAAGCCGCTTGCCAGCATTGCCGGGATGAATGGATTGCGGTCGTTCTGCATGACGCCGAGCGCCACATGCATCACGACGAGCCCGTAGGCGGCGTAAAGCGCCATGTGCAGTCGCTTCCAGACCGATGGCGTCAGGAAGACGAGCCAATAGTCATGGCTGGTCGCCGCCATCAAGAACAGGATGAGGAGCGTGACGATGCCCAACGCCTTGAAGGGAAAGCCGATGAACTTGCCGTAGTCGGAAAGCTTGGTCAGCTCGTCGTAAAGGCTCGGCAACGCGTTTTGGACCGCGTACCACTCGACCATGAACGAGGCGTGCACGAGGGCGACGAGGAAGGTCAACACGCCGAAATGACGCCGGTTGTACAGCATCGGCAGGAAACGGCGATCGAGGCGCGCCAGAGGCCCGATCGAAAGAATGATCGTCAGCATGAAGAATGCGCAGCTGCCGAAGGCGCGGACGCGCAGATCGATCGCGGCCGGCAGATCCTTGGGTGGGTCGAGCCAATGGGCCAGGATCAGATAGCCGCCGATGTAGAGCGTCACGCCGACGAGCAGGATGCCGTCGTAAACGAGCTTCGTCCGGTTCCACTGCACGGCGCGAAACGCGGAACTCATGGTCTGAGCTCTTCTGCTGCGCGAGGAGGTTCCGCGTTGGGCGGTGGCCGCAACGTCAGCGCCATCGCGAAGCCAAGCGCGACTGCAAAGGCGAGGACCGGCCAGAGCAGGCGGTGCACCGACCGCTGCGATCGCGTCATGGCGACGATCTCAGCCAACGGATGAGCACGTAGGGCCAGAGCGCGACGGCACCGGGAAAAAGCATAATCCGCGCACCCAGCGTCACTGCGGCGGGTGCGGGCAGCACGCGCGTGACGCCAAACGCGAGGAACGCGGCCGCGATCACGATGCCCACCGCGGCGTAGAGCGTGACGGCCAGCAGCACGATCATGACACCGGCTCCGCGCGACCGGAGCGATGGGCGATGATGGGCCCGCGGTCGCCATAGTAATACGGCGCACCTAGGAACGGCGGGCCGGGAAACGGCATCGCGCAAATGTTCAGAATGAGAT
>DATNNX010000236.1:0-9731 GCA_035601615.1 Xanthobacteraceae bacterium
CCGCGCGCTCATTCATCAACCGGCATTGTTGATGCTGGACGAGCCGTTCGCCTCGCTGGATGCCTTCACCCGCGAAGAATTATGGTGCGTGCTGCGCGATCTGTGGCAGAAGCTCTGTTTCACCGTCATCCTGGTCACGCATGATCTGCGCGAAGCGACGTTTCTTGCCGACAACATTCACGTCATGAGCGCGCGCCCCGGACACATTGTTCTGACGAAGAGGATCGATCTGCCGCGGCCGCGCGATCTCGACATCTGCTTCGAGCCGCACTTCACCGACATCGTCCACGAGTTGCGCGCCAAGATTGCCGAGGTACGCAAGGCATGACTGCGCACGCAAGTTTGGGGGTGGCCATGAACATAACCCTGGAAAGGTTTTCGCCTTGGCTGTTCACCATCGGCATGTTCGTGCTGTGGGAACTCGTCTGCCGTATCTTCAACATCGACACTTTTGTGCTGCCCGCGCCGGTGCAGATATTCCAAGCCATCGGCCAATACGCGCTCCCGCTCGCCAAAAACTCCTTCGTTACGCTGTGGACGACGCTCGCCGGCTTTGCCCTTGCGGTGGCGTTCGGCATCGTGCTCGGCATCATCGTCGGCTGGTCGCGAACGATCTATCGCGGCCTCTATCCCGTGATGATCGGCTTCAACTCGATTCCGAAGGTCGCGGTGGTGCCGATCTTGATCATTTGGTTCGGTATCGGCGTCGTGCCGGCGGTGCTCACCGCATTTTTGATCTCGTTTTTTCCGATCGTGGTGAACGTGGCGACCGGGCTTGCGACCATGGAGCCGGAACTTGAGGACGTGCTGCGCGCGCTCGGTGCCAGGAAACTCGACATCATGCTCAAGGTCGGAATTCCGCGCACGCAGCCTTACCTGTTCGGCTCGCTCAAGATCGCGATCACGCTTGCTTTCGTCGGCGCCGTGATGTCGGAGACCATCGGCGCCAATTCCGGGCTCGGACATCTCATGGTGCAGGCGGGTTCGAACTTCCAGATGCCGCTCGTGTTCGCTTGCCTGATGGCCCTGGCGGTGGAAGGGATCGTGATGTATGCGGTGTTCGCTTATGTGGAAGCCTACTTCACGGGCTGGGCATTCCGCTCGTCCATGAGCGCAGCGGCGTGAGCCGTCTGGGACCGCGAGCCGTCAGTTCTTGAGGCGATAGCCGGTCTTGAAGATCCACCATATCGTCGCCAGGCAGATGACGAGGAAAAAGACGGTCATCGCCAGGCTCAGGGGTACGCTCACATCGGCGGTCTCGAAGAAGCTCCAGCGGAAGCCGCTGATCAGATAAACAACCGGATTGCACAAGGCGACCGTCTGCCAGGCCGGCGGCAATACGTTGATCGAATAAAACGTGCCGCCGAGAAAGGTCAGCGGCGTGATGATCAACAGCGGCACCACCTGCAGCTTCTCGAAGCCGTCTGCCCATAAGCCGAGGATGAAGCCGAACAGGCTGAAGCTCACGGCGGTCAGGATCAGGAACGCGATCATCCAGACCGGATGAGCGATCCGCAGCGGTATCAGCAGCGCCGATGTCGCCAGCACGACCAGCCCCAGGATAACCGATTTGGTGGCAGCGGCCCCGACATAGCCGAGCACGATCTCGAAGGGCGAGATCGGCGCCGACAAAATTTCGTAGATCGTGCCCGTGAACCTTGGAAAGTAGATGCCGAACGATGCATTCATGACGCTCTGCGTCAGCAGCATCAGCATGATCAGCCCCGGCACGATGAAGGCACCGTAGGTGACGCCCTCGATTTCGGTGATTCGCGCGCCGATGGCCGCGCCGAAGACCACGAAATAGAGCGAGGTGGAAACCACGGGCGACACGATGCTCTGTAGCAGCGTGCGTCCGGTACGCGCCATCTCGAACGCATAAATCGCGTGTACGGCCCTGAAGTTCATTATCTCTGTCTCACCAGGTCGACGAAGATATCTTCCAAAGAGCTTTGCGTCGTCTGCAGGTCGCGGAACCGGATGCCTGCCAGATTGAGGTCCTTGAGCAACGCGGTGATACCGGTGCGCTCGCCCTGGGTGTCATAGGTATAAATGATCTCGCCGCCTCCCGGCCCAAGCGTCAGTCGATAGCCCGCGAGCGCATCCGGCAGCGCGTCGAGCCGCTTCTGCAGGTGCAGCGTCAATTGCTTCTTGCCGAGCTTGCGCATGAGCTCGGCCTTGTCTTCGACAAGAATGATTTTCCCCTTATGCATCACGCCGATGCGATCAGCCATCTCTTCGGCTTCATCGATATAATGCGTGGTCAGGATGATCGTGACGCCGTCCGCGCGGAGCGCGCGCACGATGTCCCACATGTCCTTGCGCAGCTCGACGTCGACGCCGGCCGTCGGTTCGTCCAGAAAGAGGATCTGCGGCTCGTGCGCGAGCGCCTTGGCGATCAGCACCCGGCGTTTCATGCCGCCGGACAGCGTCATGATCTTGCTGTCTTTCTTGTCCCAGAGCGACAGCTGCTTGACCAGCTTTGCTATGTAATCGGGATTGCGCGGCTTGCCGAAGAGTCCGCGGCTGAAGGAGACCGTTGCCCAGACCGTTTCGAAGGCATCGGTCGTGAGTTCCTGCGGGACGAGACCGATCATCGATCGGGTCATGCGGTAATCTCTGCCGATGTCGTAACCGGCGACTGACACCGCGCCTTCGGTCAAGGTCACGATCCCGCAAATGATGCTGATCAGCGTCGTCTTGCCTGCGCCATTGGGGCCGAGCAACGCAAAGATCTCACCTCGCCGAATGTCGAGATTTACGCCCTCGAGCGCGCGAAAGCCGGAGGCGTAAGTCTTCGAGACGTTTTTGACCGACAGGATGGGCTGCATGAGAAGCATTGGTGGACGCACCGGCAATCACGAAGCAGCCCGTGTATAAAAGCGAATGTGGCGGATGGAGGGAATGGGTCCGCCGGCGCCACCCTCGTTTCGCACCAGGGCGTTGCGCAATTGGCATACCTTCATGCCATGGCGCGCCCACTCGCCTTGCGCGCCCGCAACTCCTCGATAGCCGCCAGCACCCGCTCGGGAGTGGCCGGCGCGTCGATACGGGGCGCCAGCTTGTGGTCTGCCAGGCTGGCGATGGCATCCCTGATCGCCAGCCAAACCGAGATCGCCAGCATCAGCGGCGGCTCCCCGATCGCCTTGGAGCGGAAGAGCGTGGCGGCGCGGTTCGGCGCATCCTTGAGCAGCCGCGCATTGAAGATCGGCGGCACGTCCCGACTGCCCGGGACCTTGTAGGTCGACGGGCCGCAGGTGCGCAGGCGTCCTTCGCCGTCCCACCACAGCTCTTCGCTCGTGAGCCATCCCATGCCCTGAACGAAGGCCCCTTCGATCTGGCCGAGATCGATCGCCGGATTGAGCGAGCGGCCGCAATCCTGGATCAGCTCGGCGCGCAAAACGCGCGATTCGCCGGTCAATGTGTCGATTGCAACCTCAGCGGCAGCCGCGCCGTACACGAAGTAATAGAACGGCCGCCCGGTGTTGGTGGCGGAATCCCAGTGAATATCAGGCGTCCGATAAAACCCCGTCGCGGAGAGCGACACGCGCTTCTCCCATGAGAACGCCGCCAGCTCGGCAAACGACAGGCTGCGGTTGCCGGCGTAGATGCGATTGGAGTCGAACACGATCTCATCCGCCGGCACGCCAAAGTGATCCGCCGCGACCTCGGTCATCCGCGCCTTGATCTCCCGGCAGGCATTCAGAGCGGCCATGCCGTTGAGATCGGAACCCGAGGAGGCGGCCGTCGGCGACGTGTTGGGCACCTTCGCCGTGCTCGTCGCCGACACCCGAATGTGGTCGAGATCGATTGCAAACGCCTCCGCGACGACCTGCGCCACCTTGATAAACAGGCCCTGCCCCATTTCGGTGCCGCCGTGGTTGAGCACGACGCTGCCGTCGGTATAGACGTGGACCAACGCGCCCGCCTGGTTGAGCGCCGGCCGGTTGAAAGAGATGCCGAACTTGACCGGCATGGTGGCGAGACCTTTCTTCACCACCGGGCTGATCTGATTGAAATTCACGATCTCGCGCCGCCAGGCAGCGAGGCCGACGGCGCGGTCGAGCTCGTCGACGAGGCGCTCGATGATGTTGTCCTCGACCCGCATGCCGTAGGGGGTGACGTCGTTGCGCCCCACCCCGTAGAAGTTTCGCCGCCGCACCGCGTACACGGGAAGACCGAGGCGTCGTGCGATCACTTCGATGATAGTTTCGATCGCAAGCATAGCCTGCGGCCCGCCATAGCCTCGAAACGCCGTGTTCGACACGGTGTTGGTCTTGCAGGGAAGGCCGCGGAAACGGACGTTGGGAAGAAAGTAGCAATTGTCGGCGTGGCACAGCGCGCGGGTGAGCACGGCCGGCGTATGGTCGGCGACGTTGCCGCCGTTGGCGGCCAGCGTGAGGTCGAGCGCGAGAATATGTCCTTGCGCGTCGAAGCCGACGTCGTAGCGGATGAGGAACGGGTGGCGCTTGCCGGTGGCGCGCATGTCGTCATCGCGCGGCAGCCGCAGCTTCACCGGTTGCCGCGCCTTCCAAGCAAGCAGCGCCGCGATGCCGGCGATGATCGTCGCCTGGCTCTCTTTGCCGCCGAACGCGCCGCCCATCCGCCGCACCTCGACCGTAACGGCGTTGAAGGGTAGCCCGAGAAGATGCGCAACTCCTTGTTGGACTTCGGTCGGGTGCTGGGTCGAGCTCCACACATGCATGTCGGAGGTCTCGCCGGGCGTCGCGAGCGCGATCTGACCCTCGAGGTAGAAATGGTCCTGACCGCCGCAGCGCAATTCGCCGGAAAGGCAATGCGGCGCGCTGGCGAGCGCCGCCTCGACATCGCCGCGGACCATGAGCTGCGGCGGCGAAACGTAGCTGTCGCGCGCCATCGCCTCTTCGATCGTCAGCGCCGCGGGAAGCCGCTCGTAGTCGATGGCGGCGAGCTTTGCCGCGGCACGCGCCTGATCCAGCGTCGCCGCCGCGATCGCCGCCACCGGCTGGCCTTCGTATTCCACGACGTCCGCGGCCAACGCGGGCTCGCCGCTGCGAATCGGTGCGATGTCGTTCCTGCCGGGAATGTCGGCCGCCGCGATCGCGACAGCCACGCCGGAGGCGGCGAGGCAGGCCGATAGATCGACCCTGCAGATGCGGGCATGCGCGTGCGGGCTCAGCACCAGCGCCGCTTCCAGGGTTCCGGGCACCGTCGCAACGTCATCGAGATAGCGAGCCGCCCCGGTCACGTGTGCGACCGCGCTGTCGTGGCGGACGGCCGCATGCACCGCGCCGTGGATGCGTGGCGAAACCTCGTTCATAGCGCCTCCACCCGCATCGGCTCGGCAAAGGACGTTTCGAGCTGAAAGCGCCGCAGCAGCCCGGCCGCGGCACGCATGCGAAAGGCAGCGCCGCCACGATGGTCGGTGATCGGCGCAAAGTCACGCGCCAATAAGTCCTCGACATCGGCGAGCCAAGCCGGCGCCCACGGCCGGCCGCGCACTGCCGCCTCGAGGCTCGCTGCCCGCATGGCGCGCGCTGCCATGCCGCCATAGGCCGCGCGCAGCCGCGCGACCTTGCCGCCCTGCCGTTCGAGGCGGAAGGCTGCGACGACGCTCGAGATGTCCTGATCAAAGCGCTTGCAAACCTTATAGGCCGCAAACTCCTCGCCCGCACCGAGCACGGGAATGCGGATCGCGGTGATGACCTCGCCTGCCGCGAGCGCCGTCTTGCGATAACCGGTGATGAACTCTTCCACCGGCAGTATGCGCTCGCCCGCACGCGAGGCGAGCGTGACCGTGGCATCAAGCGCGATCAGGCATGGAATGGTGTCCCCGATCGGCGAAGCGGTCGCGAGATTGCCCGCGATGGTTCCGAGATTGCGGATCTGCCGCGAGCCGATGCGGCGTACGAGGGCACCGAAGGACGGGAAATGCCGATCGAGGTGGGGCAAGGCGGCGGTATAGGTCACGGCGCCGCCGATCTCGAGGGCGCCGGCCTGCGTCTTGATCCGCTGCAGCTCCTCGACGACTTCGACCGAAATCACCGCCGGCAGCGCCTCGCGATCCTTGCTGACGCGCAGCCCAAGATCGGTGCCGCCAGCAAGCAAGATCGCAGCCGGGAACTGCGCCGTCGCCGCAAACAGCGCATCAAGCGAGCGCGGCCTGAGAAAAGCCTGGGCGCCGTAACGATACTCCACGCATGGCGGTAGTGCGGAAACCGCATCGGCTAGCGCAGGCAGCTCGGCAACAAAGCGATCGGCGGGTCCATGCGCGATGCGCCGGCATGCCAGCACGATCGGGCGATAGCCGGTGCAGCGGCACAGATTGCCGGCGTGCGCTTCGTGCATGATGGCGTTGTCGGCCGGCTCGCCGCCGTGGTGGAAGGCGAACATTGCCATCACGAAACCAGGCGTGCAGAACCCGCATTGGGTGGCATCGGTATCGACGAGTGCCTGCTGCACGGGATGGAGCGCGCCGTCCGCTGCCGCCACGCCTTCAACCGTGAGGACTGCGCAATTGTCGATCTGCGGCAGCATCATCAGGCAGGAATTCACCGCCTCGAACCGCAACGACCCGTCCACGCGCCGCCCCAGTACAATGGTGCAGGCGCCGCAATCGCCTTCTGCGCAACCCTCCTTCGTTCCCGTGAGCCGGGCGCGGGTGCGAAGCCAATCGAGCACGGTCATGCTCGGCGGCGCGCCATCCTCGCTGAATGGCTTTCCGTTCAACAGGAATCGCACCGCGGCCATGGCCTGCCTGCTCTCACGCGCCGCATGATGCTAGAGCATCTTCTTTGCCGCTTGAAGCACATCGTCGCTCCGCCGGCGGCACGCCGCTGTGCCCGTGTTCACGCAGCGCCCGCCCGCTGGATTCCTTTTCTACGGGATGCGCTGTAGAATGCGGCTTCGCTCGCGAGGGGAGCGGCGCGCCATCCGTTTGGGAGGTAAGCACATGAGATCGCAAGCGCGAAGGCTGCGAACGATCGTCGCAGCCACAAACGAGTATTTGCAATAACTCACTCGCCTCTGTTGCATCATTCCGGGGCGCCGCGAAGCTTCCTCGCTGCGTTCGGGACCCGGAATGACCGCTGCGGCTCGCTCAACTCCGTACGACCGCGTATCAGCCCTCCGAAAGGCCAAGCCGATGACCACGATCGCTGCATTACCCCCTGTAACCTCCAACAGGCTTGCAGACTGGATCGCCCGCAATGGTCCCGTGCTCGCGATCTTCGCCGCCGTCTTCGCACTGTGGGAAGCCGCGGTGCGCGCACTCGACATCCCGGACTACATTCTTCCCAGCCCCTCGGTGATCGTGGCCAAGATCATCGCGTCCTGGCAGCTTCTTCTCTTAAACGCCTTTGTCACATTGGAGGAAATTCTGCTCGGCTTTGCGCTGAGCGTGATCGTCGCCATCCCGCTCGCCATCGCCGTCGTCTATTCGCGCATCTTCGAGCGCACCGCGTTTCCCTTCATGGTCTCGCTACAGACGATTCCGAAAGTCGCGCTCGCGCCCATCTTGGTGATGTGGCTCGGCTACGGCATCATGCCGAAGGTGATGGTCGCCTTCCTCATCTCGTTCTTTCCGATCGTCATCAATTCCGTGATCGGCATGCGCTCGGCGGAAAAGGAGATGATCTATCTCGTGCAATCCATGGGGGCGAACGAGCTCACGACGTTTCTCAAGATCCGGCTGCCGAAAGCGTTGCCGTCGATCTTTGGCGGACTGAAGGTCGGAATGGGGCAGGCCGTAGTGGGTGCGACCGTGGGCGAGTTCATCGCCGCCGAGCATGGCTTGGGCTATCTGCAGCTCATCTCGCAGGTTCGACTCGACACCCCGCTTTTGTTCGCCGCCGTAGTCGTGCTCTCGCTATTGGGCGTCCTCCTGTTCAACATCGTCGCCGTGGTCGAGCGCATCGCGCTGCCGTGGAGCCGTGTGGCTACGGAACTGGTCGAATAAAGGCGCACATGAACGATCTGATCGGACAATCCTTGCCGAAGGCTCGCGCCGGGGTTCCGATCGAGATTGCCGGCGCGACCAAGCGCTACGTGAGCACCCGGGGCGGGGAGGTTCACGCGCTGGCCGAAATCGACCTTTCCATCGCGGCGGGCGAGTTCGTATCGGTCGTCGGGCCGAGCGGATGCGGCAAAAGCACCTTGCTGATGCTCATCTCCGGGCTGATTGCACCGACCACCGGAACAATCACGGTCGGAGGCGCGCCGGTCAAACGCGCGGTCGGCAATGTTGCCATCGTATTCCAACGCGACGTGCTGCTCGACTGGCGCAGCGTGCTCGCCAACGTTCTCCTTCCCGTAGAGATCAAGAAGCTCGATCCGGCCACGCACCGCATGAAAGCACGGGAGCTTTTGCGAGCGGTGGGACTCGAGGAATTCGAGGACAAGTATCCGGCCGAGCTTTCGGGCGGCATGCGCCAGCGTGTGGCGATCTGCCGCGCTCTCGTGCAGGAGCCGGGCCTGTTGCTGATGGACGAGCCCTTCGGAGCACTCGATGCGCTGACCCGCGAGCAGATGAACCTCGACCTGCAGCGCATCTGGCTGCGCAACCGCAACACCGTTCTGTTCATCACCCACAGCATCGAGGAAGCGGTCCTGCTCTCGGATCGCGTGGTGGTGATGTCCTCACGCCCGGGCCAGATTGCCGACGTGGTGCACAACGACCTGCCGCGCCCGCGCGGCGCTCACACCCGCAGCGAGGCGCACTTCCTCGAACATGTGGAGCGCATCAGGCAGCACTTCCTGGCGCTCGGCGTTCTGTCAGAGACGTGAACCGCTGGTGGCGTTATTCCAGCGCGGGCCCGCAACTTGCCGTCCCCCCTTGAACACGATCCGCTCGCTCGGGCGCCGCGCCAGCGCGTCGTCGAAGGATGACGCCTGGATGAGAACGAGATCGGCCGCGTCGCCTTCCTCGATGCCGCGGCGTCCATCGCACGCTGCGGCGATGAGTTGCGGCACATCGTCGAGATGGGCCGCAACCGCCGCCATGCGCGCCGTGTCCAGCATGTCGCCATCGCCGAACGGAAAGAACCAGTCGCAGATATTGTCGGTCCCGAGCCGCACCTTCACGCCGGCGGCCAAAAGCTCGCGCACCCTCGTGATGCCGCGCCTGACCGGGGTCGTCTCGCCCCGCTCCTGCAGGAAAAGATTGGTCTCGGGCAGCGCAACGACGGTGATCCCGGCACGGGCGAGCTTGTCGATGAGCGCGGCCGCGGCCTTGGCGTCGAGCGCGGCGAGCACACAGAGGTGGCTCAGCGTGACACGACCCTGCAGGCCGCGCTCGATCACCGCGTCGGGCACGAGTCCCGTGAGCATCTTGTCGGGCTCAAGGTGCTCGTCGAGATGGATGTCGACAAGGAGATCGGCGCGCTCGGCGAGATCGAGCAGCGCCGCCAGCGCGCGCGGCGGATCGGCGCTGGAGTTGAGACTCGCTCCGAGCAAGTCGGCGCCGGCGTCGATGGCGCGCTCGAGTCGCGCCAGCGCGGTAGATTCCGCCAGATCATTTCTGGAGCTTGAGAATGCGACGATCTCGACGTCGATTGAGGCCGCGACCCGCCGCTTGGCCGCCAAGATTCCTTCCATCGACCGGAGCTCGACAATCGGATCAATGTCAGTGTGCGTTCGGATCCGCGTGACACCGTGCGCGAGCGAGCGCTCGAACAACCGCATCGCCCGCGCCTCGACCTCCGCGGCGGTGAAACCCGCACGCGCGGAGGCCGCTGCGGCAAGCGCATCGGCGA
>DATNNX010000237.1:0-9878 GCA_035601615.1 Xanthobacteraceae bacterium
ACTCGGTGTGCTCCCCTCCCCCTTGTGGGGAGGGGTTGGGGGCGGGGGTCGTTGTTATGCGGCAACTCTCGTGCGTGACCGCACCACCCCCACCCCGGCGCTTCGCGCCGACCCTCCCCACAAGGGGGAGGGTAGCACCGCGTTTGTCGCTAGCCATGGCTGGCTAAACTCGAATCGGACACGATGATTGTCGCATATGTGTGTGACATCCGTGCCAGATATTACGCGCGCGCGTAGCGGCCGCGGTTGAAGAAGCGGTCCTTGTCCTCCTCGGAGGCGGTTTCGCGGTTCGACTTGATGGCGGAAATCTTGGCGAGCGCAGCCTTGACCGCGGAACGCTCGCTGATCGCGTTGAACCAGCGCGCGAGATTGGGATTGTCTTCCCACTTCACGCCCTGCGCATCGTGGTTGCGCGTCCATGGAAAGGTGGCGATATCCGCGATCGAGTACTCCTGGCCGCCGAGATACGGCGCCTTGCCGAGCCGCGTCTCCAACAGCTCGTAGAGGCGCTTGATCTCCGATGTGTAGCGCGCCATCGCATAGTCGTTGCCCTTGGGCGCGAACAGCTTGAAATGCGTCCACTGCCCGAACATCGGCCCAACGCCGGTGAGCTGGATCAGCAGCCACTGCAGCACTTCGTATTTTTTGCCCATGTCCTTGGGCAAGAACTTTCCGGTCTTCTCGGCGAGATACATGAGGATCGCGCCGGACTCGACCACGGGATAGGGCCTGCCGCCCGGTCCCTCGTGATCGACGATTGCGGGAATCTTGTTGTTGGGGTTGATCTTGGCGAATTCCGGCTTGTACTGCTCGCCTTTCCATACGTCGACGAAGTGCTCCTTGTAGGGGAGCCCGCATTCCTCGAGCATGATGTAGATTTTCTGCACGTTCGGGCTGGTGAGCGCGTAAAGATCGATCATGGGGGTTGGCCTTTTTGGTTGTGCGGAGGGGTGGCAACGGTAGCGAGCAGCCGCCCCCCGGGCAAGCGTTGCAACTGGGCTCATCAGCGTCCGCAGTCAGATCCGTAGGGTGGGCATTGCGCTCTCGGTCGCTGCCGCGCGCACCTGTCGTCGGACGCAATGCCCACGCGTTCTTTCCACGTGGGCAAAATCGCCATGCCGCCGTCACTGCAAGCCGCCTCACCTCGCCAGGCGATTTTGCCCACCCTACCCATCTCGCATGCGACGGATATAGAGTGTGCGCTGCGGCAACACCGGGAACGGCCAAGAAGATGGCGGAGACGAAGCGATTGACCGGCCGCATCGCGGCCGAAAAGATCAAGCTGATGGAGGTGCCGCGCCCGCCGCAGGGCGTGGTCGCGCGGCTGATCGCGCTGGGCGACGCGACCGGCATCATCTCCGACACCATGGACGAGCTCGGCATTGCGGCGCGCGTGATCGGCGCCTCCGTGCTCAGGCCGACCATTCCCGGCCGCACCATCGCCGGGCCGGCGCTGACCGTGCGCAACATTCTTCAGCGCATCGATCCGATCGAGGGCGCGAGGCAGCACGTCAATCGCATGGCGGAGTTCGAGGCGCACAACCTCGCGCAAGCTGGCGACGTGCTGGTGATCCAAGGCGTGGCCAACGTCTCCAACATGGGCGGCATCTCCGCGCAGACCGGCAAGCGCCAAGGCGAGATCGGCGCTGTTGTCTTGGGCGGCGTGCGCGACGTCGCCCATTCGCGCGCGATCGGCTATCCGATCTGGGCGAGCGACGTCACGCCGGTCACCGGCAAGTGGCGCATCGAGACGGTGGAGATCAACGGTCCTATTCAGATCGGCGAGGTTCGCGTTGCGCCCGGCGATCTCGTCGTGGCCGACGACACCGGCGTGTGTTTCATTCCGCGCGATGTCGTGCTCGAGGTGCTCGACGCGGCGGAGCAGAAGGCGAAAGCCGAAGCACTGCGCTGCAAGGCGATCGACGACGGCGTGCCGGTGCCGGATATTTCACGCGCGACATATGGGGAGAAGTAGCTAGACGCGTGCGGGCGTGCCGGTGCCCGACATCTCCCGCGCGACGTACGGGGGAAGTAGCAAGACTCGCGTCATTGCCGGGCATAGCGCGTCGGAAGACGCGCGTGAACGCGTTATGCCCCGGCAATCCATCCATCTTCGCAAAAACGTCTTGCGAAAAAGATAGATGCGCGGGTCAAGCCCGCGCATGACGAGTCAAGGACAACTGCCGTCCGTATGACACCAACGGCGTCAGGCGCTGACCCATCCACCGTCACTGCCGGGCATAGCGCGTCGGAAGACGCGCGTGAACGCGCTTATGCCCCGGCAATCCAACCGTTCAGAGGAAGCCCTTTTTTCGATGGATGCGCGGGTCAAGCCAGGTCAAGCCCGCGCATGACGTCGGCATGAGCTTCGCGCTGCGCCGCGGTCACGGCGAGAGCAAGGCACAATCCTTCCGCCTGCGCGGGCACAGCCAACGAAGCTTGGGACGGCTGCGAGCGTGAGCCGACCGTCCCTTGGAAATGGCAAACCGGATGTTTACGGCTTGGTTACGCATCGCAAGACATGCGCTTTTGCACGATCTTTGCCACCTTTTGGCCATCGTGCCGGGGTCGCTTAGGGCTGCGGAGAGGGGAATCTTCGGGCATCGGGGGAGGCTTTCATGGCCAGAGTTCTAAATGACATCCTGCTGTTTTCCTGCATCGCTGCGTTCGTCACCGGGATCGTGCTCGCGGCGGCAAGTCTGCTCACCTGATCGAGCAGCCGAAGGAAAGAAATGAAAGAGCCCGGCAGCCGCAACTGCCGGGCTTTTTGCAGCTGCCTGCCGCAACCATGCGGTTGACACGCCGGCAGATGCTGCAAGCCGCCGCGGCATCCGCGGGGTTTTTGAGCATGCCCGCGGTCGTGACGCGGGCGTTCGCCGCCGAGTCTGTTCCGCTGCGCGGCGGAGAAATATTGCCCGATCCGGATTTCTCGCGCTTGCGGAGAACCGAGCCTTATCTCGTCGGCATTCGACCGCATCGCACGGGCGGCGTTTGCCTCAAGCTCGACGACGAGGTCATTGCGAGCCGGCACGGATCGAAGTTTCTGATCCACAACTATGGACATGGCGGGGCCGGGATCACGCTGAGCTTCGGCTGCGCCGCCGTCGTCGCGGATCATGTGCGCTCGCTCAAACGCTATATGCGCCGGCCATCGGTCGCGGTGATCGGCTGCGGCGTGATCGGCCTGACGGTTGCGGCCGAGCTGCGGCGGCGATGGCCGAAGCTGCGCCTCACCGTCTACGCCAAGGATCTCGACATCCGGAAAACGACGTCGTTCGTCGCCGCCGGCCAGTTCGAGCCATCCGGCATCTGCGACGAATACGAGACCGAGGACGAGAAGAAGATTCTTGCCGACTATCTGCGCCGCTCGCGCGATCGGATCGTCGAGCTGCAGAATTCATCGCGATGGCACAGGTACGGGATCGCGCTCAGACGCGACTATACGCTCGACCACTGGAATCGCGCCTACGACGAGTACACGCCGGACGACGTCGTGCCCGCGTACCGGTCCGGCACCCTCCCCTTCGACAAGCTGACCACCATCGGCCGCGAATACCGAACCTGGCTCATCAACCCGACCATCCTGCTGCCGCGACTCGTCGCCGAGCTGAAGCGAAGCGCGGTGCGATTCCGGCGCCGCCAATTTGTCGGCAAGGACGATTTTGCCGAGCTTAAGGAGAACATCATCGTCAATTGTACCGGCTATGGCGCGAGGGCGTTGATGAACGACGAGGATGTCATTCCCAAGCGCGGACATCTGGTGATGCTGAGACGGACGCTGCCGAAGCAGTTCTACTTCTTCAGCGGCGGCTGCGGCAATCGCAGGAACATGTACGTATTCTGCCGTCATCACGACATCGTCGTGGGCGGAACGGTGCAGACGGGAAACGATACGGAAGGCATCGGCGAGGCCGATCGCGCTCGGTTCGAACGCATTCTGGAGAACGCCCGGGCGATGTTCGACGGCCGCGTTGGCGACTGCGTCAGCGCGTAGTGCCCCTCACCTTTTTCTCTGCGTTCGTCCCCGCGAAACCCGGGACCCAGAAGCCACGGCAGCGGGCCCTGGATTTCCGCTTGCGCGGGAATGAACGGTGGAGAGCGCCGATTTACGACGTCTGCTCGGGCTGGAAATTCATGGCGACGCCGTTGATGCAATAGCGCAGGTGCGTCGGCGGCGGCCCGTCCTCGAACACGTGGCCGAGATGGCTTCCGCAGCGGCTGCAGTGCACCTCCGTGCGTGCCATGCCGTAGCTGCGATCGGTCGAGGTTTCGACCGCGCCCGGCGCCGGGTCGTTGAAACTCGGCCAGCCGGTGCCGCTCTCGAACTTCGTCTTCGATACGAACAGCGGCTGGCCGCAGCCGACGCAGACGAAGGTGCCGGCGCGCTTCTCGAAGTTGAGCGCGCAGCTCCCGGGGCGCTCGGTACCGTGCCGCCGCATCACTTGGTATTGCTCGGGCGTGAGCAGGCGCCGCCACTCCTCGTCCGTGCGCGTGACCGGAAATTCTTTGGTGTCCATGGCCTCCTCCGCTATCGCGCCCCTCTATGTAGCATCAGACACACGGCGCTGACACAGGGGGCGTGTCCCGGGTGCAGCGCAGCGTGAAGCGAAGCGAAACGGTGCGCTGCAGACCCGGGATCGTAACAGACCGTGGCGGTCCCGGATCAGCGGTGCACCGCTGCACTCCGTTTCGCGCTGCACCGCATCCGGGACACATAGCGCTCAGGCGACGTTGCGATCGAGCAATTCGATCGACACGCCCTCCGGCGCGCGCAGGAACGCGACTCGCACGCCCGGCCGCACGGTGGTCGGCTCGCGCGTGAACTCGACGCCCTTGGCCTTGAGTTCGGCGACCACCGCGTCGATGCCGCTGACCGTAAGCCCGAAATGATCGAGGCCCTGGTAGGGCGTGACCGGGGGCGGGTTGACGCCGTCGCCCGCGGCGACCGGCGCGATGAAGATGTTGGCGCCGCCGAGCTTGAGATCGATGCGCGGCTTGCCCTGCTGCATGCTGCGGATCACCTCGGCGCCGAGCATGCGCTCGTACCACTGGGCGGTGGCTTCAGGGTTGGCGGTGCGCAGATGGATGTGGTCCCAGGTGTACTTGGGCATGGATCGTTCTCCGTGGGTTGCCACGTCAGCGTAGCGCGGATAAAGCGCAAGCGAAATCGAGGAATACGAGGAGGTAGCCCGCATGAGCGAAGCGAAATGCAGGGCAGATCCCGCATATCCCCCCGCTGCCGCGGGAGTCACTCGGGTTACGCGAGCTTAAGCGTCGTACTAATGCCCGCAGGCACCAATGCATCAGTTGGAAATTACGTGCCTTAACTCGCGTTCTTCGGCCCGTTTGGCGAGGCGTTCATAGTCGTAAGAGATACGGATCATCACTGCTTTGGCCTGCAGATCGTCCATATGATCTGCGACAGCGAGCGCCTCTTCAGCACGCTGGCGCCAGTGCTTTGGATCGTTGATGAAGGGAAACGGCAAAGAAATTTCTCTTCCACGATGGATGCGCGAGTGATCATTTTTCCCGCGCCGCCCTACAACAGGATAATATTGCGGGGGACGACTGGCGGACAGTGTATTTTTTTCATGGAGCCCATAAGAAATTTTTATGGACATGAGGCATGCGCTTGCAGGCGCGGCGAGCCACGCGCTCTCCGTGGGTTTGCCGCGTCGAGCCCAGCCTAGCGCGGATGAAGCGGAAGCGAAATTGGGCTTGATACCGTGAAACGCTGTCCCCGCTACGTTTCGTCATAGCGCGTCGAAGACGCGCGTAAACCGCGCTTGTGGCGGGCCGAGGGAAGTGACGAAGACCGCGATGTGATCGCCTTCCATCGCGCGTAGAGCTAGACTGGCGGCGAGAAGAACGCTCCCCGGAAGCAAATTTGTGGTTATTTCGCCCATCACATGCCAGCGACAGGACGCGCCATGACAGGCATTGCCGAGTGGCTGGCGTCGATCGGGCTGAGTGAGTACGCCGAGCGCTTCGCCGACAATGCCGTCGATCTCTCGGTCCTGCGCGACCTGACGGAGCAAGATCTCAAGGACCTCGGCGTTCTGCTGGGGCACCGTCGCAAGATTCTGCGCGCGATCGCCGAGCTCGATGCGGCCGGCTCTGCAGCGACGCAAACAGAGCCGGTATTGCGCGAGGAGGCCGAGCGGCGTCACCTCACCGTGATGATCTGCGACCTCGTAGGCTCGACCGCGCTGTCGGCGCGGCTCGATCCCGAGGATATGAACGCGGTGATGGATGCCTATCACGCCGCCTGCGCGCGCATCATGCTCACCTATGACGGCTTCATCGGCGATTTTCGGGGCGACGGCATATTGGCCTATTTCGGCTATCCGCGCGCGCACGAAGACGACGCGGAGCGCACCGTGCGGGCGGGGCTCGACATCATCGCCGCGGTCGCGCGGCTCGAAACCGGCGCCGGGGAACCGCTCGCCGTGCGCATTGGGATTGCGACCGGGTTGGTGGTGGTCGGCGACCTCAGCGGCGCGGGTGCGTTGCGCAAGCACGCGCTGGTCGGCGAGACGCCGAACCTCGCCGCCCGCCTCCAAGCCCTCGCCGAACCTGGGACGATCGTCGTCGGCGCCTCCACGCGCCGGCTGCTCGGCGATCTCTTTCGTCTGCGCGACCTCGGCATGCGCGAGCTCAAGGGGATTGCCGAGCCAGTCGCGGCTTGGGCGGTCGAGGGGGTGGCGGCTTCGGAGAGCCGCTTCGAGGCGGTTCACGCGGCGGGCTTGACCGATCTCATCGGCCGCGCCCAGGAGGTCGAATTCCTACTGGAGCGGCAACGCCTCGCCTGGAAGGGTGAAGGGCAGGTCGTGCTGATCTCGGGCGAGCCGGGCATCGGCAAATCCCGCCTCGCGGCGGCGTTGGCCGAGCGCATCGCCGCCGAGCCGCACACGCGCCGGCGCTACCAATGCTCGCCCTATCACACCAACAGCCCGCTTCGTCCCGTCATCGACCAATTGGAGCGGGCGGCGGGGTTCAGGGCAGACGACACGCCCGAGCAACGCCTGGACAAGGTGGAAGCGCTCCTCGCCGTCGACGCGTCGCGGATGGAAGCCGCCGCGCCGCTCTTTGCCGCGCTGCTGTCGATCCCATCGGGCGATCGTTACCCGCCGCTGGCGCTGAGCCCCACGCAGCAGCGCCGCCGCACACTTGCGGCATTGCTCGACCAATTCGAAGGTCTCGCCCGGCGCCAGCCGATCTTGCTCTCGTTCGAGGACGCGCACTGGGCGGACGCCACATCCCTCGAATTGCTCGATCTCATGGTTGAGCGGGTGCGCCAACTGCCGGTGCTCGCCATTTTCACGTTCCGGCCCGAGTTCGAGGCGCCCTGGATCGGTCTTCCCAACGTGGGCACCTTGGCGCTCGGACGCCTCGACGCCACCGACGTCGAAAGCATGGTCGCGCGGGTGACCGGCGGGCGCGCGCTGCCGGCCGAAGTGATGAAACAGATCGTCGCCAAGACCGACGGCAACCCGCTGTTCGTCGAGGAGCTGACCAAGGCGGTGCTGGAGGCAGGCATCCTGGTCGAGGACGCGCAGGGCTATCGGCTTGCCGGGCCGCTGCCGCCGCTCGCCATCCCGGCGACGCTTCAAGATTCTCTCATGGCGCGCCTCGATCGCCTCGCGCCGGTGAAGGAGATCGGTCAAATCGGCGCCGCCATCGGGCGCGAGTTCTCGTATCGCCTCGTGCGCGAGCTGGTGGGACGCGACGAGAGTGCGTTGAACCATGCGCTTGCCCAGCTCGAGGAGGCCGGGCTCGTTTTTCGCCGCGGCGAGCCGCCGGAAGCGGTTTACAGCTTCAAGCACGCGCTGGTGAGGGATGCGGCCTACGAAACCCTCCTCAAGAGCCGCCGGCAGCAACTGCACAGCCAGATCGCGCGGACCCTCGAGCAAACGTTTCCCGACATCGTGGCGAGCCAACCGGAAATCGTGGCGCACCACTTCACGCAAGCCAGCCTCGTTGACGCGGCCATCGAATACTGGCTCAAGGCGGGCCATCTTGCGCTGAGCCGCTCGGCCAATGCCGAGGCCGTCAAGCATCTCGCGCAGGGGATCGAGCTAACGCAATCGCAAGGGCCAACGGCCGCGCGTCTGCGCAAAGAACTCGATTTTTACTTGGCGCTCGGGCCGGCGATGGCGGCAACCGAGGGCTATGCCACGCCGGAAACGCTGCGGGTTTTCTCCCACGCCCGCGAGCTGTTGGGCGATGGCGGCACGGTCGCGGAACAGATGACCGTCCTCTGGGGTGTCTATCTCGCACGCTCCATGCGCGGGGAAAATATCGCCGCCCGCGAGGTCGCGCAGCGCTGCCTGGCGTTGGCGCAAGAACATGCGCAGCCCGGGATGTCGGCGCTGGGTCACCGCTTCATGGGTCAAATTCTCTGGATGATGGGCGCGTTCACCGATTCGCGCGTCCACCTGGAGCGGACCCTCGAGCTCTGCGCCGCGAACCGGGAAACGATCACGTCTTACAGGCGGTTCGGCGCCGACGACGAAGTCAGTGCATTGTCCGCGCTTTCCCGGACGCTCTTGCTCCTCGGCTATCCGCAGCAAGCCGCTGCCGCAGTGGGACGTGCCCTCGCGCGTGCACGAAGCCTGGGACTGGCGTTCACCACTGCTCTTGCCCTGGATGCTGAGGCGCTGCTCGGAGCTTTGGGGGCTGATCCAAAACATGCCCTCGTGTGTGCCGATGAAGCGGTGGCCCACAGTATCGAGCATAGCTTCGCCGAGTACGAGCAAAGGGCCCGTGTCATTCAAGGCGCCTTATTGGCGCAAAGCGGAAATCCGCGACGCGGGATCGAGATCATGCGCGGCGCGATGGCAGCGATGGAGCACACCGATAGCCTGAGCCGTCGCACGCTTTATCTCGGTCATTGTGCCCAAGCCCACGCGCGACTCGGAGAGGCTGAGCTGGCCCTCGGTCTACTCGAGGAGGCAAGGCAAATCGCCGACAAAACAAACGAGGGATTTTTTGAAGCTGAGCTCTATCGCCTGCGGGGCGTGATCCTGCAAACGCTAGGCAGAAAAGGTGAGGCAGAGGCTTCCCTGCGCCGGGCAATGACGATCGCACAGCAACAGCAGGCCCGTTGGTGGGAGCTGCGCGCCGCGACCAGCCTCGCCGAACATTGGCGCGAAGAGGGCAAGTACCTCGATGCCCACTCCGTGTTGCAGCCGGTTTACGGTTGGTTCGCCGAGGATTTCGACACGTCAACTTTGCAAGAGGCCAAAGCCCTCCTGGGGGAGCTGGGCCAACTAGCGGGCCCCCCCTCCCGCCTCCGCTTCGACGTGGCGCGTTGAAGGCGCGCGCACAGGTCTTCGCCGACGGCAGGCGGCTGACGTGACGCCCATGCGATCAGTATCATCGCCCCTCCGCGGCTGGCAGTGTTTCCGATGGGCAACAATCACCAAAATTTTTTCGTGCGGACGCGGTTATCGCGTTTGGTGGCCGCGCTCGCACGCAAGAGTCTTCGTATGGTTGGACTGCGCAGACGTCGATTGAGTGGCGACCGCCGCGGCGGCCGGAAAAAGCGTTGGGGGCAAAATGCGGACGAGCGGATCGCCCCTGAGACACAGCTTGTGGTCGCACGTCCTGGCGGGCGGGACCGGCGCGCTTGTCCTGGCTGCGCAGCTCGCATCGGCAGATCAGGTCGGTGAGAGTTTTTGGACCCCGGGATCGTTCGGGAGCCTCGCTGCTACGCCCTCGCAGCCCGGCTTCTCCCTCACCTCGGCCTACTACCACACCTCGACGACGGCCGGCAGCGAGGTCGCGCGGGCGCGCTTGATCAGAATTGGACGGCTCACCGGCGCGGTCGGCGAAAGCGTGCGATCTCGATATCGCCCGAAGACCTGGCGATGATC
>DATNNX010000238.1:0-2825 GCA_035601615.1 Xanthobacteraceae bacterium
GGAAAGCGTAAAGAAGTATCGGAAAAATCGAGCTATTCTGAACAGTGGCGAACGATGGCGAACATCGTTTTGGCGGAGGGAGTGGGATTCGAACCCACGATACGGTTTCCCGTATACACGCTTTCCAAGCGTGCGCCTTAAGCCACTCGGCCATCCCTCCGGAACGCGCCCAATATAACCCTGCGCGCGCGCGCGACAAACCCGCGGCACAGACTCACGCCTCCCGCGGCAGCGGAACCGCTTTCGCCGAGGCGCACAATTACTTACATTAGCCGCAAATGAGCCTGCCGAAGGACGAGTATCTCATCCGACCCGACCCGCTCGATCCGCGGCTGACCGAGCGCGTCGCGGGTGTCGATCAGACCGGACAGACGATCGAGACCCGCGTCACCGTCGAGCGGGCACTCACGATCTTCCTCAACGCGCAAGAGATCGTCACCGCCATGACGATCAACGACTATCCGGAATATCTCGCGCTTGGCTATCTGCTCAACCAGAACATGTTGCGTCCCGACGACGTCGTCACCGGCCTCGATTACGACGAGGAGCTGGCGCTGGTCGTCGTGCGCACCAAGCGCAAAACCAATTACGAGAAGAAGCTGAAGAAGAAGGTGCAGACCTCGGGTTGCGCGCAGGGAACCGTGTTTGGCGACCTGATGGAGGCGCTGGAGAACGTCACCCTGCCAGATGCGCAACTGCGCACCTCATGGCTCTATGCGCTCACCCACAAGATCAACACCACGCCATCGCTCTATCTCGAAGCGGGCGCGATCCACGGCTGCGTGCTCGCGCACGAAGATATGCCGCTCGTCTACATGGAGGACGTGGGGCGGCATAACGCCGTCGACAAGATCGCGGGATGGATGTTCAAGCACGGCGTCTCCGCGCAGGACAAGATCTTCTACACCACCGGCCGCCTCACCTCGGAAATGGTGATCAAGACGGTACGCATGGGCATCCCGATCCTGGTCTCGCGCTCGGGCTTCACCGCCTGGGGCGTCGAGCTCGCCCGCAAGGCTAACCTCACGCTCGTCGGGCGCGCACGCGGCAAGCGCTTCGTCGCGCTCGCAGGCGAGGCGCGCATCGTGTTCGATCAGGATCTTAAATTCGTCGAGGAAGAGAGCGGCAAGCACCGGCGCAAGGCCGCGGTGCACGATGATTGACGCCCGCTGCAGACGCGCTGCGGCTGCACTCTCTCGCTCTGCGCGAGCGAACGGGGGCCGGGCGTTGGGGTTTTCGCTGCGGGCAGGATTGCGTTGCGCTGACCGCACCGAGCTCGCGGCTGGCAGTCGTTCCAGCCGCGAATGATGACATTGGCACCTGCGCCGGTTCTCGGTCTCGTGCTCGCCGGCGGTTTGGCGCGGCGCATGGGTGGCGGTGACAAGACGCGCATCCGCCTCGGCGATAAGACCATCCTCGAGCGCGTGCTCGCGCGGCTCAAGCCGCAATGCATGGCGATCATCCTCAACGCCAATGGCGATCCCGCGCGTTTTGCGGATACCAGCCTACCCGTCGTGGCGGACTCGGTTGAGGGATTCGCCGGGCCGCTTGCCGGCATTCTCGCCGGGCTCGACTGGGCGGCCGCGCATGCGCCGGCGATCAGGGACATCGCCAGCGTGCCGGGCGATTGTCCATTCCTGCCCGGCGATCTCGTGGCGCGTTTGTCGGCGGCGCGGCAAGCGGCCGGCGTGCCGCTTGCTTGTGCGCGCTCCGGCGAATGGCGCCATCCCGTGGTGGGGTTGTGGCCGGTGGCGCTGCGCGAGGATTTGCGCAAGGCGCTCACCGAAGAGAACATGCGCAAAATCGAAGCCTGGACCGCACGCCATGGCGTCGCCGTCGCCGACTGGCCGGCAACGCCGATCGACCCGTTCTTCAACGTCAACACCCCCGCCGACGCGGCCGAGGCGAAGCGTATTGCAACGCAGCAATGCGACCTTTGAGCGCTTGATTGCGCTCGCCTGCGGTCCTTTATTAAGGCAGCGCCACCAGCGAGGGGATTTGCCCATGCGCGCCTTCATCGCCGCCTGCATTGCGGCGGCAGTCATCGCGGTTTGCGCGGTCGTCGTCCTCAATCGCGTCCAAGAACCAGTGGACGTGGCGTTCACGACCTCGGCGGTCCGCATCTGACCGCTACGCCGCGAGCGCGGCGTAGGAGAGAAAGCCGACGGTCGCGCCGGGCGTCACGGTCGTGACGTCTTCCGGCAACTCGACGAGGCCATCGGTCTCGGTGAGCGAGGTAATGATCCCGGCGCCTTCCTGTGCGTGCTTCGTTGCTTCCACCGTGCCGTCGGTGGCGCGGACGAGCTTGACCCGCACATATTCGCGCCGGCCCGCGCGCTTGCGATAGGCAAACGCCGCGCGCACCGGCAGCGGCATGAGCGGCGCCGCCTCTGCGCCGGCGAGCCGCAAAAGCAGCGGGCGCACGATCCGCGCAAACGTCACGTAGACGGCCGCCGGATTGCCAGGCAGGCCCACAAAGGCGGCGCCTCCCCTCGCGCTGGAAATGACGCCCATCGCGACCGGCCGGCCTGGCTTGATCGCGACGCGCCAAAACACGAGCCGCCCGATCGTCTCGACTGCGTGGCGCACATGATCGGCCTCGCCGGTCGAAACGCCGCCCGAGGTGACGACGAGATCATGCTCGGCCGCCGCCGCCGCAATCGCGCCCGCGAGCCGCTGCGGATCGTCGGGCAGGATGCCGAGATCGGTCGCAACGCCCCCGAGCCCCTCAAGGAGCCCGATGAGCAGGTAGCGATTGGCGTCGAACAATGCGGGGCCCGGCCGCGGCTTTCCCGGCTCGACGATCTCGTCGCCGGTCGAGAACA
>DATNNX010000239.1:0-3190 GCA_035601615.1 Xanthobacteraceae bacterium
ACTTGAAGGCTGAGGAATCGGAGAAGGTCCCGCCGAGGTGACCAAGCACTCATCTTGACTCCCATCAATATTTCGAATACCGGGGACTTCTACGGGAGATTTGTGACGCGCATATGCTCGCCATACCGGTCTGAATGGAAGCCGCCGGTGAAACTTTAATCGGCTAGACGGGTCTGTACCGTAGGCAGACGGTCGCACGGGCAAAAGCCAGCCTGGTTCCAGCGCTCCGTCTTCAAAGCCTGTTCGTTCACGAAGGTCCTTCTCACTTCTCGCCCGCAAGAGCCGGAAAGGACGTCAAGCATGACTTTGGATGCTGCAACCGAACAATGCGCGCGCGCCGCGTTGCTTGACTGCCAGCGTCGCATACTGGAAAGAACCGCGAGTGGAGCGCCGCTCCCGGAGATCCTTGAAACGCTGGTCAAGCTGATCGAAGAGCAGATCGGTGACATGCGCTGCGCCGTGCTGCTGGCGGATTCTGCTCAGCAGAAGCTGCGCTTCGCGGCGGCGCCGAACATTCCCGAGGATTACAAGGCGGGCATAGAGCCATTCCTGCTTATTGCGCCGAGCATGGGCTCCTGCGGAACCGCGGCGTTCCGGCGCGAGCCCATGTATACGCGAGACACTGCTGACGACGTACTGTGGGAGAACTGCGGCGGTATCGCGGTCCGCAACGGTTTACGCGCGGTCTGGTCGACGCCGATTCTCTCGGACGACAACTCCGTGCTCGGGACGTTTGCGATGTATTACGGCGAGCCGAGGATGCCGTCGGCCGAGCACATTCAGCTGATAGACATGGCGACGCAGATGGCCCGGGTGGCAATCGAGGCAAAGCGCGCGGAAGAGGCGCTGCGACAGGGCGAGGATCGGCTTCGACTTGTCATTGAGACGATCCCGGCGATGGTCTGGACGGCGTTGCCGGACGGCTCGATCGATTTTGTGAATGGACGCTGGCTCGAATATATCGGCCTGTCGTGGGAGGAATATCGGGCCAGCGGCTGGGCGTCCTTGCTTCATCCTGATGACCTGCCGGAGTCGAGCGACTACTGGGAGGCGACGGTAGCGTCCGGTCAGCCGGCGCAGGTCGAGCACCGCGTGCGGCGGGCCGATGGGCAATATCGCTGGCTCTTGGCTCGCGGTGTTCCATTGCGCGACGAGCTTGGGCAAATCGTCAAATGGTATGGAACGGCCGTTGACATCGATGAGCGAAAACGGGCCAACGACGCCGTGCGACGATCCGCTGAAGAGCTCAAGGCACTATCTCGGCGGCTGGTCGAGTTGCAGGAAGCAGAGCGCCGTGGCCTCGCCCGCGAACTTCATGACCGTGTCGGCCAAAACCTTACTGCGCTCCACATCAACCTCGGCATGCTGAGAGCTGCATTGTCCTCCCGCGCGAGCGGGGACATCACTTCGCGCCTGGACGACTGCGCCGCGTTGCTCGCATCCACCGCGCGGGATATCAGATGCGTCGAGTCCGAGCTGCGTCCGCCGATGCTCGACGACCACGGTTTGCTGGCGGCCCTCCACTGGCACGCCAATGAATTCGCGCGACGAGTCGGGATCGCGGTTTCGGTGCATGGCAGCCAGGGGGCCGGGCGGGCCAGACCCGAGGTCGAGCTCGCGCTCTTTCGAATCGCGCAGGAGGCCCTCAACAACGTGGCCAAGCACGCGCACGCAACGAGCGTGGTGATCTCTATCGGGAGCGCAGGATCGGAATTCCGGATGTCGGTGGTGGACGACGGCGTTGGCCCGCGGCCGCACGCGGCCAGCCAGCCTCGAGCCGGCTTCGGCCTGGTGACCATGAGAGAGCGCGCCCTGGCCGTAGGCGGCCGCTTCAATGTAGAGGGGCTGCCGCAAGGCGGGACGCGCATCACTGTGCAGGTCCCGGCGTGACGATCCGGATCGTCCTCGCCGACGACCACCCGGTTGTCGCCGAAGGCCTGAGATCGCTTATCAATGCGCAAGGCGACATGAAGGTGGTCGCTCTTACCGGCAACGGCCTTGACGCTGTGCGCAGTTGCCTCGAGACAAAGCCCGACATCGTGGTCATGGACCAGGCGATGCCCGAGATGAACGGCACTGAGGCGGCGGAGATGCTCCGCAGGAGGCGCAGCTCGACGCGCGTAGTCATGCTATCGATGCATTCGAATGCCGAGCATGTCGAGCGCGCACTCCGGGCAGGTGCGAGCGGCTATGTGCCGAAAACATCCGCGGTGAACGAGCTGGTCGATGCTATCCGCGCCGTGCATGCCGGGCGGCGTTATCTGAGCAGAGCGTTAGCCGGCGAGTTCCTCGAGCGGACGATGGCCGATGCCCGCTACGGCCCGCTATCCGTACTCAGCGCGCGCGAGCGGCAGGTGCTGAAGATGGTCGCGGAAGGTAATTCGGTGGTGCGCATTGCAGCCCGGCTCTCGCTGTCGCGCAAGACCGTGGAGACCTACCGCGGGCGCATGATGGTAAAGCTCGGTCTCGAAAATCTTGCCGGCGTAATAAAGTTCGCGATCAAGCAAGGCGTCATCTCGCTCGAGTAGCCCGGCGTCCGGAAATCCCCGACACCGATGATCGGCGAAGGGCTACAGAAATCCGCAGCCCTCTCGGGCACACTCTGCACGCGCTAATCCTGGAGGACGAGCCGCAGGCTGGATGGCGAAGGACACTCCTCAAACACGCACGCTGAAACGCGCGCTTAAGCTCGCCGGTACGAGGAAGGGGCTTGCGCATCTCCTGAGCGCCGACATATCCGACCTTGCGGCCTGGATATCCGGCGACCGCGCAACACCAGCCGAGACATACCTGCGTGCGCTCGATCTGGTCTCGCTCGGAAGGCTTCACAAATCTCTCCGGAAGTAAAAGAAAAGCCGCGGCCACCGTCGTGCCGAACTGTCAGCGGCGTTGCAACCGCGAATCACGAGCCGCCGCCACATTTGTAGTCAAAGATCTGACACGAAGGTAAGGACATCCCTACATGGGCCGACGGGCGCTGGAGCATCTGCGGTGCGAGAATCCCTACATGGCGACTCCCACCATATGTTAGCAACGAGCATGCAAGCGTCCAGCGCCTCGGTCCGGCAAGTGCCCTATCTGGCACAGGTGGCTCTGATTGCCGCCGCCTATTTTGCAGTCGCCAGGTTATCCCTGGTGCTTGCCATCCCGCCCGGCTACGCCACTGCCGTCTGGCCGCCATCGGGCATCG
>DATNNX010000240.1:0-21639 GCA_035601615.1 Xanthobacteraceae bacterium
GGCGCTGCAACCGAAGATGGGTGTCAGGTGATTAGGTTCGCAATACAGTTTGGCAGTCCGAGCGCTCACTCTGCGGCGATCCGGATGGGCTGGAGGTCGATTCATCGGGCTGGCGGGCTGGTCGTTCATTGCCACAGCACCGCTATGCCGTGGACGGCGCGTTTCCAGCTGGTCAAGGTACGGCGCTAGCGCATCCGGTTTGGGCGCATCCGTTCTATCCACGAAGCCACACGCCCGCCTGTTCGGTAAGGCGTCCCCGGTCGTCGTTTGCGATGAACGCTGCGTTCCGCCGAAGGCTCGGCCCAATCAAGACGCCCCAGATCAACCTGCAACGATCGGACATCATCGGGGCCAAACACCCCGGGATGCTCTTTGAGAAACCCGTGCATCGCACGTCCCCTCCCCCTCAGGCGGGAGCGCGAACCAGTGTTGTAGCGCAAAGTTCCATGAAAACAACGGCACCTTTCGCGCCGCGCCCGCAACCAATCCGCACGACATGCGTTGCCGCTAGTGGGAGGGATGCAAACCCTAACCCAAGGGGGGCGTCCGATGTCAGACGGCAGAAGAAGCAAACGCAGCGGCAGCGCGATGCGATGCCCGCGATGTGGAACTGAAATGGACGAAGTAGTCAGCATCGCGCCGGTTATTAGCGAACCGGGACTGATAGGCTATGAATGCCCAAACTGCGTGTACGTAACGAGCGTGCTGGTGCAGCCCCAGGGTGGCGGCCCTCACTCGCCACGCAGGAACGCCGCTTAACCGGAGGGCGCCAACCCCTCGCAAAACCACGTCGTCGGTGTGCCACCATTTCCGCGCTGGCGCTCGCCACGGCTTGTTCTCGCCAACGGGTCCTTTTTCGTTTTTGCGTTGGCGATAAAATGCGCCGGACCCGGCTTCCGAATGGAGCGCACAAACCTATCGATCGCTCAGCCCTCGCGGACTAATCGCTCAAAGAACTTCAAAACCTGGGCCTGAACGAAGTCTGCGCTAAGCTCCCGGAGTGCGACGTTTCCTTCTCCCCTGCCGTGGTTCATCGTTGCGGCATGGATGACGACTTCCTGAGAATGCGCATTGGGAGTGAAGGTGATCGCCGGCGTCTTGATGCTGCCGCTGGCAGTTCGCGTTTCTCCCTTATAAATTTCGAGCACAGCGGCACCCTCTGGTGGTTCCGTGCGAATCTTGCAAGTCCAACCTCGAGGCATCAACATGTCTCGGATTTGCTCGAATGCCGGAAAGATCACCTGCTCTCGTTTGTCGTCCCATTCGGCTGCGAATTGCTCGCCCTTGCTCCGCTGTTTTTCTTCCATCGCTCTTTGCGTTTCGCGGGCGGCGTGCCCTGCTGCAGCTTTCTCGAATGCGTCTTTGATGTCCGGTTTCATGTTCGCCCTTCGTCCCGCGAAGCTTTGGCGCGCATCCATTGGCGCAGCGGGCCGAGATTTTTGCTAAGTGTTGGTCGGAGTGGCAGGATTTGAACCTGCGACCCCCTCGTCCCGAACGAGGTGCGCTACCAGACTGCGCTACACTCCGCCTGAAGGCCGGACTTATAACCCGTGTCCGCGCACGGCCGCAAGCATGGGACAAGCGATGACGGCGCAGCCGGCGACGCAAGTGCTGGAGGCGAGCGCGGGCGCGCCGCCCGCCGCCGTGGCGGAACATGCCGCGCGCATTCTTGCCGCGGGCGGGCTCGTGGCGTTTCCGACCGAGACGGTCTATGGCCTCGGCGCCGACGCAACGAGCGGCGCGGCGGTCGCGCGCCTCTATGACGCCAAGGGCCGCCCCGCGTTCAATCCGCTCATCGCGCACGTCGCCGACGCCGCCGCGGCGCGCTCGCTCGCCCGCTTCGATCATGCCGCCGAAAGGCTCGCAGCCGCGTTCTGGCCCGGCCCGCTGACCTTGGTGCTGCCCCGCCTCGCGCATTGCCCGGTCGCGGAACTCGCAACCGCCGGCCTCGACACCATCGCCGTGCGCGTGCCGAGCCACGCAATCGCGCGCGCCATCCTCGTCGCCTTCGGCCGCCCGGTCGTGGCGCCGTCCGCCAACCGCTCCGGGCACGTCTCGCCCACGACCGCGCAGCACGTGCTCGCCGACCTGCGCGGGCGCATCGAGCTGATCGTCGACGGCGGGGGAACGCCGATGGGGCTCGAATCGACCATCATCGCCTGCCTCGAAGCGCCGGTGCTGCTGCGGCCCGGCGCGCTGGCGCGCGCGCAGATCGAGCGGCTGGTGCGATTGGCCGAGGCGCCGCGTGCGGCCGCGCCGCCGAGCGACATCGAGGAGCTGCCGATCGCGCCCGGCGCGCTCGCCTCCCATTACGCGCCGCGGGCGCGGCTTCGGCTCAATGCGCAGCGCGTGGAGCAGGGCGAGGCGTTGCTCGCCTTCGCCGCGGTGCCGGCGGAAGGCGCCGCGCACGCGGCGGCGGTGCTCAACCTCTCGCAGCGCGGCGATCTCATCGAAGCCGCCGCCAATCTCTTCTCCCACCTGCGCGCGCTCGATGCATCAGGGGCTCCCACCATCGCGGTGATGCCGGTGCCGCGCACCGGGCTGGGCGAGGCGATCAATGACCGGCTCGAGCGGGCCGCCGCACCGCGCGCATGAGGATCGTGCCGGCACGCGATCAGGCGAAGTGGGATCAGCGCGAACCGCGAACTCGTCTTTACCCTCCCCCTTATGGGGAGGCATAGGCGGCCTTCGGCCGCCGTTCTTAGCGCTAAGCACGCCGATGCGAAGCATCGGCTATGGCGAAGCGCCGGGTGGGGGTCGTTGTGAGGCACGCGACTCGTGCCACAACAACGACCCCCACCCCCAACCCCTCCCCAGCCGGCTGCGGGCTTGCCCGCTTCCGGCAAATCTTAAGTGACCAAACCCCGGCAGGCCGGGGTTTGGTTGAGGAGGGGGGCAGACCGAGTGCGCGGCGTGATTGTGCATCAAGCACACATTAAGATCCTCTATAGTCGCCGCAACGCCGTGGAGGCGGCTCGCGCGATGAATATTGTAGAAACCAAGATGCTTCCCGCCGATCTCCTGGCGCGGTTTGTCGCGATCGTCGGCGAGAAAAACGCCATCACCGAGCGCGAGGCGCAGGCGCCGTACCTCACCGAGCCGCGCGACATGTTTCGCGGCAAAAGCCCGGTGGTGCTGCGGCCGGGCTCGGTTGCGGAAGTTTCCGCAATCCTCAAGCTCGCGAGCGAGAGCGCAACCGCAATCGTGCCGCAAGGCGGCAATACCGGCCTCGTCGGCGGACAAATCCCGCAGCACGGCGAGATCGTGCTCGCGCTCAACCGGCTCGACCGCGTGCGCGAGGTCGACCCGGTCTCCAACACCATGACGTGCGAGGCCGGCGTGACGCTGCTCAAGGCGCGCGAGGCCGCCGCCGCGGTCGACCGGCTCTACCCGCAATTGCTGCCGTCCGAAGGCAGTTGCACCATCGGCGGCAATCTTTCCACCAATGCCGGGGGCACCGCCGCGCTCGCGCACGGCATCGCGCGCTCGCACGCGCTCGGCATCGAGGCGGTGCTGGCGGACGGGCGCGTGCTCAATGCGCTCAACAAGCTCAAGAAGGACAATACCGGCTACGACCTCAAGGACCTGTTCATCGGCGCCGAAGGCACGCTCGGCGTCATCACCGCCGCGGTGCTCCGCCTCGTGCCGCGCCCGCGTTCGATCGAGACGGCCTTTGTCGGCGTGCCCTCGGCAAAAGCCGCGCTCGGCCTCTTCGGCCTCGCCAACGAGCGCGCCACCGGCAACGTGACCAGCTTCGAGCTGATGCTGCGGCTCGGCGTCGAGCTGGTGCTGCGCCACGGTTCCGGCTGCCGCGATCCGCTGCCGCAACCGCATCCATGGTACGTGCTCATCGAGCTCTCCTCGCAGGCGCGCTCCGGCCTGCGCGCGGTGCTGGAAGAAATTCTCGCCGACGGACTGGAGCGCGGGTTGGTCGAAGACGCCACCATCGCCGAGAGCCTCGATCAGACAAAAATGTTCTGGCGCATCCGCGAGATGTTCGGCGAGGTGCAGCGCCACGAAGGGGGCTCGATCAAGCACGACGTCTCGGTGCCGGTGGCGGCGGTGCCCGCCTTCATCGCCGAGGCGAACGCGGCGGTCGCCAAGCTCATCCCCGCCGCCCGGCCGCTGCCGTTCGGGCATCTCGGCGACGGCAACATCCACTACAACGTCGCGCAGCCCCTCGGCGCGGATAAGGCCGAGTTCCTCGGCCATTGGAGCGAGGTCAACGCCGCGGTGTTCGCAGTGGTGGCCAAACATGGCGGCTCGATCTCCGCCGAGCACGGCATCGGCGTGATGAAGCGCGATCTCCTGCCCAAGGTGAAGGATCCGGTCGCCTACGATCTCATGCGCACGCTCAAGCGCGCGCTCGATCCGAAGGGCATCCTCAACCCGGGCAAGGTGCTGTAGCGGCGCCGCAAGCGGGAGAGGGAGCAGACCGAGCTTGTGGCCCGGCTGATTCTACGCCGCCAGCGAAGCGCCTAAGACCGACGCGACTTCCACCTAACGGCTGCGGCCTTCTTGGCGATTGCCTTGCGCTTCTTGGCCGACAGACCTGCTGCCCGCGCCTTTCCCCCCATACGGCCAAGCGCCACGGCAGCGGCGTTCTTGCCGTCGTGCGTAATCACGTCGTCAATCGCGCCCGTCGCGATTCGCATGACCGCGTTGTCGATCACGTCGCGGGGCCGGCGCTGGCGCTGCGGACCTCGCGGCATTATCGGCCTCGACGGAGTTGAGCTTGAATGTCACTCTCGAGCTGAGCCAGCAGGCGTTTTAGCTCGCTTATCTGAGCTTCCATCTCAGCAAGCCTGGCCTTTGGCGCATCGCTAATCCACATTTTCTGCGTAAGCAGCCGTTTCAGCTGCTCTTGCTGCCCGCGAAGGGCGTCAATGATATTGATCGTGCTCTCGCGACGATTTTCGCCTTCCGGTCCTCTTGGCATTCGTGTAGCCTAATGCTTAGCGGTAAGCTTGGCAAGAACCAGGAGGAACACGAAATCCCACTCTTCATCAAATCTATGGGCACAGATTCAGCGGTGGCGATGAATTTACGGCATTTTGCTGCTCGACCTGCAAGGCGACTGTGATTCAACCTCAACTCGCTTTGCCACAATCAAACCGAGACACGACCGAAATCCGGGTAGTGGGCTCCTTTGATTAAGGCAGCCTGCCCGACTGCTCCTTGTGCCGGGCTAGTTCCAGCCATTGTCGGGCGAATTCGATCAACGCTGCTTTGGCGTCGCGGTCTTTAGCCTGCGAAGCCATCCGGCCGCATTCCTTCGCCATGTCGAGACATTGCTGAGCGCTGTAGCTCACGCGGCCGCCCTCTGATTTTCAAAGACTTCCAGCACGTCTACAATATCACCAATTTCCCAAAGCCGCTTGGTCACATTGGCAGCCATTGCGGGGGTTGCCCGCAGCGTCTTATGGATACGAATAAGCAAAGGAGCCCACCACCGAAATCCGCGCTAGCTTGCGGTGGGTTTTGAGATCATTGCCCTTTGGATCATCCCGTGCCCGACGCGCGAAGCTATCCCGAGCGTCCCTACCTCGCCGTGAGCGCCGCCATCGTGCGCGACGGCAAGATACTCGTGGTGCGCCGCGCCCGCGCGCCGGCCCATGGCCTCTACAGCTTGCCCGGCGGCGTGGTCGAGGTGGGAGAAACGCTCGAAGAAGCGGTCACGCGCGAGGTGCGCGAGGAGACCTCGATGATCATCGAGCCGGTCGCGCTCGCTGGCTTCCGCGAAGCGATCATGCGCGACGCGGACAGCCGGGTGGAGCGGCATTTCATCATCCTGTGCTTTGCCGCCCGCTGGCGCGCGGGCGAGCCGGTGCTCAACGAGGAGCTGGACGAGGCGCGCTGGCTCGATCCGGCCGAGCTCGCGAACCTGCCGACGACCTCGGGTCTTGCCGAGATCGTGGCGGAGGCTTTGGAGTGGCTGGCCGCGCAGTAGCCCGCATGAGCGAAGCGATATGCGGGATTTCCCCGGATTTCGCTGCCGCTCATCCGGGCTACAAGGTTCTTCGGATCGGGTGTGCCTTGTTTCCGTCGCGTTGGGCCGCGACAATGCGCCGGTATCACGGTCCGACCGCTCCAATCCTCATGCAGGTTTCATCTCCGATGTGGCGGCGCACCCTCACCGTGGCCGCGATCGCGGCCGCGCTCAGCCTTGCGCCGGCTGGCGCGCCCGCGCGCGCCGAAGCGGCCGCCGCCCCCTTCGACGGCAGCCTGCAGCGGCTCGCCGAGATTCTCGGCGCCTTGCACTACCTGCGCAATATCTGCGGCGCCAACGAAGGCCAGAAGTGGCGCAACGAGATGCAGGCGATCGTCGATGCCGAAGCCCCGAGCGGGGACCGGCGGCTGCGCATGATCGCGAGCTTCAATCGCGGTTACCGCGGCTACCAGCAGAGCTACCGCACCTGCACCCCGGCGGCGGAGCTCGTCATTCGCCGCTACCTCGAGGAAGGTTCAAAAATCGCGCGCGAGATGACCGCGCGCTACGCGAACTGAGCCGCGCGCGTGTGCCCACACCACGCTTTCCTCCGTTCGTCCCCGCGAGGGGCACCCCGCGACGCTCGCGTCGCGGGGACCCCGTTGCGGGGACCCAGGGCCGCAGACTGTGACTCTGGATTCCCGCTTGCGCGGGAATGAACGGAAGAGGTGTTTGGCCTCGGGGCGGTTATGCTGCCAGGACGGAGGCGGGCCATTAACCCTTCCTCGAGTTGCGCCTAGGCGAACGCGGCTTGCATGCTAACCTGCTGCTGTATCCCACCCGAGCGACATGGGCATGACAGCGCGAGCGACCGAGGTCCCGGTGCCGGACCATGAGCAGAAACGGGCTGCGCTGGGTTACCTCACCGCAGCCTGGGCCGAGGCGCGCGTCGAGGGAATCGACGGCGATTGCCTGGCGCAAGCCTGTTTGTTCGCCGCCTTCGCCGAGTTCGTGTCAACCTATGGCGAAGAGCCGGCGGCGCGCTTTGCCGAGGGCCTCGCGGTGCGCATCCGCAACGGCGAATTTTCCCTCACCATGACCAGGCAGTAGCCGCGCGGCGGCGCAAGCGCCCGCCCCTGCGACAGAGTTGTGGAACCGCCGTCGCGGGCAAACCTCGCCACCGATTTCGCGCTTCTGGTAGACTGGGCGGCATCGATCGGTGCTCGACCATGCCGCTGCGCATCGGCTTTCGCGTCTTGATACTGGTGCTCGTCGCGAGCGCCAGCGCGCTTGCCCCGGTTAGCCTTCGCGGCGAAGGCGCCAAGCCGCCCGAGATCGCAGGGCCGACGCCGGCCGAGCCGCCGCAGAAAAACGAGCCCGGCGCCGAGAAGAGCAAGGGTCACGTCGCGGCGCCGTCCGCGGCTGCCGAGATCATCACCGATCTCACCCGCTTGCCGGCACCGGTGGCGCGCACGCGCGAGCGGCTGCTCGCTGCCGCGCGCAGCGGCGACCTGCAGCAGCTGGCGGCGCTGATGACCGATTCGATGCCGATCTTCTCGTTCACCGACGACAAGGATCCGATCGCCTTTTGGAAGGCGAACTATCCCGATTCGGACGGCATCGAGGTGCTCGCGATCCTGACCATGATCCTCGAAGCCCCGTTCGTGCACGTCGATCAAGGCACGCCGCAAGAGATGTATGTGTGGCCCTATTTCGTGCGCATGTCGCTGACCGCGCTCACGCCGCAGCAGAAGGTCGAGCTCTTTCGCCTCGTCACCGGCGCCGACTACAAGGACATGATGAAGCTCGGCGCCTACGCCTTCTACCGGCTCGGGATCTCGCCCGACGGCACCTGGCAGTTCTTCGTCACGGGGGACTGACGCGCGCCACCGCGCACACGCCCAGGCGCCCACCAAAGGTCGTCATTGCCGGGCTTGACACTGCAAGTCGGGTTTACCCGACTTGCGGCGCTTATCAGTGCGGAATTCGGGCAAGCCCGAATTCCGGGGCAAACCATCGATCTTCAAAAAGGCTTCTTGCGAAAAAGATGGATGCGCGGGGCTAAAGCGCGTTCACGCGCGTCCATAGCCCGTCGAAGACGGGCGTGAACGCCCTTATCGACGCGCTTCTGCCCGCGCCTGACAACGTTGAGGCCTTGTGAGCGCGCAGCGAGCCGCTTACGTTTAGCCGCGACATCGCCACGATTCCGCCAATGAAAGCCGCGCTGCTTCCCGACCGCGGCGTCGTCAAGGTTGCCGGCGACGACGCGCGCAAATTCCTCAACGGGCTCGTGACCAGCGACATCGCCAAGGTGACGCCGGAGGCGGCGAGCTTTGCCGCTTTGCTCACCCCGCAGGGCAAGATCGTCGTCGATTTCATCCTGGCGGAAGCGCCGCCCGCCGACGGCGGCGGCTTCTTTCTCGACTGCCCGCGCGCGCTCGCGCCGACGCTGCTGCAGCGGCTCAATTTCTACAAGCTGCGCGCCAAAGTCATCGTCGAGGATTTGTCCGAGACGCTGGGCGTGCTCGCGGTCTTCGATGGCAGCGCCGTGACGGACTACGGCTTGTGCTATCGCGATCCGCGCCTGGCGAGCTTGGGGCTTCGCTGCATGCTGCCGCCGCACGTTGCGGCCGACGCCGCGGCGGACCTCGGCGCCGAACTCGTCGACGCGCCGGCCTATGAAGCGCATCGCATTGCGCTCGGCGTGCCGCGCGGCGGCCTCGATTTCATCTACGGCGATGCGTTTCCGCACGAGGCCGACATGGACCAGTTCGGCGGCGTCGATTTCGACAAGGGCTGCTTCGTCGGACAAGAGGTGGTCTCGCGCATCGAGCACCGCGGCACCGCGCGCACGCGCGTGCTGCCCGTGGCCTTCGACGGCTTTGCGCCCGAGGCCGGCGTGCCGGTGAGCGCGGGCGAGCGGACCCTCGGCACGTTCGGCTCGGCCGCCGAAGGCCGCGGCCTGGCGCTGCTTCGTCTCGACCGCGCCGCCGAGGCGGTGGCGGCGGGAGACGCGCTCAACGCAGGCGGCGTCGAGTTGCGGCTGGTCAAACCGGCATGGGCGCAATTTGCATGGCCCGGCGAGGCGAAGGCCGCGGAATGAGCCCTGTCCTCCTCCATCCGGATGGGCTCAAACGCTGCCCCTGGCCCAAGCAGGACCCGCTCTACGTCGCCTATCACGACGAGGAATGGGGCGTGCCCGAGTACGACGATCGCGCGCTCTTCGAGAAGCTCATCCTCGACGGCTTCCAGGCCGGGCTCTCCTGGATCACCATCCTGCGCAAGCGCGAGAATTTCCGCCGCGCCTTCGACGGTTTTGCGCCCGAGAAGATCGCGCGCTACACGCCGAAGAAGATCGAGAAACTGATGCAGGATGCGGGCATCGTGCGCAACCGCATGAAGATCGAGGGCGCTGTCCTCTCCGCGCGCGCCTATCTCGACGCCATGGAAAAGGGTCCCGGCTTCTCGCGGCTCCTTTGGGACTTGGTCGGCGGCAGGCCTAAGGTCAATCGCTTCCGCTCCACCTCGCAGGTGCCGGCGGAGACGCCGATCTCGCGCGCGATGTCCAAGGAGCTCTCTCGGCGCGGCTTCAAGTTCGTCGGCCCGAGCATCGTCTATGCCTTCATGCAGGCGACGGGCATGGTCAACGACCACGTGGTGAGCTGCCATCGCCACGCACCATTGGCCGCGCTAGCAGGCCACTGAGCGCATGCCGGCAAAGCCGCGACGCCCAGCAGCGTCCGAGGCATTCCGCGCCTGGCAACGCATGTTGTCCGGGCGCAGGCTCGATCTGCTCGACCCCTCCCCGCTCGACGTCGAGATCGCCGACATCGCGCACGGGCTTGCGCGCGTCGCCCGCTGGAACGGGCAGACCGAGGGCGCGCACATCTTCTCCGTCGCCCAGCATTCGCTGCTGGTCGAAGCCATAGCGCGCTCGCGCGCGCGGCTCGACCGGGCAACGCGGCTGGGCATTCTGCTCCACGATGCCCCGGAATACGTCATCGGCGACATGATCTCGCCGTTCAAGGCGGTGATCGGCGACGCCTACAAGGCGGTGGAAGCGCGCCTGCTCGCGGCGATCCATCTGCGTTTCGGTCTTCCCCCCGAGCTACCCTCCGACGTCGTGGCGCTGATCAAGGCATCCGACCGCGCCGCCGCCTATCTCGAAGCGACGCGGCTTGCCGGATTTTCCGCAAGCGAGGCGCGGCGCTTTTTCGGCACGCCGCCGAAATTTTCCGCTGCCATCGAGCGCGATTATCTCCTGCCGTGGCCGGCGGAGACGGCCGAGCGGCGCTATCTCGAGCGCTTCGGCAAGGCTGCGGGGGGATGAGCACTGCGTTCGTCCCTGCGCAAGCGACCGTCCACCGCGTCATGGCCGGACTTGATCCGGCCATCCACCCTTCTTGCGAAGAAGATGGACCCGCGAGGCATAAGCGCGTTCACGCGCGTCTTCGACGCGCTTCTGCCCGCGGGTGACAGCTGAGGGAGGGGCCGCGGACGCTGGCCCTGGATTCCCGCTTGCCCGGGAATGAGCGGAGGAGAGAGCTGCGCGGGAGACGGAAGAGGCCGGAGTGGGAACAAATTCAACAACCCGCAGGCCGACGCCTTGATGTCAAAATTCGTCGCCATATAAGAGAGGCAAAGAAACTGCTTCGGAACAAATGATTCACGTCTGCTCGCTCGCGCGCCTGCACGAAACGGTCGAAGCGACCGGCGCGCGCCATGTCGTCACGCTGCTCAAGGATACCGACCGGGTCGGCCGGCCGCGTAGCGTCGTAGCGGCGAACCACCTCATTCTGAGCATGGACGACATCACCGTGCCGATGGACGGCTACACGCTTCCCTGCGACGAGCATGTCAGCGCGCTGATCGCGTTCGTGCGCGGCTGGGACCGCGCCAAGCCGCTGGTGGTGCATTGCTATGCCGGCATCAGCCGCTCCACGGCGGGCGCCTATGTCGCGGCCTGCGCGCTCAACCCGCGCCGGGACGAATTGGCGATCGCGCGCGAGCTGCGCCGCGCCTCGGCGACGGCGACCCCCAATAGCCGCTTCGTCGCGCTCGCCGACCGCATGCTCTGCCGCGAAGGCCGCATGGTCGCGGCCATTGACGCGATCGGACGCGGCGCCATGGCCTACGAGGCCGACCCGTTTCGGCTCGCATTGGAATAGTCCTGCGGGTTCCCTTGCTGTCGCCGGCCCACGCATCCACGGGTGGAACACAGCCCGAAACCGATGGCGCGGCAGCCGCTTGGCTCATCCGGCCCGTTAAGCACAGCGGCAAGTTCCGCTGGGATGGCACCTGTTGAACGGACATAGTCCCGCCACAGCGGCGTTGTTTTTGTGCAACACTAGGGGGCCGGGATTCCGTTTGTTAAGGAGACGGCCTTGTATTCGAACCTGCGTTTTGTGATTTCCGCCGCGCTGGTCGGCTGTGCAGGTCTCATAGCCGTGCTGGCGTTGCTTCCTGCAACGTTCGAAGAGCGCCTTCTCGCCAGCGAGGAGATTTCCGCTCCGCCCTGCAAGGAGCATTGGCTGCAGTTGGATCCGAACTGCTTGTCACGACGCGGGATGCCCTGGGTGGTGGATGCGCCGGCGGCAAACACCGTTCCGACCGCCGCCGAGAGCGCGCCAGAGCAGGCGGTGAGCGAAAGTCAGGCGTTGGCCGGCGCCGCGGACGGGCGAGCGATCGAAGCCAGCGCGCCTTCGCAGGACGCGCCAGTGCCGCCGGTCGTAGCCGAAGAACCGGCGCCCACAACGCAGCGCAGCGACATCACCGCGCCGGCGCCGCTGGCGCCGCAGCGGGAGGCGTCGACGTCGCCGGTCGCCCCCGAGCCGCCGCCGCCCGTCACCGCGGAACGGCACATCCCCAAGCACAGCGAGCCCTCCCGCCACGCGGCGCCAGCCGCGCCCCAGCTGCAGGAAAAGCGGCACGTCGCGAGACCCGCAGTCGAGCCGCAGACACCCGCACCCGCTCCGAAGAAAACAGCGCGAGAGGATCGTGGCGCGAAACAGACCGACGAGGCGCTGAACGCCGTGCGCAGGTTTCAAGACAATCTGCGCGACATCCCCGTGAGCTCCTATGCGGGCGACGGGACGCGGCGCACGATCGTGATCCGGCCGACCTCAATACAGGACGTCTACTACTATTCCGCCCCGCGCTAGCGCGGCGCTTGAATATCCGCTCGGATTCCCGCTTGCGCGGGAATGAACGGAGTTGTGGATCGACTCGAAGCCGTGCGCGCGGATCAGTTGGCGCCGGCCGCGTCCGCCGCGTCGAGCGACAACGGCGCGGGCGAGTGCCGGCGCGGACTCATGCCGGCAACGTTCATGCGGCGTGTAAAGTCGCAATAGGCAAAGCCCATCCAGGAGCCGCGGAAGCTTCGCTCGTCGATCTTCTCCACGCGGAAGCACGGCTCGAACGGCATTCCCTGCAGCGACGCGCACACCGCCTCGCCGCGCGCGCGCAGCGTGCCCGCCGGCAGCCAGACCGCGCGCACCGGTCCGGCGCCGCGGAACTGGATGGTGCCGATGACCGAACCGTCGCCGTAAATGCGTCCGGCCCCGCGCGAGCCATCGAAACAATTGAACGCGAAAAGCTTGCCGTTCACGAACCGTCGCGCCGCCTCTGGGCTGAGAACTTCCGCCCGCGCCGAGACGGCCGCGAGCAAGCTCACGACCACGATCGCGACCCGCGCAATCATTTACCTGCTCCCCTCTCCCATTACCGTCGCCGCAGCGACCGTAACCGCCCGTTAACCATACGAATCAGGCACGACTTTGCCGGATGTTGGTCAACAAATCCTCAACATGGTTACCCGATCTTAACCACGATGCGACCGCGAACGCGTCCTTCGACGATGTCTCGGGCCTTCTCGATCACCTCGGCAAGCCCGATCTCGCTCGTCATCGCGGCAAGCTTTCCCCGATCAAGCTCGCTTTCCAGACGCCTCCACGCCGTTCGCCGATCGGCAATCGGCCGCATGACGGAATCAATGCCGAGCAGCGAAACACCGCGCAGGATAAATGGTGCGACCGAAGTCGGCAAATCCATGCCGCCCGCCAGTCCACAGGCCGCAACCGCCCCGCCGTAGCGCGTCGTCGAGAGCACATTGGCGAGCGTGGTCGACCCGACCGTATCGATACCGCCCGCCCAGCGCTCTTTTCCCAGCGGTTTTGCGGGTCCTGCGAGCTCGCTGCGTTCGATGATCTCGCTCGCGCCCAACCCTTTAAGGTAATCGGCCTCCTGCGGCCGCCCGGTCGAGGCCGTGACCTGAAAGCCACGGTGGCTGAGAATTGCGACGGCGACCGAGCCGACGCCGCCCGCCGCTCCCGTCACCACCACCGGCCCGCTCATGGGAGTAAGCCCGTGGGCCTCGAGCGCCACGACCGAAAGCATGGCGGTATAGCCGGCGGTGCCGATCGCCATGGCGTCGCGCGCGCTCATGCGAGAGGGAAGTTGCACCAGCCAATTTCCCTTCACGCGCGCCTTCGCGCCGTAGGCGCCGAGATGCGTCTCGCCCAGCCCCCAGCCGTTGAGGATCACCTTATCGCCGCTCTTCCATTCGGGATGGTTCGAGGTCTCGACCGTGCCCGCAAGGTCGATGCCGGGGATCATCGGGAACCGCCGCACGACCGGCGCCTTGCCGGTGATCGCGAGGCCGTCCTTGTAGTTGAGCGTCGACCATTCGACGCGGAGCGTGACGTCGCCTTCCATCAGGTTGCGCTCGTCGAAATCGGCGAGCGCGGCCTTCGAGCCGGTTTTTTCGATCACGATCGCTTTGAAAGTCGCCATGGCTAGAGCGTATTCATTTGTGTCGGATGCATAATCACGCCCGCACTCGCTGTGCTCCCCTTCCCAACCAAACCGGCTTGCCGGGGTTTGGTTGCTTCAAGATTTGCCGGAAGCGGGCAAGCCCGCAGCCGGCTGGGGTAGCACCGAGTTCGCTGCTCGCCTTGATCGTCCCTTGCGTCGCCCGTGCTCAGGCCGGCGCGGCGGCTGCGCGCACGACCGGTTTTTCCACGATCGGCAGGTTGATCACCGCGGAGAGCACCCCGAATAGAATCGAGAGCCACCACACCACGTCATAGGAGCCCGTGCGCACGAATGCGACGCCGCCGAGCCAGACCCCGAGAAAGCCGCCGACCTGGTGACTGAAGAATGCCAAACCGGCCAGCGTTGCGAGCCAGCGCGTGCCGAATATCAGCGCGATGATCCCATTCGTGGGCGGGACCGTGGAGAGCCAGAGCAGGCCCATGACCGCGCCGAACAGGATCGAGGAGAACGGCGTGACCGGGAAGACGATGAAACCGAGCACCGCGGCGGCACGCGCAAAATAGATGAAGGACAGGAGGTAGCGCTTGGGCATGAGGGTGCCGAGCCAGCCCGACGCGAGCGAGCCGACGATGTTGAACAGCCCGATCACCGCGATGGTCCAACCGCCGACTTGCGCCGAGAGGCCGCGGTCGACGAGATAAGCCGGCATGTGAACGGTGATGAAAGCGAGTTGGAAGCCACAGGTGAAGAACCCGAGCACCAGCAGCACATAGGACCGGTGACCCATCGCCTCCGAGAGCGCCTGACGGAGCGATTGCGACGCGGCGCCCTCAGACGCGCCCGTCTCGGCCGGCGCAGTCGCGAGCGCAAGCGACAGCGGCAACACCAGCAGCATGCCGACGCCGAAGACGAGCAGCGCGGTCTGCCAGCCGAAGGCATCCATCAGCGAGACCGCGACCGGAGAATAGAGGAACTGCCCGAACGAACCAGCGGCGGTCCCCGCGCCGAACGCAACCAAGCGAAGGCGCTCGGGCAACAGCTTGCCGAATGCGGCGAGCACGACGGAGAAGGAACAACCGGAGAGGCCGAAGCCGATAAAAACGCCAGCGGCAAGATCGAGCATCCCGGGAGAGCTCGAGTAGGCCATCAGGACGAGGCCGATCGCGTACAACGCGCCGCCGACGCACAGCACACGCGTCGTGCCGAAACGGTCGGCGATCGCGCCGGCAAAAGGTTGGCCTATGCCCCAGAGGATGTTCTGGATCGCAAGCGCAAGCCCGAACACGTCACGGCCCCAGCCGTTGGCTTGCGACATCGGCGTGAGAAAGAAGCCGAGCGTGGAGCGCGGCCCAAAGCTGATCATGGAAATCAGACAGCCGCACAGCACGATGACGAGCGGCGTGCGCCAGCCGATCGAGACTCTCGAGCTAGAGGGAAATGAAATGGCCATTTGCCAATCCGTCTGAATTCGCCGACCGGTCGGGAGACTCGTTGCCCCTTCGCGCTCCCCGGGAATGGAGCAACGCGGATCGCTCCTCTGGTGACGCGATTCTGAAGCGCTCCATACTGTTTTTACGGCGTCGTGCGGCCACCTCCAACCCCGTCTTGCGCATGGCAGACGGGCCACGTGGGCCTGGAAATCCGGGGGATGCCGGTATTAAGGGGTGCGGCCTTCATATAAATCTTGCCACAACGGCGGGTATTCCAGCGGCCAATGTTCACCCGCTTTTGCGGGGGCGACAGCCCATTATTCCATTGCGGATCGGCATCAGCGATGACGCGCTCACTCCTATGCCCGCATGCCTTCCTGTCACCGCTCGAGATCGATGCGGCGGTCACGCGCGCGCTGGCCGAGGATCTCGGCCGCGCCGGCGATGTCACCGCGACCGCCACGATCCCCGAAGACACATCGGCCCGCGCCATCGTCGTGGCGCGCGCGGCGGGCGTGATCGCGGGCCTGCCGCTCGTGGCCGCGACGTTTGCAAAGCTTGCGCCGGAGATCGACATTGCCGCCAATATGCGCGACGGCTCGAGCGTCGCGGCCAAAACCGAGCTGATGACGGTGACGGGGCCGGCACGCGCCATGCTTGGCGCCGAACGCACCGCGCTCAATCTGCTGGGACGCCTCTCGGGGGTGGCGACCGCGACGCACGAGTTCGTGCGCCGTGTCGCCGGCACGCGTGCGCGCATCTGCTGTACCCGCAAGACGACGCCGGGCCTGCGCGCGCTCGAAAAATACGCGGTTCGTTGCGGCGGCGGTTTCAACCACCGTTTCGGGCTGGATGACGCCATGTTGATTAAAGACAACCACCTTGCCGTCGCCGGCAGCATCCGCGCGGTGCTCGAGCGCGCGAAGGCCGCCGCCGGCCATCTCGTCAAGATTGAGATCGAGGTCGATACGCTCGAGCAGCTGCGCGAGGTGCTGGACGTCGGATTGGCCGACGCGGTGCTGCTCGACAACATGGATGCGGCAACCATGCGCAAGGCGGTGGAAATGGTCGGCGGCCGGTTTGCGCTCGAAGCGTCCGGCGGCATTACGCTCGACACCATCGCCGAGATTGCCAAGACCGGCGTCGACTACATCTCTTCGGGTTGGATCACCCATTCGGCGCCGCAGCTCGACGTGGCGCTCGATATCGAGATGTGAGCAACGGCGTGAGATCCCCGCGTTGAAGTGGCGCCTGAATGCAGGGAACACAGAGGTGCATGAAATCTCCGTTCTTTCCCGCGAAAGCGGGAATCCAGGGCCAAGGAGTGGGTCCCCGCTTTCGCGGGGACGAACGGATATACGGATATAGAGAGTCCTTGAGGCGCTACAGCTTCTTTGCCGCCTCGACGAGCCGGCGCGCCGACTCGATGGTCGAGGCTTCGTCGCCCCACTCCGGCGCCTCCAAGCCATCGCCCCAGGCGCGTGGCCGATAGAAGGTGTGAACGCCGAGCCGGTGCATCTTGGTCATCTCGCGCACCCAGCCAGGGTGCACCCAGTACGCATGGTAGTGCGTGGCCTTGCCGACCTCCGGGAGCCACAGCTTGCCGTCGAGCATCTCGGCGGCAATGATTTTCGCCCGCTCCCACATATCGGGCTCGCGCACGATGTCGGGGATGCCGTCGCAGGCGAATGTGAACTGGCAGTGGAGACGGCGGTGTGCGTTCTGGTAGACGACGCCGCAGACGGTGTTGGGATATTTGCCGGAGAACACGCGGTTGAGCACCACCTGGGCGACCGCCATCTGCCCGGGCACTGTTTCACCGCGCGCCTCGAAGTAGATCGCCTCGGCCAGGCATTTCTCCGACTTGGCGCGCGCACTTTCGTCGAGGCCGAGGAGCTCCGCCGGCGTCATCGGCCGCTGGTGTTCGCCAGTAACCTCGCCCTTGGCCGCGACCGTCTGCCCGCCGGTCATGCCGTTCTTCATCACGATACCGGGATCGGTGGACAACGGCGGCAGATCCGCGCGCTCGACCGGCGCGTCGAAGATGCTTCCGGGCTCGCCCGCGGGAAACGGGACAGGCGGCACTGCCGCGAGCCTGACGTTTGCGTTGTTGCTCGCGGTGATGTTGGCTTCGTCGAAGCGCGGTTCTTCCCCCGGCGCCCACGGCTCCATCGTGCCGAGCTTTTGCCCCATCGGATCGACGCTGAAATAGACTCGCTCCGCGCCCGACGACGGATCGAGACCGGGAGCCGAAAACGCAAGGCCGGTGACTGACCCAAGGGCCGCCTCGCTGTCGGGCTCGCTCGCGGACGTCTGCTCGGCCTGCGCGCCGACTTCGGCCGGCCGGACCAAACCCGGCTCCTTGGGCTCGCTTGCGGCGGCTGCGACGCCGAGGGGCGGATCGACCGAGGACGGCGCTCCGCCTTGCTGCTGCGCGAGCGATAGGCCGTCCTCCTGCGGGATCGCGTCAACGGGCCGCGCCGGCTTGATCCGATCACCTTTGAGCGCGATCAGCCGGTCGCGCGCAACGCCGTAGTCGCCTTTGCGGCTGCGGTCGACCATCGGACCGGCATAGGGACTTGCGAAGAACGTTTCTTCGCCGAGAAATCGCTCACGGATCGAGTTGGCGACGCTTGCGCCGTTCGGATCGAATCCGACCAATTGGTAGTCCAACCGGAGCGGTATGGAGATCCCGTCGGGCTGCGGCGGCGGGGTGAACTTTGTCTCATGGATCGTGCCGAACGGCGAGGCAAACGCGGCCTTCTGCGAGCGATCGACGATCGGTTGGCGCGCCGCGACCGCAGCGAGGTCCCCCTGGCCGACCTCGCTCGTCAGCAGCAGCAACATCAGGATGCCAAGGCCGAAGGGGATTTGCCGACCACCCTGCGGCCTGTTGCGCGATGCAACCATCCAGGCTTGCCCCCGCCCCTGCAAAACGCACGTCCCAACCTCTCGCCGGCACAAGGCGACGTGATGGCGCAAATGCGTCGGATTTTTTATTGCCGGAGCAAGCTTGCGATCCTGTTAATCGCGGCGGATCGCCACAATCTTGCCGCAAGCAGTGCACCGCGCAGCCGCCGCGGCGGCATCATCGGCAAGAATTCCACCGAATGTTCGTCCCGTCGTTCCCGCGAAAAGCGACCTAGGCGTCCTCGTGACCGGCTCCCTTGCCGAGCGCGGCCTGCGCGGCGGCGAGGCGGGCGATCGGCACGCGGAAGGGCGAGCACGAGACATAATCGAGGCCGATCTCGTGACAGAACGCGACTGAAGCAGGATCGCCGCCATGCTCGCCGCAAATACCGACCTTGAGCTTCGGCCGCCTTTTGCGGCCACGCTCGACGCCGATGCGCATCAATTCGCCCACACCGTCGCGATCGATGGAGATGAAGGGGTCGCTGGGAAGAACGCCGCGCGCCACGTACGTGCCGAGAAAGCTCGCGGCGTCGTCGCGGCTGATGCCGTAGGTGGTCTGCGTCAGGTCGTTGGTGCCGAAGGAAAAGAACGCCGCGCTCTCGGCGATCTCGCCCGCGCGCAACGAGGCGCGCGGCAGCTCGATCATCGTGCCGACCTGATAGTCGACCTTGCTCCCCCGCTCGCGCGCGACCGCGTCCGCCATGGCGTCGATGCGCTCCTTGACCAGATCCAATTCGGCTTTGGTGGCAATGAGCGGGACCATGATCTCCGGAACGACCGGTTTGCCGGTGCGCTTGGCGGCCTCGCCCGCCGCCTCGAAGATCGCGCGCGCCTGCATCTCGGCGATCTCGGGATAGGCGAGCGCCAGCCGGCAGCCGCGAAATCCGAGCATCGGATTGAACTCGTGGAGCTCGCGGGCGCGATCGGCGAGCTTCTTTGCGTCGGCTCCCATAGCGGCGGCGACTTCCGCGATTTCTTGTTCGCTGTGGGGCAGGAACTCGTGCAACGGCGGATCGAGCAGCCTGATCGTCACCGGCAAGCCTTGCATGATCTCGAACAGCTCGACGAAATCCGTGCGCTGCATCGGCAACAGCTTGGCCAGTGCGGCGCGGCGCGATTTTTCGTCGTCGGCGAGGATCATCTCGCGCATCGCGCGGATGCGATCCTCGTCGAAGAACATATGCTCGGTACGGCAAAGCCCGATGCCCTCGGCGCCGAACTTCAGCGCGACGCGCGCGTCGTTCGGCGTGTCCGCGTTGGCGCGCACGCCGAGCTTGCGCATCGTGTCGGCCCAGCCCATCAGCGTTGCGAACTCGCCGGAGAGCGCCGGCTCGCTCATGGGCACGCGGCCTGCAAGCACCTCGCCGGTCGAGCCGTCGATGGTGATGACGTCGCCGGCTTTGAACGTCCGTCCGGCGACGCTCATCGTGCCGGCTGCATAGTCGATCCGCAGCGCGCCGGCGCCGGAAACGCAGGGCTTGCCCATGCCGCGCGCCACCACGGCGGCATGCGAGGTCATGCCTCCGCGCGTGGTGAGAATCCCCTCGGCCGCGTGCATCCCGTGGATGTCTTCGGGCGAGGTCTCAACCCGCACGAGGATCACGCGCTTGTCCTTGGCCTTGAGCGTCTCCGCGTCATCGGCCGAGAACACGATCTCGCCGGACGCCGCGCCGGGCGAGGCGGGAAGCCCGGTTGCGATGAGCTGTCGCTCGGCCTTCGGATCGATCGTGGGATGCAGCAGCTGATCGAGCGCCCCCGGCTCGATTTGCGCGACCGCCTCTTTGCGTGAAATCAATCCCTCATTCGCGAGATCGACGGCGATCTTCAGCGCCGCTTTCGCCGTGCGCTTGCCCGCGCGCGTCTGCAGCATCCACAGTTTTCCCTGCTCGACCGTGAATTCGAGATCCTGCATGTCGCGGTAGTGGCGCTCCAGCACGCCGTAGATGCGCGTGAGCTCCTTGAATGCCTGCGGCAACGCCCGTTCCATCGAGGGCTTGTTCGAGCCCGCCTCGCGGCGCGCCGCTTCCGTGATCTCCTGCGGGGTGCGGATGCCGGCGACCACGTCCTCGCCCTGGGCGTTGATCAGGAACTCGCCGTAAAGGCGCTTCTCGCCGGTCGAGGGATTGCGCGTGAAGGCCACGCCGGTTGCGGAGGTCTCGCCCATATTGCCGAAGACCATGGCTTGGACGTTGACCGCGGTGCCCCAACTCTCGGGGATGTGGTGCAGGCGTCGATAGGTGATGGCGCGCTGGTTCATCCAGGAGCCGAACACGGCACCAATTGCTCCCCACAACTGCTGGTCCGGTTCCTGGGGGAAGGGTTCGCCGTGCTCTTCCTTAAGCCGCTGCTGATAGCGGGCGACGAGCTCGACCCAGTCGTCGGCTGAGAGATCGGTGTCGAGCGTGTAGGCGTTCTTGTCTTTGTAATCGTCGAGGATTTCCTCGAAATGATGATGGGGAAAGCCGAGCACCACGTCGGAATACATGGTGATGAAGCGGCGGTAGGAGTCATAGGCGAAGCGTCGATCGCCGGATTTGTTCGCGATCGCCTCCACGGTCGCGTCGTTGAGACCGAGATTGAGGACGGTGTCCATCATGCCCGGCATCGACGCGCGCGCCCCCGAGCGCACGGAGACGAGTAGAGGGTTGTCGCCGTCCCCGAACGTCTTGCCGGTGATGCGGCCGACCTGCGCGAGCGCAGCGGCGACTTGCCGGTCTAGGCCTTTCGGGTAGGTCTTGCCGTTCTCGTAGTAGTAGGTGCAGACCTCGGTGGTGATGGTAAAGCCCGGCGGCACCGGCAGGCCGAGATTCGCCATCTCGGCAAGGCCTGCGCCCTTGCCGCCGAGGAGGTTGCGCATTTTGGCGCGCCCCTCCGCTTTGCCGTTGCCGAAGCTGTACACCCACTTGGTTTCGCCGAGCGGTTTCTTTCGCGCAGCTCCTCGAGCGCGGGCCGCGGGCCTGCGGCCGGGCGTAGAGCGGGTTCTGCTCAATCGGCTACGACGCGACGTCGATGCGACCATGGAACCACAACTGGATGCGCCAGCCCTTGATGATCACCGCCGCGCGCGCTGACGCAAGGGCGCAGATCGCGCTTCGGCGGCGACTCATTCAGCGGATGAAGTGATGGATGCTGTTGAGGCCCGCGATGCCTACGATGATCAAGTAGATCGCTACGACGTAATTCAAGAGCCGCGGGAAGAGCAGAATCAGAATGCCGGCGATGAGCGCAACAAGGGGCGTGATATGCGCAAAGGTGATGGTCATAGGGATCTCCTGGGATGGCAGTCGATGATAATGACGGCGTCAGCGGCGGGTTCCACGCGCGGAGTCTCATTCTATTCCAGTGTCATGATCCGCGTAAGCGCATGATCCAGTACTCACCAGCCTTCATCCCTCAATGCACGAGAAATCGGCAACCGTCCGGGTCGCTTCGCGGATTTCGTTGAGCAGTTTGAGACGGTTCTCCCGTAGTTGCTTGTCGTCGACGTTCACCATCACTTTGTCGAAGAACGCATCGACGGGTGGACGAAGCTTAGCCATGGCGCGCATAGCGCCCTCGAAGTCCTCTTTCGCGACGGCGGCGGCGGCCTCTTCC
>DATNNX010000241.1:0-11982 GCA_035601615.1 Xanthobacteraceae bacterium
GCCGTACGCGCCGATTTAGCCGAAATTAACCACGCGGGCTCGAGGGTGCTCGTTGGCCATCGGCATGCCGCAGTGCCTTGTTCGCATGGGCGATTGGCGAGGGCCGAACGAGCGGCGGCGCAGTTTGCAAGCGGCTGCGAAGCGCGACATCGGTTGCGCGAGCTTCTCAACTGGCGGCACCGCTGCCTCAGGAGGACGACCCATGTTCGATTTTCGCGACCTGTTCCAATGGGAACGCTTCATTACCCCCTCGATTATCAAGCTTTTCTACTGGCTCGCGGTCGGCATTTCGGCTCTATTCGGCCTCTCCGGCATCGTATCCGGCCTCACGCTGATGGCGCTCAGTCCGCTCGCCGGCTTGTTCTGGATCCTCGCCAGTCTAATCGGGGTGGTGATCGGCGTGATCTTCGCGCGCATCATCGCCGAGTTCGTGCTGATCATGTTCCGTATCAACGAACATCTCGGCGCGATCCGCCAGCGCGGACAACAGATGTGACGCTCGGACTCAAGTCGCAAATCTGAAGTGCATGACGTCGCCGTCGGCGACCACATAGGATTTGCCCTCGAGCCGCATCTTGCCTGCCTGTTGCGCGCCCGCTTCACCGCCGAGCGCGACATAATCGTCGTAGGCGATGGTCTCGGCACGGATGAAGCCGCGCTCGAAGTCCGAATGAATGACGCCGGCCGCCTGCGGCGCCTTCGTGCCACGCGTCACGGTCCAGGCTGCCGCCTCCTTCGGGCCGGCGGTGAAATAGGTGATCAGATTGAGGAGCGCATAGCCGGCGCGGATCAACCGGTCGAGGCCCGGCTCCTCGAGGCCGATCGAAGCCAGGTATTCAGCGCGCTCCTGCGGCGGCAGTACGGCGATTTCTGCCTCGATTTTCGCCGAGATCACCACACAAGCCGCACCCTCCTCCCGCGCCCGCTCCTCGACCCGGCGCGAAAAGTCGTTGCCGATCGCGGCGGCGGCCTCGTCGACGTTGCACACGTAAAGCACCGGAATGGCGGTCAGCAGGCCCAGCATGCGAAAGGTCTTCTCCTGCTCCGGCTTTCGCTCCACCAACCGCGCCGGCTTGCCCTCACGCAAGAGCGCGAGTGCCCGGTTGACAAGATCGAGCGTCTCCTTGGCCTCAACGGCGTCCTTGTCGGTTCCCTTGGCTTTCTTGGCGAGGCTCTCGACTCGCCGCTCCAGGCTGTCGAGGTCCGCGAGCATCAACTCGGTCTCGATTGTTTCGATGTCGGCGATCGGGTCGATGGCACCTGCGACATGGGCAACGTCGGGATCGACGAAGCAACGCACCACGTGCGCGATGGCATCGACTTCACGCACATGCGCGAGAAATTGGTTGCCGAGACCTTGGCCCTTGGAGGCGCCGCGCACGAGGCCGGCGATATCGACGAAGGTGAGCCGCGTCGGCTTGATTTTGGCGGACTCGGCGAGCTTCGCGAGCACGTCGAGACGTAGATCGGGCACCATGACCTCGCCAACGTTCGGCTCGATGGTGCTGAACGGATAGTTCGAGGCCTGCGCCGCCGCCGTCGCCGTCAGCGCGTTGAACAGCGTCGACTTACCGACGTTCGAAAGGCCGAGAATGCCGCATTTGAAGCCCATGACGTTCTCTGATCGATGTAGGCCCGCATGTCACTCGTCGGGCTGCTCGGGCTCGTTAGTTGCCAAAAATCCCTTGGCCTGCATGCCCACATGCACCTTGTTCTGGAAACTCGCGTCCTGGCCTTTCGCCAACAGCTCGGCGTTGTCCGCGATGACCGCGCATAGGGCCTCCACCCAAGGCCGCTCGTTTTTGCCAAAGTCGCTGAGCACGTACCCTTCAACCAGGCTCTTCACGCCCGGATGCCCGACGCCGATACGCACACGCCGATAGTCATTGCCGATGTGGGCGGAGATCGAGCGCAGCCCGTTATGGCCGGCGATGCCGCCGCCGGTCTTGACCCGCACCTTGCCGGGCGCGAGGTCGATCTCGTCGTGGAACACCACAATGTCCGAGAGGCCGAGCTTGTAAAAATGCGCGGCTTCGGCGACCGCGCGGCCCGACTCGTTCATGTATGTGCCGGGCAGCAGCAGCAGCGCGCGCTCGCCGCCCAGCGGTCCTTCCGCCGATACGCCCTGAAAGCGCCGCCGCCAGGGACCGATGCCGTTGCGCTTGGCGATCGCGTCGAGCGCCATGAAACCGATGTTGTGTCGATTGCCGGCGTACTGCGAACCGGGATTACCGAGCCCGACGAGGAGCAGCATGAAGTCCTGTCCGTGCGGTCATGCCCGCGCCAGTGGGCATCCAGGAATCTCGGACGAGATCGACGCAGCGGGCGTTTCCCGCATCGCGCAAGATTTCCGGATGCCGGTGTGCACGATGACAGGAAGTGTCGTTATTTCTTCTCCGCGGCCGGAGGCTTCTTCTCTGCCGCCGGCGCGGCGGCACCGGCAGCAGGAGCGCCGGCGGCCCCCGGAGCGCCCGCGGCCGGAGCCGCACCAGGTGCTGCGCCCGGAGCCGCGCCTTCGGGAGCAATCCCGGCCTCCGCGGCGGCGGCCGCGGCGGCCGCTGCGGCGGCGGCAGCTTCCGCCGCCGCCTTCATCTCTTCCGCGTAGCCTGACGGCGGCACGATGGTGACCAAGGTATCGTCCAGCCTGCCGACGACGCGCACGTTCGGCGGCAGCGTCACCTCGTTCAGGTGCTTCGAATAATTGATTTCCAGTCCCGAGACGTCGACGTCGATGGATTCCGGGATGTGCTCGGGCGAGCACACGACTTCCACCGCGTGGGTGACGATGTTGACGGTGCCGCCGCGTTTGACACCCGGTGCTTGATCGGCGTTGATGACGTGCACCGGAATACGCACTCGGATTTGCGCCCCCTCGCCCAGCCGCAGGAAGTCGACATGCACCGGCAGGTCCTTCACCGGATCGAGCTGAAAGTCGCGCGGAATGACACGCTGTTTGGTGCCGTCGATCTCCAGCTCGTAGATGGTCGTGAGAAAGCGGCCGGCATAGATGCGCTGCTTGAGATCGGCGTGATCCACGGACACGTTGAGCGGCGGTTTGCCGTCGCCGTAGACCACGCCCGGCACGCGGCCGACGCGACGCTCGGCGCGAGCGGCGCCCTTGCCAGTGCGCGAACGCGTCACCGCCGTCATCTGTTTGACGCTCGCCATGGTGCAAATCCTCTTGCAACAAAGGCCGCCGAGACGCTGCGGCCCATTCTCCTACCAGCTCGCTCCTAGGGTTCTGGGCCGCAGCAATGCGCGGCCGGGGCGCCGCGCCGGCGGTTCGCGCGTTATAGCGATCGGGCGAGAGAAAGACAAGAATGCGCGACGGCCCGCGTTGCGCAGAAAACGACCGCAATCCAAGTGCTTATGGGTTGCCAGATCCAAGCTTGGCCTCGAGTGCGGCAATGCGCGCCTTCAAGGCCTCGTTTTCCTCACGCGCGAGGCGCGCCATTTCCTTGACGGCCTCGAATTCCTCGCGCTTGACCACCTCGAGGTCGCGCAGGATGCGGTCGGCTTGGTTGCGGAATATGGTGTCGAACTCGCGTCGCACGCCCGACGCGACGCCGGCCGCGTCGTTCATGAGCCTCGCCATTTCGTCGAAGAAACGGTTGGTGGTCTGGGTCATCGCTGGTCTCGGGTTCGAATTCAAATCGCCCACAACAATGGACACGGTTTGCTCCGCCCGCAAGGGCGATCAGAAACGCGCCACTTATATCAATCAGTGCGGCTCGGATCTTTCGGCCCGGCCCGCTGATAAGGTACGAGCCCGCCCGCTTGACTTCGCCGGCTCGCTGCCCGCATCACCCCTGTTGCGCGAATAGCCCGATGTCAGTTTATGCCCTCCCGTTCCCTGCGATCGACCCCGTGCTCGTCAGCTTCGGGCCGATCGCCGTGCGCTGGTATGCGCTCGCCTACATCGTCGGCATACTCTTGGGCTGGCTCTATGCACGCGCGATCATCCGTCGCGAGCGCCTCTGGGCCTCGCCGGTACCCATGACCGTGAGCGATTATGACGACTTCGTGCTGTGGGTGACGCTCGGCATTATCCTGGGCGGGCGCATCGGCTACGTGCTGTTCTACAATCCGAGCTATTTCGCCGCACATCCGCTGGAGAGCTTCCAGCTCTGGAAAGGCGGTATGTCGTTTCACGGGGGCTTTCTCGGCTGCGTGCTGGCCGTCGTCTTGTTTGCGCGCTATCGCGGCCTATCCATACTCTCGCTCGGGGACATCACCTGTGCGGCGGGCACGATCGGGATCTTTCTCGGACGCATCGCCAATTTCATCAACGGCGAGCTTTGGGGCCGGCCCACCGACGTGCCGTGGGCGATGGTGTTTCCGACCGGCGGGCCCTTGCCGCGCCACCCGAGCCAACTGTACGAGGCCGCGCTCGAAGGTCTGCTGCTGTTCGCGCTGCTCACTGCCTTCATCCGCGCTGGCGCGCTCAAGCGACCAGGTTTCGTCCTCGGCGCTTTTACCTTCGGCTATGCCCTCGCGCGCTCGATTTGCGAGCAGTTTCGTGAGCCGGATCCCCAGCTCGGATTCCTGTGGGGCGGCTTGACCATGGGCACGCTACTGTCGCTACCGTTGATGCTTGCGGGCATCGCCCTCATGGCGGCGGCCTTGCGCAAGGAGGCGGCGCGCCGGACATGACGGAGATTGCCCCGCTCGAAGCGGAGATTCGGCGACGCATTGCGGTCGGCGGCCCGATGTCCGTGGCGCAATACATGGAGCTTTGCCTCACCGATCCCGAGCGGGGTTACTACGCGACGCGCGACCCGTTCGGCGCGGCGGGCGATTTTACGACCGCGCCCGAGATCAGTCAGATGTTCGGCGAGCTTATCGGGCTGTGGGCGGCCGCGACCTGGCGGGCGATGGGGTCGCCGGGAAATTTCAGCCTGGTGGAGCTTGGGCCAGGCCGCGGCACCATGATGGTCGACGTGCTGCGGGCAGCTAAGGTGGTGCCGGACTTCCGCGCCGCGATCGATCTTCATTTGATCGAGATTAGCCCGGCGCTGGAGCATCTGCAGCGCCAGGCTTTTGGCGGCGGCAACCCTCCGGTATCTTGGCATCGCTCGATCGATGACGTTCCCGACCGGGCGCTGATCGTGCTCGCCAACGAATTCTTCGACGCGCTGCCGGTCCATCAGGCGGTCATGTGCGCCGATGGCTGGCACGAGCGGGTGATCAAGATCGGCGAGGACGACAAGCTACATTTCAGCATCGATCGTGATCCGATCCCGCTGTTCGACAAGCTTCTGCCAAGAAGGTTGCGCGCAGCCAAGATCGGCGAGATCTTCGAGTGGCGTGCCGACAACATCGCGCTCGAGATCGGCCGACGCGTCGCGCGCCGCGGCGGCGCCGCGCTGATCATCGACTACGGCCACACGGAGAGCGCGATCGGGGATACGCTGCAAGCCGTCGGAGGACACCAATTCGCCGAGCCGCTGCTGACGCCAGGCCTCGTCGATCTCACCGCGCACGTTGATTTTGAGGCGCTGGCGCGGGCAGCCGAAGGTATGGGCGCGAGAGTGCACGGGCCCGTGCCGCAGGGCGAGTTCTTGCGCGAGCTCGGGGTCGAGGAGCGCGCGGCGGCGCTCAAGGCGGCCGCGCCGCCCGAGTACGCCGATGCGATCGACGCCGCGCTGGTGCGTCTCACCAGCGAGGATCGCACCGGAATGGGCCGTCTGTTCAAGGCCATCGCGGTGGCCGACCCGAGGCTCGAGCGCCTGCCCGGCTTCGAACCGTGAGAGTGCGAACAATGCCGGCAGAAAATTCTCGCGAGCAAACCGGACACGAGACAATGGCAGGCATGCTGCAGGCCGATTCGCTCCGCGCGCTCGAGCGCGTCCGCCACGCCTTCTTCACCCGTGAGGGCGGCGTCTCCGAGGGAGTCTATGCCAGCCTCAACGGCGGCCCCGGCTCGGATGATGCACCCGCCAACGTTGCCGAGAATCGTGCGCGCATGGCGGCGGCGCTCGAGGTCGCCGCGGATCGCCTGCTCACCGCCTATCAGGTCCATTCGCCGGAGGTGGTAACGATCGAGCGGCCGTGGCAGCCGCACGAGCGCCCCCGCGCCGATGCGATCGTGACGGCCGTGCCGGGCCTCGCTATCGGCGTCACCACCGCCGATTGCACGCCCGTCCTGTTTACCGACGCAACGGCTGGCGTCGTCGGCGCGGCCCATGCCGGTTGGCGCGGCGCGGCAAGCGGCGTCCTTGAAGCGACAATCGCGGCTATGGAGCGCTGCGGGGCGGACCGGGCCCGTCTTGCCGTTGCGCTCGGGCCGACCATCCGCCAGGCGAATTACGAGGTCGGCCCCGAATTCGTGACGCGCTTTACATCCGAGGACGCGGACAACGAACGCTTCTTCCGGCCGTCAACAAGGCCGTCGCACGCCCTGTTCGATCTCCCCGGCTACATCACAGCGCGCCTGAGCGCTGCCGGCATCCTGCGCATCGAGGATCTCGGCCATTGTACCTACGCCGATGCGACTCGGTTCTTCAGCTATCGGCGCTCGACCCACCACCGTGAGCGCGACTACGGGCGCCACGTCAATGCCATCGCGCTCGCCGCGTAGGCGATCGGCGGAGCGCGTTGAAACGCCCTGTTCCCGAGCGGACCGTCGATCCGTCGTAGCGCACTCAATGGAGAAGGTGGCCTGCTCGCAAGCTCTGATGGCGGCACTTGCAGCGCCAGGCCGCAGCCGATCGTGGATAAGCGGAAGGACCAGCCCACGCGGTTGGGCCCGGGCTCGAAGCAGTTGAATTATCGGGACAACTGCCGTTCTGCCTTGCCGGTCATATTGCCAGCCTTGCCGCCTCCTTGTTATCAGGGCGCCGCGAGCGCGCGAAGCCTCTCGCCTGGAGACAGCGATGCGGCCCAATAACGGAGCAATCAAGCTTGTGGCCGGCAACTCCAACCCTGCGCTTGCCGACGCGATTGCCGCCTACCTCGCGACCCCGCTGACCAAGGCGGTGGTGCGCCGCTTCGCCGACATGGAAATCTTCGTCGAAATCCAGGAAAACGTGCGCGGCACCGACGTTTTCGTCATCCAGTCGACCTCGTTCCCGGCCAACGACAATTTGATGGAGTTGCTCATCATCATCGACGCGCTGCGACGCGCGTCGGGGCGGCGCGTCACGGCGGTCATTCCCTATTTCGGCTATGCCCGACAGGACCGCAAACCGGCGCCGCGCACGCCGATCTCGGCCAAGCTTGTATCCAACCTGATCACCCGCGCCGGCGCCGATCGCGTCATGACGCTTGATCTCCACGCCGGGCAGATTCAGGGATTTTTCGACATCCCGACCGATAATCTCTACGCCGCGCCGATGATGGTGCGTGACATCAAGGAGCGTTTTGATATCAGCAAGGTGATGGTGGTCTCGCCCGATGTCGGCGGCGTCGGCCGCGCCCGCGGGCTCGCCAAGCGCATCAACGCGCCGCTCGCGATCGTCGACAAACGACGCGAGCGCGCCGGCGAGTCCGAAGTCATGAACGTGATCGGCGAGGTCGAAGGCTATACCTGCATCTTGGTCGACGACATCATCGATTCTGGCGGAACCGTTGTGAACGCCGCCGATGCGCTGTTGGACCAGGGTGCGACGGAAGTCTACGCCTATATCACCCACGGCGTGCTCTCCGGCGGCGCAGTCGCCCGCATCACCGCCTCGCGGCTCAAGGAGCTGGTCATCACCGACTCGATCCAGCCCACGCAGGCGGTCAAGGTCGCCCGCAATATCCGCACGCTCTCGGTCGCCAGCCTGATCGGCGAGGCCATCGGCCGCACCGCGGCCGAAGAGTCGGTATCGAGCCTATTCGACTGACAGGACTCGGGAAATCAGGACGGGGCGAGTCGGGACAAACTGCCGACCGCTCGTCTGCAGTTGGCCGAACCTGTGGAGAAACGACTCCACCGCGGCGAGATATCCACCAAACACTCGCCGCGACAGAGCTCGATTGTGCTTTAGCCACTGGAATCAGTGGGGTTATATTCGAGTCACCAAGTGATTCGCCCCGGATCACTGAGCTCCACCGGGGACTGCTCAGCAGCGGCGTGGTGTGCGTGCGCCCGAGTGTGCGCATCCCGTGTCCAGGGTGGAGAGCAAGTATGGCCCTCATCGAATTTGCCGAACAGCCCCATGGCAATCCGCTCGAGGTGGTGGAGCGGGTGGCTGCCACCAACGGCTGGTCGTTCGAGCGCGCGGGCGAGGACGAGATCACCATTGTGGCCACGGGGAAATGGACCGATTACCAGGTTTCCTACACCTGGATGCTGGACATCGAAGTGCTGCATCTCGCCTGCGCCTTCGAACTGAAAGTGCCGGAACGCTGCCGCGGCGAGGTGCAGCAGCTCATCTCGCTGATCAACGAGCAGATGTGGATCGGCCATTTCGATCTGTGGACCCACGACGGGTTGGTTATGTACCGCCACGCACTGATGCTCACCGGCGGCGTCGAAGCATCGGGCCGGCAGTGCGAGGCATTGCTGGCGACGGCGCTCGATGCTTGCGAGCGGTATTTTCCCGCGTTCCAATTCGTGGTGTGGGCGGGAAAGCCGGCACGCACGGCGCTCGACGCCGCCATGTTCGATACGCAAGGACAGGCGTAAGCTCCGCGACCCCGCTCACGTCCTCGCGGACGTGACCCATGCAAGAATGAAGCAGGGGGAACCCGGACCAGCCCGGACCCACGCGGGCACGAGCGCAGAGTATGAGTTCAGCAGCGAATCCGCACACCATGGCGCGCCCACTGGCCGGCCTGTCCAAGACCATCTTGCTCGCCGGCGCCGGCAAAATGGGGGCTGCCATGCTGGAAGGCTGGGTGGCGCTCGGGCTTTCTCCCGCGAACATCGCGGTAATCGAACCGCAACCTAGCCCAGACATTACGGCGCTGACCGAGCGCGGCCTGCGCCTCAATCCGCCCCGCGATTCGGTCGGCGACATCGCCGCCGCGGTCGTTGCGGTCAAGCCGCAGATCGCGCCTGAGCTCTTGCCCGCCCTGGCGCCGTTCGTGGCTGGCGCGACCGTGGTCCTCTCCATCATGGCCGGCCGGACATTGCGGTTCCTTGCGGACAACTTGCCGGGTGCCGCGCTCGTTCGTGCCATGCCGAACACCCCGGCCGCGATCGGCCGCGGCATAACAGTCGCGATCGCAAACCCGCGCGTCTCGCCCGAGCAGCGCGCGCTCGTCGATGCGCTGCTGTCAGCGGTCGGCGCGGTCGAATGGATCACGGACGAGGCGCTCATGGACGCGGTCACCGCCCTTTCCGGCTCGGGACCCGCCTACGTGTTCCTGCTCGCCGAGGCCATGGCGCGCGCCGGCACCGCCGTCGGCCTGCCGCCGACGCTTGCCGCCAGGCTCGCGTGCGCCACGGTCGCCGGCGCCGGCGAGCTCCTCAATCGCTCGCCCCTCGATGCCGCAACTTTGCGGCAGAACGTCACGTCGCCCGGCGGCACCACCGCCGCTGCGCTCGAAGTCCTGATGGCGGAGGACGGCCTCGAACGCCTGATGACAGCCGCCATCGCCGCCGCGACCAAGCGCTCGCGCGATCTCGCTGGGTGAACCATTCGCTCGGCGCTTCGTTGAGCTAAAGTCGTACGTCTGTCGGCGCCTCGTGCAGCACCGCGTCGCAAGGGTTACGGCCCTGGAATACGAGGGGATGCCGGCCTAGATTGGATCCTACGAAAAAACGCTCAGGAGTTCGGCCATGGCTCGCAAAGCTTCGCGCAAGTCAGCTGCCCGTCCCACTTCGCGCGGCAGCAAATCCGAGCGCGAGCGGATCATCGAAGCTTTCATGGCACTTCTGGCCGAAAAGCCTATCGAGCGTATCGACTTTGCCGAGATCGCCAAATCAGCGCACGTATCGCTCTCCGATCTGCGCGGCATATTCGCTTCGACGCTCGCCATCCTCGCCGCGCAAATGCGAGAGATCGACCGCGCGGTGCTCGCGGGCGGCGATGCGGAGCTTACGGACGAGCCGCCGCGCGAGCGCCTGTTCGATGTGCTGATGCGCCGCCTTGAAGTGCTCGCGCCGCATAAAGCCGCGGTGCGCTCGCTGATGCGCTCGGCCAGCCGCAATCCTGGCCTGGCCTTCGCCCTGAATTCGCTTTCCGTGCGCTCGCAGCAATGGATGCTGACCGCCGCCGACATCGCTGCCTCCGGCCCACGTGGCATGATGCGTGCCCAAGGACTCGCGCTGCTGTTCGCATCGGTGCTGCGGACCTGGATCGACGACCAGGATCGAGGCCTTGCCCGCACTATGGCGGCGCTCGACCGCGCGCTCGCACGCGGACAGCGCTGGTCGGGCTTGCTTGATGACCTGTGCCAGATTCCCGCTTCCGTTTGCCGCCTGCGCCCGCGGCCGCGGCGCGGCAGCGACGAAGAAGATACGGTTGCGGCCTAGATCGGCACCCGCACTGTCGCGCGCAATCCCCCGAGCGGACTGTCCGACAACATAATATCGCCGCCGTGGGAGCGGGCGATGTCGCGCGCGATGGCAAGCCCGAGCCCGGTGCCGCCTTCGTCCTGATTGCGCGCATCGTCGAGTCGCAAGAACGGCTTGAACACCTCTTCGCGCAGATGCGGCGCGATGCCTGGACCGTCGTCGTCCACGGTGACCGTGAGCCACCGGTGGTCGCGATGGCCGGTAATCGAGATCGACGGCGCATGCCGCGCGGCGTTGGCCACGAGATTGCCAAGGCAGCGCTTGAACGCGGCCGGCCGCACCGTGACGATCGGGTGGCCGTGGAAGTACACACTCGATTTGTGACCGTTGCGCTCGGCGTCGGTCTTGAGCTCTTCGAGGAAGGCGCCCATGTCCGTCGGCGCCGACTGTTCGCCCGAATCCCCGCGCGCGAATGCGAGATAAGCTTCCAGCATGCGGCCCATCTCGTCGACGTCCTTTTTCATCGCCTCGACCTCGGGGCTCTCGCCGATGAGGGCAAGCTCGAGCTTGAAACGGGTGAGGATGGTGCGCAGGTCGTGCGAAACTCCCGCCAGCATCGCGGTGCGCTGCTCCAGCGCGCGCTCGATCCGGCGCTTCATCTCGACGAATGCCACCGCAGCACGTCGAACCTCGCGCGCACCGCGCGGCCGGAAGTCGGGCACTTCGCGCCCTTTGCCGAAGCTTTCAGCCGCGTCCGCCAGCCGCAGAATCGGTCTGATCTGGTTGCGCAGGAACAGCACCGCCACGGTGATCAGCACCAGTGAGGTGCCGACCATCCACGCCAGAAAAATGTGCGAGTTGGAGACATAAGCGGCGCGGCGGGGCGCGAAGACACGCATCACGTCATTGTCGAGCTTGATGCGGATCTCGAGTAGTGCCGAGCGACCGACCGTGTCGATCCAGAACGGCCGGCCGATCTGCTTTCTGACCTCGTCAGACAATGCCTGATCCACGAGCGAGAAGAACGGCTTCGGGCCCGGAGGCGGCAACTCGGTGACCGGCAGAAAGTCGACCACCAGACCGAGCTTGTCTTGCGCGATGCGGCGCACCAGCGCATGGTCCTGGGGAAGCGCCTTGTCGATCTCGATCAACGTGGCGATGTCCTGCACCACGCCGGCGGAGAGCCGCTGCGTGACCGCATTGTAGTGTCGCTCCATGAACATGAAGGCGACGACCGATTGCAGCACCACCATGGGCGCAATAATGATCAACAACGCGCGCGCGTAGAGGCCTTTCGGCATGACCCCTTTCAGCGTGACGCTGGTACGGTCGTAGAGCTCGTAACCGCGGCTCGCCGCCGAGCGGAGCGCGCTCAGGCTCGAGCGCAGCGCGGCTATGCCGACATCGAGCGTGGTCATGGCGAGGTTACCAGGCGATATCCGATCCCGCGCACCGTTTGCACCAGAAGCGGATTGGTCGGATCCTGCTCGATCTTGCGGCGCAAGCGATTGACCTGCACATCGACGGCGCGCTCCCCGATCGCGCCGTCATTGCCGGCGAGCGTTTGCCGCGCGACCGTCTCACCAGGCGTC
>DATNNX010000242.1:0-11478 GCA_035601615.1 Xanthobacteraceae bacterium
GCCCATGTCCTTGAGCACCTTGCCGCTCAAGGCCGAGCGCCCGCCAGAGGCGCAATACACGATGACGGTTTTATCCTTCGCAAAATTCTTGTCGTGGTAAGGCGATTCGGGATCGGCTCGAAACTCCAGCATGCCGCGCGAGACATTGACCGCGCCGACAACTTTGCCGCTCTTCTCGACTTCAGGGGCGTCGCGCACGTCGACCACCAGCGTGTTGCCTTTGGCGATCATCTCGCGCGCTTGCGCCACCGTGATCCGCGGCACCTCCGCATTGGCAGCTTCCATCATCTGCTTGACGCTCGTCGGCATGACGTCCTCCTCTTTCAATAGTAGCCAGCAGCTCACTGCTCGACGATTCAAACCCTCGCCATCGTGCGCACCTCGCGCGGAAAGAGATCCTCCACCGTCATCCGGCGGTGGGTCACGCCCTGATCGTGCGCGTAACGGCAAAATGCCTCGATGGTCGGGCGGCTCTCCTCGATCCCATAAGGATAGGGATCTGGCCCGTAGCCGGCCGCGATCTCCTCGGCGATCGCCGCCGCCCAGGGCAGAGGTATGCGCGCGCAGGTGAAGTCGCGCAGCCTATTGAGGCAGCGGCGCTTGGCCTCGTCGAACATCTTGAACAGATTCATCGCGATCCAGGGATGCTGTTCGAGTACGGGTCGCCGTATCGCGATCAAATGCATGATCGGGAAAATGCCGGTGTTCTTGAAGAAGCGCGCCTCCTCGGCGCGATAGTCCGCGAATAAGCGGACGACGCGACCATTCGGCGCCTCGGGCGCGCGGGCGGAGATGACTGCATCGATCTCGCCGCTCGCGAGCATGGCCGAGAGGCTGGTATCCGGCCGTGTCTCGTAGCGGATGCCTGCGGGCAGCTTCAGCGCGACCTTCTCGGTGCGGCCAGGATCGTTGACGCCGGCCTGCAGCCAGCGAATTTTGCTCAAGTCCACTCCATACTCTTCCGCCAAAAATCCCCGCACGTAGATGCCGGCGGTCTGCGCCCATTCGGGAATGCCCACCGCGCAGCCCTCGAGGTCTTTGGCGGCCTTGATGCCGCGATCGGCGCGCACGTAGATCGCGGAATGCCGATGCACGCGCGAGGGAAACACCGGGATCGCAACCATCGGCGCGGTGCCCTGCGAGGTGAGCGAAACATACTTTCCGAACGACAGTTCAGACACGTCCCATTCGAGGTTCTTGGTGAAGCGAAAGGTGATCTCCTCGATCGAGGGAAAGATGAGCGGCGTGAGGGTGATGCCGTCGGCGCGAACCAACCCTTGCGCGATCTCGCGCACATGCTCGTAATCGACCACCGCTAGCGTGAGATGGACCGAGGCGATGCCGTTCGTCTCGACTTGAAGGTTCATTGCGGCGCTGCGCAATGGCCCGGTCGGCACATCGGACCGGCCGCCATCACGCAGCCTCCGCAAAAGGTCCCACGACGGCATTGCTGTTATTCGGCGGCAGCGATTTGAGCGCGGTTCGTGTCAAAACCGGCCTCGGAGCCCAGCAGTGCTGCAGGATGCTTGAGGTCTTCCTGCCAGAGCAGCGACTCCATGTAGATGTTGAGAGGCTGATCTTGCACGGTGAGCTCGTAGACGGGCTCATCGTATGAAGCGTGGTTGTGCACGCCCCATCCCGGCGCGGAGAGCATCAAATCGCCAGCCTTCCACTCGTAGACCTTGCCCTCGACGGTGCTGCGCCCACGCCCGTGGAAATAGTAGTTGATGGCGGCCGACGTGTGGCGGTGCGGGCGATCGACGATTTTTGGCGGCCGAATGGTGATCGTGGCAAAGAACGAGGGCGTACAGCCGTTGGTGCGTCCGGTCATGGGGTTGTACATCATATACAAGCGGCGGCCGATGTAACTTTTTCCGAGCGACTCCAATTTGTCGAGATGATTTTTCACCTGCGGCCAGGGCCAATGCAGCACGTTGGACTCGACCGTGGGCGGGTTGATCAACATCTCATACGGCATCAGCTGCGCGCCGTTCTCGAGTCGTACCATGCCATAGGGGCTCTTGCGGCGCGGGTCCTCGCGGTCCTCATCGGCCTTCGCCTCTTCCGGCGCCGTCGCAAGGTTCGGATTCTCTTCGACGATATGAATATTGAGCATTTCCAGGAGAGGAGCATTGGAATAGGTCAGCCGTACCTGAAGGTCGCTGCCATCGTTGCGCTGCGTGTAGGCGCGGAACGAGGGCGTGTTCCAGACGTCGTACTTGCCGTAGCGCACCTGCGTCCCGCCGATCTCCGCGCAGCCGGAGCCCCGGATGCAGAAGTCCACGTGCGTGGAATTGTGGCGTATCGGGGCGGTCGCTTCGCCCGGCTTGAGCACGCTCAGCACGACCCCTATGCCGGGGGTGAAGCCGCTCCCCGGAGCGCTCGCACGCGGATGAATAATCATCGCTTCACGTCGCCCATTCGCGGGGCGCGCAAGCGAGGCGAGCCGCTGGACCTCTGCATCGATTTGTTCACCGGTGATGACGACCGGCTCCCATAGATCGAGCGAGCGCGGCGCAACCGCGCCGCTGATGTCGCGAAGAATGGCTTGGGTCATGCTGCAGACTCCTGTCTCGAAGCGGTGGAAATCCGAGGGACGGCGAATCCGGGATCCGGCATGATGCGGCCGATGCCGCCTGCGTCCGCGCGTCGGACGATTTCGATTCCGAGCGCAACGTCGGAAATTCCCATTCCCATCGGTTTGAACAGCGACACGTCGGTTTTCCCTGGACGCGGCTTGCCTGCCGCGACGATCGTCGAGATCGGCTGCACAGGCGTCCAGTCGCCGCCGCACCTGCCGTCATACCAATCGATAAACTCGGCGCTGAGCTGACGGGTTCCCGGCAGCGTATCCACCGCCACGAGCGTCGCGCGCGGAAACAGATCCTGCGAAAATTCCCGGCGCTCCCTGGTGATCGCGCCGGCTGCGTTCACGTGTGCGCCGCGCGCGACCATGGACGCCGTGAGGACTGGTTCGCGGGCGCGGGTGATCAAGGTGATGATGGAAGCGCCGTCGGTCGCACGCGCTATGTCGTCCGCCACTCTGATTTCGATGCCGGGAAAGGTGCTTCGTAGCTTCTCCGCGAATGCGCTGCGCTTTTCCGGCGTTGGACTAAAGACGCGGACGCGCCGCAACCGCCGCACCGCTGCCACCGCCGCGACCTGCGTCAGCGCCTGCTTGCCGCTGCCGATGACGGCGAAGTCATCGGCGTCGCCTGCGCTCATCCATTGGGTCGCGATCGCCGACATCGCGGCGGTTCGCAACTGCCCGAGGACGCGTGCCTCGATGATCGCCAAAAGCCTGGCGCTCACTGCATCCCACAAGACGAGAAGCGGAGTTGAGCCGCCTTCAGGCGTATTGCCCCAGGTCTTGGTTCCGAACACGTTGGCGCCTTCGAAAACGGCGCCGATCGCGTGCATATTGCTGCTCTTGCCCCAGTGCGCCGCGGTTTTCTCCATGTTGCGCGCAGAACCGGTCGCCTCTTCACGCAGGCCGCGCGTCAATGCCTCGAGCGCATCGCCCAAGTCGATCGACTGAGCGACATCTGCCTCCGTAATCCAGCGCGGGGCACTCATGCTGCATCTCCGAACGCGGGCCCGTCCGGGCGCACGCTGCGTCGGCCAGGACCTATGCGTCAGCTAGCGCGACAAGCATAATCGCAACCGCATGTCTGCGCCACGGCGCATACGAGCTGCTTGCGCCGGCACATTGGCAGCCAGATTGCACCAGCCGCTGCCGCGAGACGAGCCCGAGCCCCCCGATCAATCTCGACCCGCTGAAAAAAGGCAAGACGTCTTAGTACGTTAATCAAATCCTCTGTGACGCTTTGCTAGTTGCCACGCGACCCCGATACATCCGATCCTGATACGTGACCCCGGCGTGAACGCCGCCCGAAGTGCCGCGTTCAAAATGAGCTCAGGAACTCCGGTCGTCCCCGCGAAAGCGGACCCCTGATCACCGGCCGGTGGTCGTGGGTCACGGCTCTCGCGGTGCGCGCTCGGCCGGGACGACTGGAATATGCAAGGGAGGACTCCGTGTCATTCACCTCATGTCTGCGCATCGCATGGCACGCGCTCATCGCGCTGGCTTTTGCCTCAGTGCTGTCGGCGACCCCCATGCAGGCCGCCGATCCGATCAAGGTCGGCCTGAGCTTGGCGCTCACCGGCAGCGTCGCCGCAAACGGCAAGCAGATCCTGATGGCGCTGGAGTTTTGGCGCGATGACGTCAACGCCAAGGGTGGGCTGCTCGGCCGGCCGGTCGAGATCGTCTATTACGACGACCAGAGCAACCCGAGCACCGTGCCGGCGCTCTATACGAAGCTCATCACCGTCGACAAGGTCGACCTGCTACTCGGGCCATACGCCACCAACATGGTCGCCCCTGCGATGCCGGTGATCATGCAGAGTAACAAGATCACGATCAGCTTCCTGGCGATTGGAATCAATCAGCACTTCAACTATCCGAAATACTTCTCCATGGTCCCGGTCGGACCAAAGGGAGCGGGCGCGTTCTCGGATGGGTTCTTCGAGCTCGCGGCGGCGCAGTCACCGAAGCCGCAGACCGTGGCGATCGTGTCCGCCGACGCGGAGTTCGCCAAAACCACCGCCGACGCCGCGCGCGATAACGCCAAGGCGTCGGGCTTCAATGTCGCTTACGAGCGATCCTATCCGCCGCCGACGACCGATTTCCTGCCGGTGATGCGCGCCGTACAGGCGGCGAACGCCGACATCGTGTTCGTCGCCGCCTATCCGCCGGACACGGTTGGCATCATTCGTGCGGCAAATGAAATCAATCTCATGCCGAAAATGTTTGGCGGCGCGATGATCGGCATGCTGGTGACCCCGATAAAGGTGCAGCTCGGCTCGCTCGCGAACGGCCTCGTTATCGGCGAAAGTTTTGTGCGCGCGCCGCCGTTCGAGTTCCCCGGCGTCGTCGATCTGTTCAGTCGCTACCAGGCCAAGGCCACGGGCCAGGGCGTCGACCCGCTCGGCTACGGCTTCGTGCCGTTCGGCTATGCGGCCGGCCAGGTGCTCGCCCAGGCGGTGGAAGCGACCAAGAGCACCAATGATGACAAGCTCGCCGCCTACATCCACAGCAGCACGTTCAAGACTGTCGTCGGGGACGTCGCGTTCGGCAAGGACGGCGAATGGGCGAAGTCGCGCCAGGTCTTCACCCAATTTCAGAACGTCGTGCCCAACGACCTCGAGCAATTCCGCGCCGGTACCAAGCAGGTGATCCTGTGGCCGGCCACGCACAAGACCGGCAGCATGATCTATCCCTACGCCGAGGCGCGTAAGAAATAGTCGGCACGATCACATGAAACGCAACCGCCGCACGATCCGCCGCCAGAAGCGTGTGGGGCTCGGATATGGGCTCTCACAGGCCCATTCGATGCGTTCGATGGCTTTGCGGGAATTCTCCAGCGAGATTCGGTTGTATGGCGTTTGGATATGTGATCCCTGAACCGAGATCGCGCTTCCGCCCTTCATTGCATCGAGGGCGGTGTAGGGAAGTGCTTCGGCACGGCTCGACAACGGAAGCGGCGATTTGAGCGATGCGGGCAGCGAAACGGAAAAGCTCTGTTCGTCAACGATGAGCTTGATGTCGCCGTGAATATCTGGTCCCGGCGCCGAGACATAGAGGCTCAGCGGCGAGCCAGGTCGGTCGCAACGGATGACTATACAGAACCAGTCGCCGGGATTCTGCGCATCGTCGGCGCACCCTTGAACGGCGCGGTCTTGTTCGCCCGGAAATTTCGCCGGTGTCCAAGAGCTCGCGTCCGCGGTTGCAATCCCAGCAGCGGTCAAAAATCCGATGAGCAGACTCAACCGCACCAATCGCATTTGCCACTCTCCAGCACTCGCCGCGTTAGCGCGCGGCGCACACTGACATCGCGGACTTATCAAACTGTTAACCCATAGGAGGCGCTGGCGCGGCATATTCCCTCGCCCCGCATGCGGGGAGAGGGCGCAAGGCTTTGCACGGGCGAAGAACGACAGGATCGAGCTGCGCTGATTGCTGATTGTACGGCAGCGACCAAGGCGATCCATGCTCCGCCCGATCCACGTTTGGCACCGTTTGTCGAGCATTTTGACGGTGATCGAGCAGAGTGGACCGAAACACCTCGCATGATCTAATGGTTGCTACAGCTACCGTCAGCCATGAAGATCGCAACCTTCAACGTCAACAACATCAATAACCGGCTCGCCAACCTGCTCGCGTGGCTGCGCAGCGCCAAGCCCGACGTCGTCGCGCTGCAGGAGCTTAAGGCACCGGATGCGGAGTTTCCCAAAACCGCGCTCGAGAAGGCGGGTTATGGCGCGGTCTGGCGCGGCGAAAAATCGTGGAACGGCGTCGCCATCCTCGCCCGCGGCTGCGAGCCCATCCTCACGCGCACGCATCTACCGGACGAAGGCGCCGACGCCCAGAGCCGCTATATCGAGGCGGCGGTGCGCGGCGTGCTGATCACCTCGGTTTACGCGCCGAACGGCAACCCGCAGCCCGGCCCCAAATTCGCGCACAAGCTCGCTTGGATGCGGCGGCTTGCGGCGCATGCCGAGGGTCTCTATAGCGCGGGAATCCCGGTGGTGCTGGCGGGCGACTACAATGTCGTGCCGACCGACCGCGATATCTATCCGACCAAGTCCTATGCGAAGGATGCGCTGCTTCAGCCGCAAAGCCGCGCGCTGTTTCAGCGCATTCTCGACCAAGGCTGGGTCGACGCGATCCGAACACGGCATCCAGACGCGCCGATGTACACGTTCTGGGACTACATGCGAAATCGGTGGGCGCGCGATGCGGGGTTGCGCATCGACCACCTGCTGCTGAGCGCGCAGGCAGCGGAGCGGCTGATCGACGCTGGCGTCGATCGTGCCGTTCGCGCGCGCGAGGGCGCGAGCGATCATGCGCCCGCCTGGGTCGTGCTGCGCGATGAGGCGAAGGCGCGGCGAACTTTTCCCAGGCCTGCAACGAAGCCGGCCCCCGCTTCGCGGAAGCGGAAGCCGCCGCCGCCGCGCAAGCCGTTACTGGTGATCGACGGCGATTCTTTCGCCCATCGCGCCTACCACGCCTTGCCGAAAACGATTCTCGGGCGCGGCGGCCGGCCCGCCGGCGCGATCCTCGGCTTTGCCAATATGCTGCTGAAATTCTACCGCACGGAGCAGCCGCGCGCGGTGCTGGTCGGTTGGGATACGTTGGACGCGCCGACCTATCGGCACAAGCAGTTTCCCGCTTATCAGAGCGGCCGCAAATTCGACGACGCGTTGCTCGAGCAGCTCGAGGCTTTGCCGCAATTCGTCGCGGCGTGCGGCTTTGCCAATGCCAAAGTCGCCGGCTATGAGGCTGACGACTTCCTTGCCGCGGCAGTCGCCGCCGAGGAGAGGCGCGGCGGCACCGCGCTCGTCGCCAGCGGGGATCGCGACACCTTCCAGCTTGCCTCGGCCAGCACCACGATTCTTTTTCCCGTGCGCGCGGGCGAGGTCGCGCGGATCGGTCCGGCCGAGGTTCGTGCGCGCTACGGCGTCGATCCGGAGCAGGTTGCAGATTTCATCGCGCTGCGCGGCGACCCCTCCGACAAGCTGCCGGGGATCGCAGGTCTGGGCGCCGCGGGAGCAGCTCAGGTCTTGCGCGCGTACGCCACGCTCGAGAACGCGCTCAAAGCGGGCCGCTTTTCCGCGCACGCCGAACGGTTGCGGCTTTTTCGATCGATCGCCACCATGGACCGCAAGGCGCGGTTGCCGCGACTTGCCGACCAGACGCCGGCCTGGGCCAAAGCGGCGGCGCTTGCGCGAGAGTGGGAGCTTAACCAGCTGGCCAGCCGGCTGGAGGAGATGGCATCCAGCGACATCGCAGGCAAGCTGCCCTAGCTTATTGAAAACAGGGCCAATATTCGCCGCGGCTGCGGACCTCCAGGACAAATTTTTTCGGCCCAGTTGAACCCGGACGCCCCCTCGGCCGACTAATCAGCAGAAGGGGAAAAAGGGGGCAATCATGAACGCATTGTGCCGTTTTGCGACCGCCGCAGCCGTCGTCGTTGCCGCGAGCGCGCTTGCCACGCAAGCATCCGCCAATCCGTTCGCCTGGCTCGGGCTCGGCTACACCTCGACCGATAATGGTAACCAGGTGCGCGCCGACCTGCGGCGGGTGACCGTCGACTATCCGTCCAACGAGGCGCCGGGCACGATCATCGTCGATACCCCGAACACGTACCTCTATTACGTTCTCGGTGGCGGCAAGGCGATCCGCTACGGCATCGGCGTCGGCCGCGAGGGGTTTACCTGGACCGGCGTCAAAACCGTCGAGCGTAAGGCCGAGTGGCCGGATTGGACTCCGCCGCCGGAGATGATCGCCCGCTCGCCCTATCTGCCACGCTTCATGGCCGGCGGCGCGACCAATCCGCTTGGCGCGCGCGCCATGTATCTCAGCGGAACCTTCTACCGCATCCACGGCACCAACGCGCCCTCGACCATCGGCAGCCGCGCCACCGCCGGCTGCATCCGCATGGCCAACGAGGACGTGATCGACCTCTACGACCGGGTCAAAGTCGGCGCCAAGGTCGTGGTGCTGCCGGCCGCCGAGCGCCACGCCACGGGCTGGTTCAACGCGGTCCGCTGAAGTACGCCCGATCCAACCCATTGGCTGACATCTGTCGTCCCCCGCGCGAGCGGGGGCGACTGCTTGTAAGCTGACGAGTGGGATTGACCATTACATCTCCGCGCCAGGCTCGCGTGCTCTGTCGGGTGGCTTATCCCCGACATCGGCTGTTTTCGCCCCCGGCCATCGCCGGTCGATCGCCTTCTCGAAGGGCCCGCCAAAAATCAGAATGACGAAAACGAGGGCGACACCCAAAACCACGATCTGCCATTCGGCGATGGCGCAAGCTGCGCCGAGGCACGCGGTCACCCAAACGCAAGCCGCCGTCGTCAGGCCATGCACGTGATGGCCGCTGTCATTTCTGACAATGACGCCGGCACCGAGAAAGCCGACGCCGGTCACAATGCCCTGGATGACGCGGCTCGCATCGGTGCCGGTCACCGCGTGGATCGATAGGACGGCAAGCGCCGAGCCGAGGCAGACGAGGCCAAGCGTGCGCACGCCCGTCGACTTGCCGTGCAGATCGCGATTGACGCCGAGCACGACGCCGGCGAGCGTCGCAGCCCCGAGCCGCAGCGCGATTTCGAGGGTGTCCATGGCGGCACAATTTAGCGGCAGCGGGCGCGGTGGAAAAGGCGTGCGCGGTCAGCTTGTGGGCTTCTCGAAATTGAACGTGAATGCGATGCGATTGCCGTGGCAGGCCTTCTCCCGGAATCCGGCCGAGCGAGCAAGTCGCACGACCGTGCGGCGGGATTGGAAATGCGGATCAAAGATGACTTCCGTCACGGACAATATGCCGCCGGGCTTCAAGGCATCGAAAATCTCTCTCAGAGCTGCTTTCCGATCTGGAATTTCGCCGAGCACCGTTACCAGCAGCGACCGGTCAAAGCGATTGCGGCCCAGCTTCCCCTCCCCCACGCCGGCTTGGAGAAATTGGATATTGGTGAGGTTTGCGGCCTGCGCTTTGTCTTGAGCGCGCTGCAGCATGCCGGCTTGCATATCCACGGCCACGACTTCGCCCTGTGGGCCGACCTGCCTTGCGATCGGGATCGTCAGCCGGCCGGGACCACAGCCGACATCGAGCACTGCCATGGCCGGTTCGAGAGCCAATCTGTCGACGATGACCGCTGCGCGGTTGGTTCTGGTGAAAGGATTGTCCAATTCGACCAGCCAGCTCAACGAGGCTGGGCAAGGGACCGAACAGCCCCGGGAGGCGACACGCCAGATGATGGCGACGAGCGCGATGGCGCCCAGTAAGTCGAGAAGGACGTACGCAGCCGTTGCCATTTTGGTCATCCAGCGTGCGTCGTGAGGTTATAGGTCGCTGGCGCGGGAACGACAGCAGTGTGAGTAGCGCGATCTCTGGCCGAAACTGCGTCGACCTATTCCGCCTTGACATGTGCCGCGCGGATCACGTTCCCCCACTTCTCGGTTTCGTCGGCAATCAGCTTGGCGAATTCGGAGCTCGATAGCGAAAGCGGCGTGTCGCCGAGTTCGGCAATGCGCCGCGTGATCCTGGCATCGGCCAGGGCGAGATTGATTTCCTGGTTGAGCTTGCCGGTGATTTCGGCAGGCGTGTTGTGGGGCGCAACAATTCCAACGAAAATGCTCGCCTCGTAACCCGGCAGGAATTCGGCCAATGCCGGAAGATCGGGCAACACAGCGATGCGCGTCGCGGTGGTCACGGCCAAGGGCCGCAGCTTGCCCGCTCGGATATATTCGATCGTTGAGGCGCTGGTGCCGAAGTAGACCTGCACTTGGCCGGCCAGGAGGTCCGTGACCGCGGGCCCGCCGCCGCGATAGGGCACGTGCAGCATGTCGACTCCGCTCAAGTTGCGAAACAGTTCCCAATACATGTGCGGCGCGCTGCCGATGCCGGCCGACGCCACTGGGATTTTGCCGGGATTGCTCTTGGCGTAAGTGATCAGTTCGGGAATGGATTGTGACGGCAGCGACGGGTGCACGACGAGCACGCCCGGCGCGCGCGAGATCGGCGCGACCGGCGCGACACCGCGGACGAAGTTGAATTTCAGGTTGTCATAAAGCGTCGCGTTCCATGCGTCAGCCGATGTGGCGAGAAGGAGCGTATAACCGTCGGGCGCCGCGCGCACGAGCGTCTCCGCGGCGATGTTCCCGCCCGCGCCCGGCCGATTTTCCACGAAGAATTGTTGGCCGAGGTGCTCCGACAACCATTGGCCGATCAGGCGGGCATAGGTGTCATTCACGCCACCCGGTGGAAAGCCGGAAATGATCCGCACCGGGCGCGTCGGATAGGCTTGCGCATTCGCCAAGCGCATCGCTGCCGGCAGCGCGGCGGCCAGATACAGGGCATGCCGGCGGGACAATGTCATCATGGCCAATGGCTCCGACGCCGCGCTTCAGAATTGCCGGAAGTTTATCCTTGCCGTCCGATCGAGATCACCGCCTCGTCGGTTCGCCGCCCGTCCACGTCCCAAAACGTCTGGAAGTCGGGACCGTCGAGATACGCGAGCTCCTGCCCGGCATTGGCGAGCGCGGCGATAAATTCGGCGGAATGCGCCGCCTTGTCGATCGCTCCGCGCAATGTTGTCACGATCTCGTCCAGCGTGCCTTTCGGCGCGAATATGCCGACCCAGAGATAGTATTCCACGTCGAAGCCGAGCTCCTTCAGCGTCGGCACATCGGGCAGCGACTTCGAACGCGTCGCGCCGAAGGTGGCGAGCGGGCGCAGCTTCCCCGCTTTGATATGCGGCAGCGAGGCAGAAACGGACTGGGTCGTGACCTGGGCATTGTTGCCAAGAATCGCGACGATGGCCGGGCCGCCGCCGTTCGTCGGCAGATGACGCAGGTGCAACGGGCCGGTTGCCTTTTCGAGATATGCCAACGGCAGATGGGAGGCGCCATAG
>DATNNX010000243.1:0-4335 GCA_035601615.1 Xanthobacteraceae bacterium
AATATGCCGCGCATCCAGATATTGGACGCGGGCTGGAAATTCGTGCCGCCTACTTTTTTGCCGATCAGCTCCTTAGGTGCGCGAATGCCGGCCGCGGCATTGACGAACAGAAATCCGTGACGAAAGCGCCGGTGCAGGAAGACGGGGATCGCGGTGAGCGGCGCGCCCTGGTCGCGCTCCATGAAATAGGCGCCGACATTCGCCTCGCAGACGTCGAACTCGGCCCGGCGCGCCATGCGCCAGTGACGCTCGCGCGGGCCCATGCCCGTGAGCATGATGAGCTCGAGGCCATCGGCGGTAACCGCGCCGTCCTTGAGCGCGCGCACGATCTCGTAGTCGCCGCATGCAACCGTCAGCCTGAGCTTTCCCGCCATTGATCTACTCGCTGTGCCAGCGGCTAAAATGCAGCTCGGCGCGCCGCACGGTCTCGTTGAGCAAAATGGCCATGGCGGCGAGCACCGCGATGAGCCCCAAGAGCCGGGTCGGATCGAAGTTCTGCGTGAATAACGTGGTGAAATGGCCGATGCCCGCGGTTGAGACGTAGAGTTCGGCGAGCAAGACGCCGAGCAAAACGCCGGTCATCGCGAGCCGCATGCCGGCGAAGAAGCTCGGAATCATATGCGGGAAAACGACGTGGCGGAGGATCTGCCACCGGTTTGCGCCCATGGCGCGCGCGCTCGTGAGCAGGATCGGTTTGATGTTCTGTACGCCCGCGACGACAGTCATGACGATAGGAAAAAAGCCGTGGCTCACGCCGAAGGCGATCTTGGATGCGGGGCCGATGCCGAAATAGAGGATGAACAGCGGCAGGATGGTGACCTGCGGCGTGCCATAGAGCAACAGGATAATCGGCATGAAGCTCTTGCGCACGAACGGCTGCAGGCCGACGGCGAGCCCGATGGCAAGCCCGATCGCCACCGAAAGGGCGAAGGCGACCGCTAGCTCCCAGAACGTGACGCGCAGCGCCGCCGGCACGCCGCGCGTCTCAAAGACGGCCGGTAGCGACGCAATCACGCGCGAGGGCGGGCTGAGAAACATCGGGTCGACCCACCAGCGCGCGGCGATCTCCCAGAAGCAGAGCAGGAGAACGACGACGCCGACGCGGGCTACCCAGGGCCGGCGCAGTGCATGCGATGCCGCAGCGGCTATCACCGGCGCCTTCCCCGCGCCTCGAGCGCCGAGACGAGCGTGTTGAGGATCGCCGCGATCGCGACGACGAAGACGATATAGGCGAACATCGGCGCCATCTCCATGCCTTCGGCCAAATAGACGATGCGATGGCCGAGCCCGGCAAGCGACGCGATGGTCTCGCTGCCGATGATGGAGAGAAGTGCCACGGTGAATCCCATGCGCATCCCGGTCAGGATGATCGGCAGCGCCGCCGGTAGCAGCACATACCGGAACAGCTGCAGGTCGGAGGCGCCCATTGAGCGGGCCGCGGTGACGAGTGTCCTCTCGACGTAGCCGAATCCGGCGATGGTATTAAGCGCAATGGGAAAGAAGCTGATGGTCACCCCCAGCGCAATCTTCGAGGCGGGGCCGAGCCCGAACAAGAGAACATAGAGCGGAAGGAAGAGAATGATCGGCACTGAATAGATGCCGGCGAACAGTGGCTCGAATACCTGAATGCGATATTGCGACCGGCTGATGAGGTATCCGACAAGGAGACCTGAGCTTGCTGCGATCCCAAAAGCGGACACGAGCTCCGTCAGCGTCACGCGCAAATCGCCGATGAATTCGCCGGTTGTGAGAATGCTCCAGAAATCGCGCAGCACCACGACAGGGTTGGGCAGAAGCAGCGGACTTACCCGCCAGCGGGTCGTGGCGAGATACCACAGTACGAGGAGCGCGATCAGGAACGTCACCTGAACGGCCCGGCTGGCGAAACGTGCCTCGCGTCGATCGCCGGTCGGTGTCATGGCGCGTGCCCGCCTGCGGTGCTCACCGAGCTCTCGGCCATGGTCTTGCGAATTTCATCGTGCAGCAAGGCGTAAAGCTCGTTGCGGATGCTGGTGAACTGGGCCGAGGTCACAAAGTCGGACCTGCGCGGGTGCGGCTCGTCGACCTTGATGATCTTCTTGATGGTGCCGGGGCGGGCCGAAAATACCGCGACGCGGTCGGCGAGAAAGGTTGCTTCGCCCAGACTGTGGGTGACGAACACGATCGTCTTTTCGGCACGCGACAGCAGCACCGAGAGATCCTCGCCTAGGATCATGCGCGTCTGCTCGTCGAGCGCGCCGAACGGCTCATCCATGAGCAGGATACCCGTTTCGAGACTGAGCGCGCGCGCGAGCGCCGCGCGCTGACGCATGCCGCCGGAGAGCTGGGCAGGATAGTGCTGCGCGAAATCCTTGAGGCCCACGGCCTCGATCGCGCGCTTCGCGCGCCCCTCGCGCTCAGCGCGCGGCACGCCCTGGAAAAGCATCCCGAGGTTGACGTTCTCGAACACGGTGTTCCATGGGAACAGCGCGTTCTCCTGGAATACGAAAGCAATGTCGCGCGGCATCGGCCCGGTGACGCGCTTGCCGAAGACTTCGACCGAACCGGCGGTGGGTGCGATGAGACCGCCGAGGATGTTGAGTAGCGTCGATTTTCCGCAGCCGCTCGGTCCGATCAGGCAGATCAACTCGCCGCGCGCGACATCAAGCGAGGTATCCCGCAGCGCGCGGACATGGCGGGCCTCGCCCTCTTCGCCGAATTGATGCGAGACGCAGCTGATGCGGATCGCGACCTTATCGGGCATCATGCGATTTCGCCAGGATCGTCATGCGCGAGCTTGACGCGCGCATCCATCGTCTTCGCGAGAGGGATGGATTGCTGTGCGTTTTCCCGCATCGATCTTAGCGCATCTCTCACGCGCTCCGTTGCTGCGTGGTCGATGCGCAAATCCTCCCGCAACACCACGCCATATCGCTCGCGCGCCGCTCGCGCGGATACGAACTCCTCCTGCACGTCCGCGCGCACCGCCATGGGGTCGCGCTCGAGCGGATCGCCCCAGCCGCCGCCGCCGCCGGTGCGCACGATCACTTCCGAGCCCACCGGCACCGGGCGGTGCACGCCGCGCGCCGGACAAAACTCGCGCTCTGCGGGCTCGCGCAACAGATACATGCCGTATTCCCCGGCCTCTCCGCCCCAGAGCCCCCAAGGCGGGCATTGGTTTCTCTTCACCAGCTCGAAATTCCATTTCCCATCGACCAGATTGCGCACGCGCATGTCGATGCCGAGACCGCCGCGATATTTTCCCGCCCCGCCGGAGTCCGTCCGCAACGCGCGGCTTTCGACCAGGACCGGGCATTTGAGCTCGATGCCTTCAATCGAACCGTTCCGCACGTCGCCCTGGCAGACCGAAACCGTGCCGGACTCGCCGTCCTCGAACGGCCGCCCGCCCCAGCCGCCGCCTTCGATGCTCTGCACCACGAACCGCCGCTTCGTCTGCGGGTGGATGCCGAAGAACACGACCGAGCCGCCAAGCAAGCCGTGATGGCCGGCCGGCACCCGCTCCGGCATCGCGGGAGCGAGCGCGGTGACGATAGTGTCCACCACCATGGGGACGATCACACTCCAACTCGACATCGGCGCGGGAAAGCGCGCCATCATGATGTTGCCTTCGGGAATGATCACCTTGAGCGCGCGGAAGGAGCCTTCGTTGACCGGATCGAGCGGACCGGTTAGCGCCTTGTACGCGACGCGCGCGCCGGCGAGCGTACGCGAATTGAGCGCGGCGCGGCGTTCCTGTGAGCAGCCGGAGAGATCAATCGTCATCGCGCCTTTCTCGATCGTGACTTTGGCGCGGATCGGAACAGGCTCGCCCGGCGTAACACCGTCCTCGTCGAGCGCCGCCTGCGCTTCGTAGACGCCGTCTGCGAGCTGCGATACCACGTTGCGGCATTTCGCTTCGGTCTCGTCAAAGATGCGCGCGATCGCCGCGAGCATGGTTTCGCGCCCGTATTTGGCGAACAGCTCGTCCATGCGCCGCGCAGCAAGCCGGCACGCCGCCATTTGCGATTTCATGTCGCCGAGCGAGGACTCTGGAAAACGAATGTTGTCCTTGAGCACGCGATAGAGCGTTTCGTTGAGCTTTCCTGCTTCGTAAATTTTGAGCTGATCGAGCTGCAGGCCCTCCAGCCACGGATCGGCGACCGTGGGGCCTGCGCCGAAGCCAGTGCTCATGCCGCCGACGTCGATCCAGTGCGCCCGCACCATCGCAAACATCAGTAGCTCGCCGTTGTGAAAATAAGGCGCGTAGATGACCACGTTGTTGAGGTGCTGCCCCGCGACCGCCTGATGATTGGTGATGAGAACGTCGCCAGGCGCAAACCCGTCCCTGCCGTACCG
>DATNNX010000244.1:0-5440 GCA_035601615.1 Xanthobacteraceae bacterium
GGTCGTAGTGCCCGGCTGGCGGCTTTCCGTACCTCCCGGGGCAGCGGGTGCGAGCCGCTGCCGCAGGACGCCACGCCTCGCTCCGCCTTCAGGATGTCTCCGGACGACGCCCTTCGATGAGCGAGGCTGGACATGCTGTTATCATCATGCGCAAATGGTAGTCAATAGACAAATGCACGATGGGCTATAAATTCATTACGTAGCGATAATGGAAAGGGTTCCAAGGACTTAGCCGCGTAGGGTGCAATAAGCGAAGCGCATTGCGCCACCGGTGCCGTCTGGCCCGCCGTTGAGCGTGCGTTACGGCGAATCTTCTCTATCGAGGAAGCGCGCTTCTGAGCGGTCGGCGAATTCGGGGGAGGCGGTAATGGCGCAATGCGCTTCGCTTATTGCGCCCTGCGCGCTGCATTGCATAAGCATCGGGGCAGCGTCAGTATGATTCTCAGCACGACGATGACTGTCAGCACGACGACGACGTGGAGGTCCGATAATGAAAACGCCATTGACCATCGCGGTCTCAATTCTCCTCGGGGCGGCACTTGGTGGCGCTGCGATCCAAGCTCTGCATGCGCAAGCCAAACCCGTTTACATGATCGCCATCAACGAGGTCACCGACCAGAATGCTTACGCAAAAGAATACGTTCCGCCGGCGCAGAAATCGGTCAAAGATCACGGTGGCGAGTATGTCGCGGCAGGACCAGGAACGCAGCTTGCGGGAAACCTGCCGCACGGGCCGGTTGTGATCCTTCGCTGGGACAGCATGGAGGCGCTAGAAGGCTGGCGCAACTCGCCCGAATTCCAGGCGGCGCTCAAGCTTGGCGAGAAATACGCGAAATTCAATATCGTCGCCGTCAATGGCATGAAATAGTCCTCACGCACGCGTGAGCAGCGTCGTCTCCAGGTCTTCAAGCTGCTCGCCCGCTGACGAGGTGATCGAGCAGCCTTTGTCGGGCGCAATGCGCTGCGCTTATTGCGCCCTGCGCAGTGGCACGTCGCGTGTCGCGATGGCGCGCGAGAACTCTGGTCACCGCCGGGCGTTGGGGAGCGGAGTCCTATCGCGACCGCGCTGGGGCGGCGGCCTTGGTTTCCCGCTCCGATGCCTGCTGTTTTGCTCCCGTATACGACACGCGCCAAATCGTGCCGGCGGTGTCGTCCGCAATCAGCAATGAGCCGTCCTTCATGACGGCGAGCGCCGCGGGGCGGCCCCACACCTCGGCCCGATGTTGACCGGAGACCCAGAAACCCGTCACGAAATTCTCGTAGCTTCCGTCCGGTCTACCATCCTTGAATCGTACCCGAACAATCTTGTAGCCGGTCGGTTCAGAGCGGTTCCACGAACCTTTCATCGCCACGAATGCATCGCCGCGATATTCTGCCGGGAATTGTTCGCCGTCGTAGAACACCACGTCCAAGACCGAGGAGTGCGGCTGGAACAGCACGTCCGGAACAACGGCCGCTTTCACCTTGTCCGGTGCCCGCTGGGCAAAGCCCGGCTGCGGGTTAGGGCCGATATAGGCATAAGGCCAGCCGTAAAAGGCGCCCTTCTGCACGCGCGTGAAGTAATCGGGCGGAAGATTATCGCCAAGTCCGTCGCGCTCCTGAACTCCGGCGTAGAGCTCGCCGGTGGTCGGGTGAAACGCGAGCGAGGTTGGGTTGCGCATTCCAGACGCAAACGTGGTTTGACCGGAGCCATCCGCCTCGAAGCGCTGAATTGACGCCTTGACCTCCGGCTCCACGCCGATATTGCCGGCGGATCCGACGCCAACGAACATCGCTCCGGTTTTTGGATCCAATGCGAGATGGCGGTTCTGATGCCCCGCAACGACGCCAAACACGCCTTTCTGGGTGATCATCTCCTGGCCATACGCCGCCGGCACAGGTTTGCGCTGCTCCGGCGGCACATCCGTGATCTTCGGCTGATCCGCGCGGCCGGCGCGCAGTGCGCCGCTGACGTGCGGCACGCGCCAGATGCCGTCCTGATCTGCAACGAGAACAAAACCGTCGCGATAGGCAAGGCCGTAGGGCGCCCGGAAGTCGTCGGCATAGCGTTCGATGAAGTCCACCTTGCCATCGCCGTCGGAGTCCCGCAGCAGCGTCAGGTATCCCGCCTTCTGCTCCGCAACGATGACATCGTTATTGGGGAGAACGAGCAAGCGGCGAGGATGCTCCAGCCCGGTGACAAATGGCGTGGCGGTGAAGCCGTCCATCACGCGCGGCGCCTGTCCCGCATAGGGGATGACCAAAGATCGGCTTGCCGCCACTGGATCGCTCTTTGGCGGCGGCAACGCGTCCGCTTTGATGGAAAAGCGCCGGCCCAACTCTTGATCGGGATTGCCGGCGGGATCGGTTGTGGTCGGCTGGCTGGGCCTGCTCTGCTGAGCAGTGGCCACGGGAGCGACCATGCAAAAAGCCAGCGCAGCGGCGGCGATTGTGCAGATAGCGCGTCGCATGAAGCCCTCCCTTATTTTCTAAAAAAAGTCGCTCCCATACGGGAGGATGAGACGTCGAGGCCCCAGGAACTTTAGCCATGGAAGCAACTATGCCGGCACAATTCAATAGGTTCAGATCCCGCCGACACAACGGGCAGCGCTACTGACATTCCCCAAGCTGCGGTGCCGAAATTCGCAAGCAATCGGATCCGCCCACAGCGCTTGTCGTCCAGCGCTGCTGCGTCAGTTTGCCCTGAGCATAGGGGATTTCACGGATAGTGCGATCAAGCCAGGATTGGGCAAGATTGGCCAACGAGCAGAGGCCTGCGGAATGCCCTTCACCATTTCCGCTCGCACTTCAGAGGGCCGCGTCACCCTCCGCCGGGATACGGCAGTGGAGGCCGTTCAAAAAGTGGTCGAAATGATAGGCGCAGGCGCGCAAGATGTTTACATCACCGACCGCGAACGCGGCAAAATCTATCGACCCGACGAATTTCCTCTGCTTTTGAAATCCTGGTAGCTGCGCTCGTTTGCTGCGGCGCATGCGGACGCTGCGGCCCTCGTAGGGCGCAATAAGCGAAGCGCATTGCGCCATTGCGCAGTTTGGCCGCGCTTCTCAGGCGGAATATTTCCTGCCGATGGGACAGGCAATTTGGCCGATCCGCGTCATGGCCGGGCTTGACCCGGCCATCCATCGCCTTCGCAAATTTTTGCGAAGAAGATGGACCCGCGGGTCAAGCCCGCGGGTGACCAATACGAGTGGCGAATGGCGCAATGCGCTTCGCTTATTGCGCCCTACGCCTTATTGCCGCGCCGGCGGAGTGTCGGAGACGTGCGTGACGCGTTAACGCGCCTAGCCCGGAACGCAATAGCTGATCGTGCAAATCCCGCTGCGACGGGCGCATCGGCTCAGGGCAATCAGCTTGGCATCGCCGATAAAGAAGCTGCGACCATAAGCAACCGAGCGCAGGCCGGCAGCCTGGCATACGAATGACGAGTATACGAATGCCGAGGCCTCCGACGAGACCAGCGCGGCGAGCGCAGTCGCGAATGCGAGCGAAGCGAGAAACTTAGCCATACCCACCCTCCAGGAGTTACACCACCCGTGGTTTTATATAACGGGAAATGCGGCAAACCGGTGTCGGCAGGGCCTCGTAGGGCGCAATAAGCAAAGCGCATTGCGCCGACACCCTCGTCCCGTGCGCTCGGTCTGCTCCCTCGCCCCGTGAGCCTCGCGAAAGCGGGGGGCACGGGGAGAGCGTTGGGGAGAGGGGCCGCTTAAGCGTGAGGGGCCGCTTAAAAGCGTGAGAAGGCAGCTGGTAGCGCGCCCCTCACCCGAACGAGAATGCGGATCGAATCTTGAGCCCTCTCCCCGCTAATCGTGGGGCGAGGGCACGTGCCGCGCCGGCGCTGCGCAAATGGCGCAATGCGCTCCGCTTATTGCGCCCTACGTCCTGGTGGCGCGCCCCTCACCCGAACGAGAATGCGGATCGAATCTTGAGCCCTCTCCCCGCCAATCGCGGGGCGAGGGCACGTGCCGCGCCGACGCTGCGCAAATGGCGCAATCCGCTCCGCTTATTGCGCCCTACGCCGCGGCGGCCCGAATGCGGCGGCCCGCGCGGCGAGCGCGGTGATGGTGAGCAGAAAATCGGCGGCGTGCGGCGGATCGCGCGTGCTCGCCGCGAACTCCGAGGTGCCTTGGGTGGCGATGAAGCGGGCATAGCGGCATTCCCAGCCCTCGAGCTGGCGCGCGAGGAAGGCGCGGCGCTCGCGGTCGTCGGCCAAGCGCGGCAGATGCGCGTCGATGCGGGCGATAAAGCAGCTCGTGCGATCCGCGCTGCGGCATGCGGCCGGCGCGGTGCCAATTGGGGTTTGCTCTTTTGCAGTCATCCTGTTTCCGACCGTTTGCAATGCGCGGTCGGAACATGACGACAAGATGCGGCAATCAATGTCAACTACAACATGTAGGTAGGAGACGCCAAGTGACGCCGCGCGAGCGGGGGAAATCTGCGCATGTCGCTTCGCTCCATCCGGGCTGCGACGCCATCAGCTGGTCGAATCAAGACAAAGCCAAGTCGTGGATGGCCGCACAAGGCGGGGCAGGACGGAGCGGGCCCGACGCTTCCCCCGCTTCGCGAGGGTCAACCGCGGCTACGGAGCTACCCCCGATCGGCGCCGCGGGAAATCACGTTGACGCGCGCCGCCCATTCGACGGGCACGTCGGGGATCGGCTTCTCGGTCGCGGAATAAAGCGTGTAGAGGCCCTCGGAGGCGCCGCGCTGGATCTGCTTGATGAGGATGCGGCCGTCGGGAAGCCCGACCACGCAGAGTTGGCCGATGAGGTCCGGCGTCACTGGGCGGCGCACGTCGTCGTAGAAGACGTACCAGCGGTTGAAAAACGGGCCCAGGCTCTCGCCGCGAATCTCCACCGCCGCGGTGTTCTCGGCAATACCGATGGGCGGCGTGATCTCGTCGAGATGCGAAGGCGGCACGTCGTAGAAATGCGCAGTGGCGCCCGCCCCGACATAGCCGACCACCGGCACCTTCGGCGGCGGCGGCTCGTCCCCTTCCGGGAACGGCTCGTGGCCGGTGAGCAACCATTCCGGCGTCACCCCGAAGCGGCGCGCGTATTTCCTCGCCTCGTCGGGACCGTAGTCGCGCCCGCCCGGCGTCTCCGCCCGCTCGTGCGCGCCGTAGGTCGACACCGCAATGCCCATCGCCTTGGCGGCAAGCCGCGCCGACTTGAAGCGCTTCTCGCGCGCCATCCGTAGCCGCTCTCCACGCAGTGTGCGCATGAGCGCCCCAATAGCGCGAATACCGCTACATGTGGTAGTTGACACATATAGCTGTGATGTAGTTAACTGCATAAAACTACGATCCGGGAGACGCTCATGCTGCCAGATTTGTTCGACCTGCCGCGGCCGGCACGGGGCCGCGCGGCCTCGCCATGGACCGAGGAGCGCCTGCGCCATCTGCGCCGGCGCTGGAAGGACGGGGCGCGGGCGCGCGAG
>DATNNX010000245.1:0-2431 GCA_035601615.1 Xanthobacteraceae bacterium
CTTACATCGCCGCCACCGGGCTGAAGAACACGCAGTACTCGCTGCTCTCGCACGCGGTCCAGCTGGGGCCGATTCGCCCCTCCGACCTGGCGCAGCGCATGCGCCTGGACGCTTCAACCCTGACGCGCAACCTGCAGCCGCTGCTCGCGCAGGGCTGGCTGCGACAGGGCCCCGGCGAGGATGCGCGCAGCCGCCTGATCGAGGCCACCGGCGCCGGGCGCGCCAAGCGCGCAGAGGCCCGGCGCGCCTGGAAGCAGGCGCAGCTCGCGCTCAATGCGCGAGTCGGCTCCGGGCGCGTGACGGCGCTGCACGCGCTGCTTGACGATTGCCTTGGACGGCTGGATTAACTTTCAAGACCACGAGGCCGCACTATGAATAATCACAGGGTTGCCATTATTGCCGGCGCGCGCACGCCGTTTGTCAAAGCCGGCAAAGCGTTTGCGTCCGTCGGGCCCTCTGCGCTCGCGAAACATGCCGTGCGCGGGCTCCTCGATCGCCACAAGGTCGATCCGCAAGGGATCGACGCCATTGCTTTCGGTGCAGTCGTGCCCGAGCGCCATAAGCCCAACCTTGCCCGCGAGATCGTGTTCGAAGCGGGCCTCCCGCCGCATATCGAGGCACAGACGGTTTCCTCTTACTGCATCACTGGCTTGCGTACCACGACGATCATCGCCGAGGCGATCTCGGACGGGCGGATCAGCGCCGGCATCGCCGGCGGCGTCGAGTGGCTGAGCGGATCGGATCCGAGCACGTTCAACGAGCCTAGTACTGGCCTCTCGATGGGCGAGCACACCGAGATCACGCGCAAGGAGTGGGGCATCTCGAGAGCGCGCCAGGATGAGATTGCCCTCGCCAGCCACCGCAACGCGGTGGCGGCGCGCGAGCGCCTCGCTCAAGAGATTTTGCCGTTCGACGGCATAGCCGGCGACACCGGCCCGCGGCCCGATACCTCGCTCGAACGACTCGCCACGCTGAAGCCGGCATTCGGTGCCGACGGAACGATCACTGCCGGCAATTCCTCGCCCGTCACCGACGGGGCATCCGCCGTATTGCTGATGAGCGAGAAGCGCGCGCGGCAGGAGGGCCGGGCGCCCTTGGCCTTCATCGAGGCCATGGAATATGCCGCGCTTCATCCGAAGGAGGGGCTGCTCATGGCACCAGCTATCGCGGTGCCGCGATTGCTCGAGCGCGTAGGTCTGCGGCTCAAGGACATCGATCTGATCGAAATCCACGAAGCGTTCGCCGCCCAGGTGCTGGCAAACGCCGCAGCGTGGGAGAAAGGCTGGAAAGGTCCCGCCACCGATCCGGTGAACTGGGATCGGGTCAACGTGAATGGAAGCTCGATCTCCGTCGGGCATCCGTGGTCGGCAACGGGCGGAAGGATTCTGACCACGCTCGCCTATGAGATGGCGCGTCGCGACGCACGCTACGGGCTCATCAGCATGTGCGCGGCGGGGGCCATGGCCGGGGCTTTTCTTCTCACTCGGGAGTGATGCGATGGCGTACAAGCGCATCCTCGTTCCCGTCGACGGCAGTCCGACCTCCCGCCTGGGCCTGCGCGAAGCCATGACCTTCTCCAAGGCGCAGAAAGCCAGGTTGCAGCTGGTGCACGTCGTAGATGTCCATAACAGTTTGATGGCCGGCGCCAACGTAACCGATCTCGTGCAAGCCCTGACGCAGCGTGGTCGACGGATCCTCGCGAAGGCCGCCGAGGTCGCGCGCAAGGCCGGAGTCGCGTGCGACAGCGTGCTTCTCGAAACCCTCACCGGTCCGGCCGCCGAGCCGATCGTGCGGCAGGCGAAAAAGGCGCGCGTCGATCTCATCGTGATGGGCACGCACGGCCGCCGCGGGCTCAGGCGTCTCGTGATGGGAAGCGACGCTGAGCAAATCGTGCGCAACGCCCCCGTGCCAGTCATGCTGGTCCGCGGCAAGAAAGTGCGTTGAGGATGGACCCGCGTACACGAGTATTGATTGAGGCGCCGATCGCGCGAACGCTGCTGCGGCTCGCGGTGCCCAACATCCTCGTGCTCGGAGCGCAAGCCTCGGCAGGTCTCGTCGAGACTTATTTCATCGGCAAGCTCGGAACCGAGTCCCTGGCGGGCGTTGCACTCGTTTTCCCTGTCCTGATGCTGATGCAGATGATGTCGGCCGGCGCCATGGGCGGCGGCATCTCGTCCGCCATCGCGCGAGCGCTCGGAGGTTCGCGTCGTGCCGACGCCAACGCATTGGTATTGCACGCCGTCGTCATCGCCCTTGCATTCGGGCTCGCCTTCATGCTCGCCGTCCTTGGCGGTGGCCGCTGGCTCTATGGTGTGATGGGCGCCAAGGGCCCATCCATGGACGCCGCTTTAACTTACTCCCATTGGGTTTTCGCCGGCGCAGTGCTCGTGTGGCTCTTCAACTCGCTGGCGGCGGTGATCCGCGGCACGGG
>DATNNX010000246.1:0-7067 GCA_035601615.1 Xanthobacteraceae bacterium
GCAAATCCAATCTTCCAGGCATTCAGGAAATAGCGTGGCTTGTGCGCGATCCGTGCCCTCAACAAAGCGCCTCATCCGATCCTCCCGCGAATCACTCGCGAGACTCACACGAAACGAGGCGTTTTTACACAGTCTGGGTCATTCACGTCATTCCCGCCATCCCGGCGTGTCCGGTTCGCCCCAAGAGCGGACATTCGGCCATTGCCCGCGTTTATGAGTACACGCCCTAGCCTCCGGCAGCCGTCATTGGCGAACTCTCGGCTCGAGGACTAGCGCGCCTGGCCGTGATAGGCGCTGTTCGGCCGCATGTCGGTCGCCGATGCAAGCCGATTGGTCATGTTGTAGAAGGCCGCGACGGAAGCGATGTCCCAGATGTCGCGATCGGTGAAGCCCGCGCGACGCAGGCGCTCGCGGTCTTCCTCTTCGACTTCCCACGGCTGGGTCGTGAGCTTGACCGCGAAATCGAGCATGGCGCGTCGGCGCTTATCGAGACGTGCGGCTCGATAGTTCATCACCATCATCTCGCCCAGGAGTGGACCGCCGAGCTGGCGTACTGCGTTGCCGTGCGCGGTAATGCAATAGAAGCACCGGTTCTGCGAAGAGACCACGGTAGCGATCATTTCAATTTCCAGCTTTGACAGGCTTGCGGCGTTCTGCACGAGCTCCTGCCGATAGTCTACGAACGCCCTGAGCTTCGCGTCATCGAAAGCGAAAGCCTTGAGAACGTTGGGCACGAAGCCCAACTTTTCGTCGCATTTCTTGAAATACGCCGCCATCTCGGCCGAGAGTTTCCCTGGTGCGAGATTTAGCGCCATGATCTTGACATCGTCCTCGCGGCCGCTGTGGGGCGCGGCAGACGCGTCAACGGCTTTGACGATCGGTGAACGCTTGGTGGGGACCGGTCGCTTTTTGGCCGCGTTCTTGGTCGCTTTAGGCACGGTCATTCTCCTGTGTTTGACGTTCCATATTACCGTGTCGGGCCGTGGAACGATATTGCTTCGAGCATGACGAGTGTCATGCGGCTTGCGAGGAACGCTTGAGGGTGAAGACCTTGGCCCTTAAAACGTTCGGCACTTGATGCCAGGATAAGGTAACCCGCGGGGCGCGCCGAGGAACAACGCGATGGCAGCCGCTGACCTTCCCGGCACGGATGAAGAACGCGGCGAAGCGGCGCTCATTGCCGCAGCCGGCAAGATCCTGCGAAGCGGCAATCGCGACGTGCCGGAAGATTTCGTCGTCGCGCTCTTCGCCCACGTGGTTCCCGAAGATCTCATGCGTTACGATCCGCGCCAGCTTGCCGAGCTCGCCGCGGATGCCTGGGCCATGCTCGCCGTGCGCAAACCAGGCGTGCCGAAGATCCGCTTCGACGCGCCCGACTTGGCGGGTCACGAGCGGCTGCGCGTCGATTCCGTGCTCGAAATCGTGAATGACGACATGCCATTCCTGGTGGACTCGGTGCTGGCCGAGCTCGCCGAGCGCGGTATCGATATCCACCTCGTCGTGCACCCTGTCCTCACCGTGGTGCGCGACGGCGCCGGCCGGCTCACCGCGTTCAAAGGTACGAAATCCGCCCCCGGCGCGCTGCGGGAAAGCGTCATCTACGTTCATGTCGAACGTATCGACGAACAAGCGCGCCGTGCCGAGATCGTCGAGGCGATCGAGCGCGTGCTCGCGGATGTCCGTGTGTGCGTTGCTGATTGGCGCGCAATGGTTGGGCGGGTAGCAGAGGAGGTCGCGGAGCTAACGGCCAATCCGCCGCCGCTGCCTCCAGTCGAGATCGCCGAAGCGATCGCGTTCCTTGAATGGCTCCTCGACAACAATTTCACCTTTCTTGGCATTCGGGACTATGGGTTCACGGCTTCCCAGGGTGCGCTCGAGCCCATCTTCGAGAGCGGGCTCGGCATATTGCGTTCACGCGACATGGCGGTGCTGCGGCGCTGGAACGAGCCCTTGACCATCACGCCGGAGATACGGGCGCTGCTCAAGCAGCCGACGCTGCTCATCGTCACCAAGGCCACGGTGCGCTCACGCGTGCATCGGCGGGTCTATATGGACTATGTGGGCGTGAAGCGCTTCGACCGGAACGGCAAGCTCCTCGGCGAGTTCCGCATTGTCGGACTGTTCACGTCGACCGCCTACACGCGCTCGACGCGATCCATTCCGTACTTGCGCCGCAAGGTCGACGCAGTGGTGAAGCGCGCCGGCTTCGATCCCGATAGCCACTCGGGCAAGGCGCTGGTCAACGTGCTCGAAAATTACCCGCGCGACGAATTGTTTCAGCTCGACGAGGACACGCTCTACGAATTCGCGCTGGCGGTGCTGCAGCTCGACGAGCGGCCGCGTGTGCGAGTTTTACCGCGGCGCGATCGATTCGATCGTTTCGTCTCGATCCTCGTTTACGTCCCGCGCGAGCGCTTCGGCAGCGCGGTGCGCAAGGCGATCGGGGATTATCTCGCCAATGCCTACCAGGGCCGGGTGAGCGCTTTCCATCCGTTCTTTCCCGAGGGCCAGCTGGTCCGCGTCCACTTCATCATCGCGCTGTCGTCGGGCAAAGCGCCGAATCCGGATCGGGCCAGCCTCGAGCGCGCGGTCGAAGCGATTGTACGCACCTGGGTCGACGAGCTTGGCGAGGCGCTGGGGCGCACCTACGATCCCCTTAGAGCGCGCGCGCTGTTCGAGCGTTATCGCGACGCCTTCTCGGAAGGATACCGGGAGGACTATTCGCCCGCCACGGCGCTCGGCGATATTCGCGTCATCGAAGGGCTCTCGCCGGCTCGTCCGCTCGGCGTCGATTTTCATCGGCGCGGCTCCGACACCAGTAACTGCGTTGGCCTGAAGGTGTGGAGCTACAATCGGCCGATCCCTCTCTCCGAGCGCGTGCCCGTGCTCGAGAACATGGGTTTTAAGGTCGTTGACGAGCGCACGCATCAGATCACCCGCTCTACCGGGGAGAAGACGCAACACGGCGAGGCGACGCCCGAGCAGCAGCGCGAAGGGCATGTCTGGTTCCACGACATGGTGCTCGAGCGTGCGGACGGCGGGGCGGTTGATCTCGAAGCCAAGAAGCGTCGTCTCGAGGCGCTCTTCCTGGTGGTGATGCGGGGGGCCGCCGAGAACGACGGCTACAACGCGCTTGTGCTGACGGCGGGGCTGATGTGGCGCGACGTGGCGCTCATACGCGCGGTCTCGCGATTTCTGCGGCAAATCCAGGTGCCTTATTCCCAGGGCTATATGTGGACGACGCTGGTCAAGCACGCCTCGATCGCCGCCGATCTCGTGCACCTGTTCGCTGCCCGGTTCGATCCGCGCCTCTCGGCCGAGGAGCGAAAGGCGCGCGAGACGAAGATCGCGGAGACGATCGAATCCGCGCTTAGAGCGGTCGAAAGTCTCGACGAAGATCGAATCCTGCGCCGCTTCGTCAACGCAATCACCGCCGCGATTCGCACGAATTTCTATCAACTCGACGCCGGCGGCCAGCCCAAGCAGCTCATCGCCATAAAGTTTGCGAGTGGCGCGCTCGACGCTTTGCCGCTACCGCGACCGCGCTATGAGGTTTTCGTTTACTCGCCCCGCGTTGAAGCGCTGCACCTGCGCTTCGGAAAGGTCGCGCGGGGCGGCATCCGCTGGTCGGACCGGCCGCAAGATTTCCGTACCGAAATCCTCAGCCTCGCCAAGGCGCAGCAGGTCAAGAACGCGGTCATCGTCCCGGTCGGCGCCAAGGGCGGTTTCGTGCCGAAGCAGTTGCTCAAGGGAGCAACGCGCGAAGTCATGCAGGCCGAGGGGATCGCCGCCTACAGGTCGTTCATTTCGACTTTGCTCGATATTACCGACAACCTCGGTGAGAACGAGATCATTCCACCCGATAACGTCGTGCGCCACGACGATGACGATCCCTATCTCGTGGTCGCCGCCGACAAGGGCACGGCGACGTTTTCCGACATCGCCAACACCATCGCGCAAGAGCACCGATTCTGGCTCGACGACGCTTTCGCCTCCGGCGGTTCGGCCGGTTACGACCACAAAAAAATGGGCATTACCGCCCGCGGCGCTTGGGAATCGGTGAAGCGCCACTTCCGCGAGATGGACTTCGACATCGGCAACACGCCGTTCACCGCCGTCGGTATCGGCGACATGTCGGGCGACGTGTTCGGCAATGCGATGCTGCAAGCACGGACAACCAAACTCGTCGCCGCGTTCGACCATCGCGACATTTTCATCGACCCCGCCCCGGATCCGCAGAAAAGTTACCTTGAGCGGCGACGCCTGTTCGACCTGCCGCGCTCGAGTTGGCAAGATTACGATCGCAACCAGATTTCGAGCGGCGGCGGCGTATTTTCACGTGCGGCGAAGGAGATCGCGCTCTCGCCCGAGGCGTGCGCGGCGCTCGGCTTCACGGCCGCCAAGGCGATGCCGGACGACGTGATCAGGGCCATCCTCAAAGCGCCGGTGGATCTTCTCTTCTTTGGCGGCATCGGAACCTATGTCCGTGCCTCATCGGAGGGCGATGATGCGGTCGGAGATCGCGGCAACGATGCGGTCCGCGTCAGCGGCGCCGACGTCCGTGCCAAGGTGATCGGCGAGGGCGCGAATCTCGGAATGACGCAACGCGGTCGCATCGAGGCGGCGCTGCGCGGCATCAGGCTCAATACCGACGCGATTGACAATTCGGCCGGCGTGAATACCTCCGACGTCGAGGTCAACATAAAGATCGCGCTGGCGCGGCCGATGCGCGACGGGAGGCTCTCGCGGGAGGCGCGAAACGCACTCTTGGCCGACATGACCGAGGACGTGGCGGCGCTGGTCCTGCGCAACAATTATCTGCAGACGCTCGCGATCTCGCTGGCGCAGGAGCGCGGCCTTGAAGACACGGGTTTCGAAGCGCGGCTGATGCAGTTGCTGGAGCGCTCGGGAGAGCTCGACCGCGCCGTGGAGTTCCTCCCCGACGATGTGGAGGTCGCCGATCGTCGGCGGCGCTCGCAAGCCCTGACGCGACCCGAGCTTGCGGTGCTGCTCGCCTATGCCAAGCTCTCGCTCAACCATGAGCTCGTGCAATCGAGCGTGCCTGACGATCCTTATCTCGGCCGCGAGCTCGGTCGCTATTTTCCCAAGGCTATCGCCGAAAAATTTCCCGATGCGCTCGAGCAGCATCGGTTGCGGCGGGAAATCATTGCCACTCAGCTCGCCAACTCGATGATCAATCGTGGCGGTCCCTCGCTCGTCGTCCGCATCGCCGATCAGACCGGCGCATCGGTGGCGCGCATTGCCGCCGCATTCGCGGCCGTGCGTGACAGCTACGGCATGACCGCGCTCAACTCCGACATCGATGCGCTCGACAGCAGGATTTCGGGACGACTGCAGCTCGAGCTTTATCGCGCGGTCCAGGATCTGCTGCTCGATCGGCTGGTCTGGTTCCTGCGCAACGTCGAACTTGCGCAGGGGCTCGCCGCGATCGTCGCGCACTACCGCGAGGGGATAACCGCGGTCGAGGCCGCGCTCGACGCCGCGCTGTCTGGCGCGGCCGCCAGCGTGCGCAAGGGACGCGAGAGCGACCTGCGCAAGCAGGGCGTTCCGGACGCCTTGGCGCGCCGCCTCGCCACGCTGCCGGCGCTTGTCGCCGCGCCGGACATCGTCCTCATCGCCGACCGCACCGGGCGCCGTATTGCCGAGGTCGCCGCCACCTATTTTGCAGCCGCGGCGTTCTTCCGTCTCGATGACATCACCAGCGCCGCGCGCGGTATCATTATTTCCGACTATTTCGACCGGCTTGCGCTCGACCGTGCGCTCGATTCGATCGGGGAGGCCCAGCGGCGGCTCGCTGCTGCGATGGCGAGCAACGCCGGCGCCGGACTTGCGGCGGTGGAGGCCTGGGTCGCGCCGCGCAAGAGCGAGGTCGAGCGCATCCGCATGGCGATCAACGAGATTGCCAACTCCGGGTTGACCTTGTCCAAGCTCTCGGTGACGGCGAGCCTGTTGGGGGACCTGGCGAAGAATTGACGACCACAGCGCAACGATTAACCTAGGGCGCAATGCGCTTCGCTTATTGCGCCCTACAAGCTGTCATGATCCGTTCGTCCCCGCGCAGGCGGGGACCCAGGACCACGCGCGCAGCTCACTGGATTCCCGCTTGCGCGGGAATGAACGGGAAGGAGTCAGCGCACCGATCCGCCGCATGCGCTCTGTGGAAACGCGCCAGGCGCAAAACCGCTGAGATAGCCCATCAGTGGGGTCAAGCACTGCTGCGCCTGCGCCGCGAGCGGCCTCGCCGCCACTGCGCCCCCGAAAAGCGCGATGAACTCGCGCCGCTTCATTCGATCACCTCGTCGGTGCGGCCCAGCAACGTTAATGGGAAGGTGAGGCCGAGCATTTTGGCAGTCTCGCGCCGATGCGGCGGATGGACTAACATCCCAGCCGTTCTTTCAGTGAGGAAGCAACATGAGCGACGAAACAAAACTGGTTGGCCTGTGGGAGCGGACCAAAGCTTGGGCCGATAAGAACCGCACAATTTCTGGCGCGCTCGTTGGCGGCGCGGCCGGGATCATCGTGCCGGGGGTCGGGACCGTGATCGGCGCGATCGTGGGCGCGGGGGTTGGATTTGCCTCATCGAAGGAAAAGAAAGAAGAGCGTTAGCGGCGGCTAGGCTGATCCCCGAAAACGCAGGGCCGCAACTGCGCTGCCCTGTTTCGCTCAAGCCTCGCCGAAACGCCTCCGGAAACGGCGCGTAGTCGTCGGGGGATTGATCGCTCAGAAATCCGACAACCGGCATCGCTGGCTGCTGCCCGCGCGCCCAGAGCGGCCATGCCGCAGCCGCACCGCTGAGCAGCGTGATGAACTCGCGCCGCTTCACTGTCAGTACCTCCCGTGCTCCGGACAAAGGATGGCACGGCGCTGCTGCGCTACGGGATTTCAATTTGGCCTATGTCTGCTGAGGGTCTTGGTTGTGCGAAAACGCGCGGCAGCAGGATTAGCACGGGGGGATTCGAGCCCGGGAGGCTGCAGTTGGCCTGCTGAGCAAAATCAATAAGTTTGAGTCGTAGCGGTATTGGCAGCACCGTGACCGATGCCCCTCG
>DATNNX010000247.1:0-6659 GCA_035601615.1 Xanthobacteraceae bacterium
ATGGCTCTATAGATAGAGCATAGGTGTGGGGCGCGTGTAACCGGGAGCGCGCGGGGTCGGCCCCGCCGGGCGTTGGAAATCGCCCGGAAACGGCCCGCCTGTGCGTTTTCCGGCCCCGACCCTCACTGGGGTAGCCCCACCCCCTGAAACGCGCTGTAACGGCTTCCTATTGGACATGCGTTAGACATTACCATCTAAGCCCATTGAATTGCCGTGTCCCCTGTCGCTTTGCTCACATCGCAACCGGCTTGTGATGCTCGCGCCAGTGCTTGGCCACGTCGAGACGGCTGCAAAACCACACGCCTTCGATCCCGGCCGCGTAGTCGATGAAGCGCTCGATGCCTTGCGAGCGCGCGGGATGCCCGGACAGCCTGTTGTGCAGACTGATCGTCATGAATTTAGGATGCGTTTCGCCTTCGCGACGGAGCACATCAAAGGCATCCTTGAGATAGGTGAAGAAGTCGCCTGCCGTGCCGAGCCAGCCGCGCGCGAACCGGTTGTCGTTGTGGCTGAATGTGTGCGGCACGACGAGGTGCGGTTTGCCGCCGACGTTCACCCAATAGGGCAGATCGTCCGCATAGGAGTTGCTGTCGTAGAGAAACCCGCCTTCCTCCGCGAGAAGGCGGCGGGTGTTCACGCTTGGTGAATAGCGGCAATACCAGCCGAATGGGCGCGTCCCCACCGTCGCAGTGATGGAAGCAACGCCTTTGCGGATCTCCTCGCGCTCTTGTGCCTGCGAGAGCTCATAGTGCTTGGTGAAACGATAGCCGTGCGAACACACATCCCAGCCGGCCTCGCGGATGGCCGCGGCGGCTTCCGGGTTGCGCTCGAGCGAAAGCGCGCAGCCATAGATCGTGAGCGGCAGATTGCGGCGCCGAAACATATTGTAGAGACGCCAAAATCCGGCCCGCCCGCCATATTCGAACATGGATTCCGCGGCCAAATCGCGCGCCTTCATGCCCTGATCGGCGCCGCCTGCGTCGGTCAGCGTCGTTTCCGAATAAGCGTCGCCGTCGAGAACGTTTATCTCGGCGCCCTCTTCGAAGTTCGCGACCACGTTGACGGCGATCCGGGCGTTGCCCGGCCATTTCGGATCGGGAGGGTTGCGGCCATAGCCGACGAAATCGCGCGCGAGGTCTTTCTGCACGGAAAACGCCTTCATTCGAAGTGACCGTCGAGCGCACGATCCTACATGCGGGAGCGCGGATCAACGACGGATTGACCGCCGGCGCCAGGCGCAGCCGGCCGGCGCAGCGCGCCGGCTCAATTCGTTTTGATTAAGACTGTGCGTTCGGCTTTGGGCGGCAGGAACGACCTGTTGAACACCTCGCCCGGCTCCGGCCGGGTTTTGAGCTCATACGCCTCCGCAATCACCGAGATCGAGCGCGTCAGGCGATCATCCTTGAGGTCACCGATGCCGATCTCGGACGCCTCCGGGGCGTTCATCAGGTTCACGAGCGCGTAGGTGATGCGCTTCTTCTCCAGCTCCGCGTTGAGCAGCGGCTCGACCTTCATCAGCGCCGCAATGCCTGCGTCGGGGTCGGCGATCACCTCCTTGATCGCGCGGTTGATCACGCGCACGAGGCCCGCGACGGCCTTCGGGTTTTCCTTCAGCAGCTTTTGCGAAACCATGATGCCGTTGGAGTAGAGATCGAGCCCATATTCTCCGAAGTGGAACCAACGATAATCCTTATCGGGGTCCTGCTTCTGCTGCAGCAAATTGATGTAGCTGGTGACGTTGAAGGCGAGCGTGCCTTGGATCTGGTCCTGCACCAGCATCTGCTCCTGAAGCGTCGGTGCCATGTTCAAGTAGGAGATTTTGGAGGTGTCGACGCCGTTGATCCTGGCGAGCTGCGGGAACAGCTTCAGGGTGGCGCTGCCGGCCGGGGCGCCGAGCTTTTTGCCTTCCACGTCCTTCAACGTCTTGATCGGCCCGTCGGCTTTTGTGACCAGCACGAACGGCGGCCGATTGTAGATTTGATAGACCATCACCGGCTGTTCGCCCGGCTTGTTCGCGGCCTGCTGGATAATTGCATTGATGTCGCCAAAGCCGGCATCGTAGGCGCCCGACATGATCCTGGTGATGGTGACGGCAGAGCCTTCACCCTGATCGAAGACGACGTTGAGGCCTTCGGCGTTGAAGTAGCCCTTCTGTTGCGCGAGGTAATACCAGGCGTGGATACCCTGAAGCTTGAAATCGAGCGTGAATTTGATCGATGTGGGCCCCTCGCTGGAGGCCGGATAGGCGCCCGCGGCTGTCAGCCCCAAAATTGCGAGCAGCGTGGCTGTCCGGCGAAATCTCGTCATCGGTTTACCCTCCGTTGGGTGGAAGTGTTGCATGCGATCTCAAGCAAAGTCCACGCCAAGAGATGCTTGGGCTCGCTTTGGGCCACAAGGCCGCTATATGCTCGGCGAGGCTCACAATGATAACGGCAATCCAATGATTTGTCGCATGCTCGGCAGCCACTGCCTCGTTTTTGATCAAAGGCCGCTCGGCGCCGCGCGCGATGTCGGGCTCTCCTGTCGAAGACCGAATGACAGACTAAGGCGGAGCCACGATGGTTGACGACCGCAAGGGTTCAAGCGATGCGCGAGCTCAACTGCGCTCATGTGATCACCGCGGCGGATAAGCCGGCCGCGGCCGCGCGGATGATCCGTATCGGCGATGCGAGCATCGCCGCGATCGAAGCGGCGCGGCCGGGCGCGGCGCAGCCGTTGCTGGCGATGCCGCCGCTCGCCAATGCCCACGACCATGCCCGAACGGTGCGCTCAAGCTCGCTCGGAGCCTCCGGCAAGCCGCTGGAGACCTGGCTGCACTATTTGGCGCTGGTGCCCTCGATCGATCCTTATCTCGCCGCCGCGGTGTCGCTGGCGCGCAGCGCCCTCGGCGGCGCCGGCGTGGTGATGGTGCACTACACGCGCGTGCAGGGATTCACCGATCTGCCGACGGAAGCAAAGGAGGTGGCGCGCGCCGCGGGCGACGTCGGCGTCCGCGTCGGCTTCGCCCTCGGAATGCGCGACCGCAATCCGCTCGTATACGGGCCCTCGGAACCGATTCTCGCCGCGCTGCCCGCGGCGGCACGCGAGGAGATCGCGCGGAAGGTCGTGCGCGCGCCGCTTCCGGTGAAGGAAATGATCGCTCTGGTCGATGCCGTGGCGGCAGCTGCGGCAAGCCCGGTATTCGACGTGCAATACGGACCCAATGCGGTGCAGTGGTGCACGACCGCCCTGCTCGAGGCTGTCGCCGAAGCGTCGGCGCGCACCGGCCGGCGCGTGCACATGCACCTGCTCGAGACCCGCTATCAGCGCGGCTGGGCGGATGCGGAATTTCCCGACGGCATCGTGCGCTACCTCGACCGCATCGGGCTCCTGAGTCCGCGCCTCACCCTCGCCCACTGCACGTGGGCGCGGCCCGACGAGCTCGAGCTGATCGGCGAGCGCGGGGCGACCATCTCGGTCAGCACCGCCTCGAACCTCGGCCTGCGCTCGGGCATTGCCCCGCTCGCCGAGATGGTACGCCGCGGCTGCCGCGTCGCGCTGGGGCTCGACGGTCTTGCGCTCGATGAGGACGACGATGGCTTGCGCGACATGCGCCTCGCGCATCTGCTCCACGGCGGCATCGGCTTTCGCATCGACGTCAAGCGCGCGGACATTTTGGCGATGGCGTTCCGCAATGGCCGCCGGTCGGTTCTGAACAAGGATGAGGGCGGCGAGCTCGCGGCCGGACAACCCGCGGACATCCTGCTGCTCGACTGGAACGCGGTCGACGACGATCGCCTGCATCCCGACCTGGATCCGCTCGATTTGCTGTTCGCACGCACCACCGCGCGCCATATCCACGAGCTGATCGTGGCCGGGCGCCCCATCGTACGCGAGGGCCGCGTGCTCGGCATCGATTATCCGGCACTGCGCCAGGACATGCTCGCGCGACTGCGGTCGTCGATGGCGCAGAACGCCGCATTCGCCGCCGCGATCCGCGAGCTCGACCGCGTCATCAAGCGCCATTTCGAAACCGAGCCGCCCTGTTGCTGAAAGCTGCTGTAGACGCCGGTCCGGAGCGGACATCTTGAACCTTGCGTGAGCGCTACGACCCCGACCATCTCTTCCACGATTTTGCCGGCAGTCTCGAATAGCACCGCACGTGCTGTCGCAATCGCTCGCGGGCGGCGCCAAGCAAGCTTGCTCGCCGTCGCAACCTCGTGCGACGGTCGCGCCGGTATAGCGCGACGCAAGCAAGGATAATCGCGATGGATCGTAAATTCATGGAAGAAGCAACGCGGCTGGCAACCGAGTCGGTCGAGAAGGGCTGGGGCGGACCGTTCGGCGCAGTGATCGTCAAGGACGGAGAAATCATCGGGCGCGGGCAGAACCGCGTCCTGCTTACCGGATGCCCAGTATTCCACGCCGAGATCACGGCGATCATCGATGCGTCAAGCCGGCTCAATCCGAAGGCGCTGCTCGGCAGCGATTATCACGCGGGCACCATCCTCGAGATGATTGCGCGGCCGCCCGGCTCTCCCGATCTGGTGCCGCAGCGCGCACGCATGCTCAAGGGATGCGAGATCTACATCAACGGCGCGCCCTGCCCGATGTGCATGAGCGCGATCTACTGGTCGCGCATCGATCAACTCTATTTTGGTTGCAGCCTGGAGGATACGAGTCACATTGGTTTTTCCGACGCCTTCCAGTACGAAGACTTTGCGCTGCCGTGGGAGAAGCGGCGAGGCATCAAGGTCACGCCGAACTTCGAACGGGAGGTTGGCCTGCGGGCCTACCGCGCCTGGGAGAACAAGCAGGATCGCCACCCGTACTGATGCGATGTGCTGGTCGGTGGCGGCTCAGCCGCGCGGCCAGCGGCATCGTTCGCGATCACCGCTGGTGACTTGTCAGCGGCGGGCGAGTTGGGCACGCGAGTGCGAGCGCCTTGGCGGTCGTGAGGTTGATCACCAGCTTGAGCTAGCTCGGCTGCTGGATCGGCAAATCGCTGGGCTTCTCGCCCTTGAGAATGCAATCGACGTACCACGCCGCGCGCCGGTGAGGCCTTTATTGTCGACTCCGTTGGCATGTCGGCGTCTCTCACCTTGGGGCATTCGAACCTTCCGAAGCCGAGCGATGTGTGGGGTATCCGACATACGGGGCTGTTGATAACGGGCATCGCCACCGGAGCCGTGGGGGTTAGCCTACACTCGCGTGGTGTTCTAGCGGTATCCGTTGAATTGGCTTCTCGAGCACGGGGAGCCGGTTCGGTGATCCTCGGGGTTGTTGTGGCCAACTGCTCCGGGGATTCACTCCCGGTTGGGAAACCCGGGGCGATGGGGATCCGATCCGAGTATCATTTAATCGACTTAGCTACCGGGCTTTCCCATGGAGGCTTCCAATCTCTGGAGGCGGCACGCCAGCACGCCCGCGAGGAAGACCTGATAGCGTGGGATATTTTTCGCGGAAATGAGCACGTGGAGCGTCACGATCCGCGCGCTGATCGCATCTCCTAGCTCTTGGCTTCGGATTGGTCACTACCGGTGAACTGTAAAAACTCACCCCGGTCACATTACCGCCTGGGCGGCTTAGGCTCGTGACCAATCCGGGTGCGATCGGGTCGCCGCCAATCGCGAACACGATCGGAATAGTTGTTGTCGCCGCTTTCGCCGCTAGTGCCGCAGGCGTGCCGCTGATCGCCGCGAGTACCGCGACTTTTCGGTTGACCAGATCGGCGGACAAGCTTGGCAAGCGGTGGTAATCGCCCTCTGCCCAGCGGTATTCGATCGCGACAGTGCGGCCTTCCACAAATCCCGTTTCATTGAGGCCTTGGTGAAATCCGGGGATGACGAGGCCGAGATCGCTGTGGGACAGACTGCTTAGAAACCCAATAACCGGCACAGTTGATTGCTGCGCCCGCGCCGCGAGCGGCCACGCGGCTGCCGCGCCTGCGACAAGCGTGATGAACTCACGGCGTTTCATTCGATAACCTCGTCGGCGAAGATGTACAGCTGCGACGGGATCGTCACCCCGAGCGCGTCGGCTGTCTTGCGATTGATGACCAGCTTGAACAGCGTCGGCTGCTCAATCGGCAGGTCGGCGGGCTTGGCGCCCTTGAAAATCTTGTCGACGTAGCTGGCGGCGCGCCGGTAGAACTCGAACAGACTTTCGCCATAGCTCATCAGTCCGCCCTCTTGCGCGTATTCGCGCTGGCCGAACATCGTGGGCAGCCGGGCCTGTAGTGCCAGCTCGACCAGCTGCCGGCGCTGCGAGTTGAAGAATGCGTCGGCAATCACGATCACAGCGCCCACGCGCTCTTTGCTCAAGGTGACGAGCGCAGCCTCCAGCTCGCTTGGCGTCTGCGCTTCGACCGCCACCAAGACAAAACCGGCCTGCCTGGCCGAGACCTGCGCGCTCTTGAGGACCGGAGGTGTATTCGGGTTGCCTGGATTGACCAGCAGACCGACCCGCGACAGGCCGGGCACCGCGCTCGCCAGCAGCTCGATTTGCTTGGGAACGATGTCGTCGAGGGAGCTGGCGAGCCCGGTCACGTTGCCGCCCGGACGAGCCAGGCTGGTCACGAATCCACTGCCGATCGGATCGGTCGAGTAACCCATGACGATCGGGATGGTGCTCGTCGCCTGCTGTGTCGGCCGAATCCCCGCCGGAGTCGACACCACGAT
>DATNNX010000248.1:0-22580 GCA_035601615.1 Xanthobacteraceae bacterium
GCACTGTCCGCATGGTGCGCTCGAATTTCCTGATCAGCGAGTTCCGCGTCGACGGCACGCGATTTCTCTCGGGCTGGTGCGGCCACCGCTTCGCGCAGAGGGACGATCGGCACTGGGAGATCCAGGTGCGCCAGGTCAACCTGATCGACTGCGATCGCAACCTGCGCAATCCGAGCATCGTCCTTTAGGTCGCCTGATGCCGACCTGCCAGTCCAGTGCTCCGAGACTCATGTCCGATATCGTCACCAAAACAGTGCGCTGCGCAGGGGAACTCCCTGCCTTTCTCGCCGTTCCGGAAACGGATAGCCGCGTCCCCGCCATCGTGCTCATGCACGAACGCTACGGCCTGGTGCAGCACACGCGGAATCTGACGGAGCGCTATGCCCGGGATGGATACGTGTGCATTGCCCCGGATTTCTTTCACAAGCATCCGGACCAGGCGGCACTCCATCGCGGCGAGGTCGGCTACGACATCAGCGACTCCGAAGCCGTGGCGTTTCTCGAGGCCGCGATGGCCCACCTCATCGCGGTGCCGCGAGTTGACCCGGCAAGGATCGCGGTGACCGGCGTCTGCCAGACCGGACGCCATCCACTGGTGCTGGCGGCGCAGCGGCCGATTGCAGCGGCGCTCATCTGGTATGGAGCGGCCTCAGCGCGCGAATGGCAGATCAGCCCGCGTTATCCCAAGCCGCTCGAGGAGATCATTGCTGCGGTGGAATGTCCGGTTCTCGGCATGTTCGGCGAAGCCGACCACGTGATCTCGCTCAAGGACGTGCGCCGCTTGCGCGACTGTCTCGATCATCACGACAAGAGCTATACGATTAAAGTCTATCCCGGCGCTCCGCACGGCTGGCTCAACGATACCATGCCCGGCCGGTATCGCCGTGAGCAGGCCGAAGCCGCCTGGGCACTGCAGCGCGCATTCCTCGAGCGCGTGCTCGACCCGAGCTATGACCGCTCGCGCCGCGTGCAAATTTACGAATGCGACCATTCCGCCGATTATGATTTCGCCAGGAACGTGCGGATGGAGTAATAATTAGCGCGAACGGTGAATGGCGACGGATGATAGGGGCCATTCGCTACTCGTTATTCCCCGCTCAATAGGAGCACATCATGGCGCGCGATTTCGAAGACCATTGCTGGAAGGACCTCATCGACGAGGACACGATCCAGGTCTACCAGGCCTATCGCCGCAAGCTCTATGTGGGGGACAATCCTGCGGTGCTTGCCATCGATCTTTACAACAAGGCGTATCGTGGCGGCGATCGTCCGGTGAAGGAGGTCGATCGGGAATTTTCCGGCTCCTGCGGCGAACATGCGTGGAGGGCGCTTCCACCGACCCAGGCATTGTTCAGGGCGGCGCGCAGGGCCGGCGTGCCGATCATCTATACGACCCGCCATGTTGACACCGCCGGCGTGCATTCGACCAACCGCCACATCGGCCGCGAGACCGACGATACCTACGCCATCAAGGCGGAGCTTGCCCCGGCGCCGGGCGAACTCGTCATCTGCAAAGAGCGTGCCTCGGCGTTCTTCGGCACGCCCTTGATCGCGCATCTTCAGCAAAAACGCATCGACAGTCTGATCATTTGCGGCGAAAGCACATCCGGCTGCGTGCGCGCCTCCACCGTGGACGCTTATTCCTACGGGTTCCATAACGTTGTGGTGGAGGAATGCACCTACGACCGCGCGGTCATCAACCACAAGGTCAATTTGTTCGATCTGCACCACAAATATGCCGACGTTATGCATATCGAAGAGGTGCTCGCGCATCTCGACGCGCTTGCCGGCGGGCGCAAGGTCGCTTGACGATAACGCTCGCGCTCTAACAGATCGAACGCGATCGGAGAGAAAGATGGCCGCGACGGCGCTCGATTCCGCGATCTTCTGCGATATCTTCAGCACGCCGCAGATGCGGCAGATTTTTTCCGATGAAGCAAGGACTGCTTATTGTCTCGAAATCGAGGCAGCCCTCGCCCGGGCGCAGGCACGCCTGCGCATCATCCCCGAGCACGCCGCGCGCGAGATCGTGCGTCAGTGCCGCATCGAGAACATCGACTTTGCGCGCCTAAAGAAGCAAACCGAGCGGATCGGTTACCCGATTCTCGGCATCGTGCAGCAAATCGTCGATCTATGCGCCGATGGCCTCGGCGAATGGTGCCACTGGGGCGCCACCACGCAGGACATCACCGACACCGCAGCGATCCTGCAAGTGCGAGCCGCGCTCCAACTGGTCGAAAAAGAGATCGACGCGATCGCCGGCGCGCTCGCCGACCTGTCCCGCCGTTACCGCGACACTCCGATGGCCGGCCGCAGCAATCTCCAACAGGCCGTACCGCTCACATTCGGATTCAAGACGGCGGCATTGCTTGCCGCCATGCAGCGACACCGTGAGCGGCTCGCGCAACTGCGACCGCGCGTTCTGGTCGGCGAATTCGGCGGAGCTGTCGGAACGCTGGCCTCGCTCGGCGGCGATGGGCTCAAGCTGCAAGCGGAGCTGATGCGGGAACTCGGGCTCGGCCAGCCGGACATCGCCTGGCACACCGTGCGCGACCGCATCGGCGAAGTCGCTTGCTTTCTCGGCCTTCTCACCGGCACGCTTGGAAAGGTTTCCATGGACGTGAAGCTGCTCATGCAGACCGAGGTAGCGGAAGTCTACGAGCCTTTCCATGAGGGCCGCGGGTCATCGAGTACGATGCCGCAGAAACGCAATCCGATCTCGTGCCTTTATATCCACGCGACCACCGCGCTGGTACGCCAGCAGGTCGCTGCCCTGCTCGAAGCCGCCGTCGCCGATCACGAGCGCTCGACCGGCCCCTGGCAGATCGAATGGATCGCGCTGCCTGAAATCTTTCTGCTCGCCTCGGGCGCGCTCGCCCAGACCAGGCTCATGCTGTTTGGACTTGAGGTCGATGCCGATCGGATGCGGGCCAATCTCGATCTCACCCGCGGCACGATCGTCTCCGAAGCCGTCATGATGGGGCTCGGACCCTATCTCGGGCGCCAGAGGGCGCACGACCTAGTCTACGACATCTGCCGCAAGGTCGCGGCCAGCGGCGAACCGTTAGTGGAAGTGTTGGCGCGCGACGGCGACGTCTCGCGCCACCTCACCCGCGCCCAACTCGAGAAGATGTGCGATCCGGCGGCCTATCTCGGGCTTGCCGGGGAGATGGTGGACAAGGTGCTCGCGCGGGAAGGCCGTCCAATGGATCGCTAATTAAGATTGCCGGCATGCCCGACTCCCTTCCCGTTTCGCCGGGCCACAATGAGCTGCAAAATGTCGCGGGCCGTCGGGAGTAGCAACGGTACCACGTCATTTGGGCTCGGTGCACAATCGCGACGCGTACCGTGGGTGGTCCTGCTGCCTATCGAGAGGAAATGCGCGAATGTCGCGTCTGTTCCCGCCCGTGAGATCGCGCGGGCCCGTGCGCAAGGGTCGGCGCTCGCTGCTCGCTTTAGGCCTGCTCGCGCCGCTCCTGCTCTCGGCTCCGGCGGCCCTTGCCCAGAGCTGGCCGCAGCGCCCGGTGAAATTTCTGCTGCCGCTCGGCCCGGGATCGGGAGTGGACATCGGCGCGCGGCTGCTCGCAGATCGGCTCAGCGCACGCTGGGGCCAGCCAGTGGTGGTAGAAAATCGCCCGGGAGGTGATGGGATCGTTGCGATCGGTGCCTTCGCCAGCGCCCATGACGATCACTTGTTGCTGGTGACTCCCACCTCCTCATTCACCGCCCATCCTTATCTGCACGATAACCTGCCCTACAAGCCACGCGATCTCCTGCCCATCGCAAGGGTTTCCAACACCCTCATCACCATCGCGGTACCCACTTCCCTCGAAGCCGGATCGCTCGAGCAGCTGGTGAAGCTGGTGCGAGCACAACCGGGAAAGCTCAACTGGGCGGGAGTCACTGGCGCGCTCGACTTCATCTTTCTGTTTGCCGGATTTTTGCAGCGCAACGGCGTCGCCATGACCAAGGTGCCCTATCGCAACCCGGTCGAGGCGGCCAACGATCTCGCCGAGGGACGCGTGCACATGTATATGGCGGCACTGGCGATCGTGCGCCCGCAGCTTCAGACCGGAAACATCAAGCTGCTGGCGGTCACCAACAGCATTCGCGCGCCCGCCGCTCCCGACGTCCCCACGGTCAAAGAGGCGGGTTACGGCGAGCTTACCTTCGATGGCCTCGTCGGCTTGTTCGGACCCCTCGGCATGCCGAACGAGCTTCGCGAGCGCATCGCCGCCGATATTCGCTCGGTCGTTGCTGCCGACCCGATGATTGGGGAGCGCCTCGCCGCCACGGGACAAATGCTCAACATCGGCGGGCCCACCGAGTTCGCGCGAGCAACCGAGGAGCAGCGCGACAAAGTTGCGGCGATTGCCCACGAGCTCGGCATGAAGCCGATGCATTAACAGGCGGGGCCAGAATGGAGATCGAGGGAAAAGTCATCGTCATCACGGGAGCCGCGCGCGGCATCGGACAGGAATATGCGCGATATCTCGCAGGCCTCGGGGCGCGGGTGGTGATCGCGGATATCAACGATTGCGCGCAGACGCTCAAGCTCGTGCAAGCAGGAAACGGTATGGCGGTCAGCGCCAAGGTTGACGTGGCGAACGCGGCATCGGCAATGGACATGGCGCGCACGGCGCTTGACGCGTTCGGACACATCGACGCGCTCATCAACAACGCGGCGCTTTTCGGCGGCCTCAAGGGCGGCCGGTTCGATACGATCGCCGAGACCGAGTGGGATGCCGCAATGGCTGTCAACGTCAAAGGGATCTGGAACTGCTGCAAGGCGGTCGTCCCGGCCATGCGACAGGCCGGCGGCGGCAGCATCGTCAATGTGGCCTCGCTGGCGGCCACGTACGGGATGCCATATGGCCTGCACTACACGACGTCCAAGGCTGCTGTCATCGGGCTCACGCGCGGGCTCGCCCGCGAACTCGGCCGCGACAACATCCGCGTCAATGCTCTCGCGCCGAGCGCAGTCTTGACTGAGGGGGCGCGCGAATTCTTCGCGGACAAGGCGGACAAGGCGCTCGAGACCATCAAGGCGGGCCAGGCAATCGCGCGAAACCTTAAACCGTCGGATCTGCTCGGTGCTGTTCACTGGTTGGTTTCCGATTCGAGCCAGCTCGTCACCGGACAAACAATCGCAGTGGATGGCGGAACCGTCATGCATTGACTGTTGGGGGCCGATGCGGCGGCGAGACACTGCTGACCGCTCTCGACCGTTCGGCGGCTCGCGCTCTACGTTTGACTCTGCGGAAATCTCGGCACGCGCTTTTCGCGCAATGCCGCCGCGCCTTCCGGCGCTTCGCGTCCGCTGAAGCCCAGGAATTCCATGCCGAGGGAAGCATCGAAGATCGGTCCAGCTGCGCGCAGCCAATTGTTCAACGCGTACTTGGTCCAGGCGATTGCGTTGGGTGCGCCCTCAGCCAGGCGCACGGCAATCTCCATTGCCCGGTCCTGCAGCTCATCGTCGGGCACCGCGAGAGACACGAGGCCGATACGCTCGGCTTGCGCACCGGTGAGCGTCTCGCACAACAGCAGATGATACTTGGCCTTGGCCATGCCGCACAGGAGCGGCCAGATGATTGCTGCATGATCGCCGGCGGCGACGCCGAGCTTGGCATGGCCATCGATGAGACGCGCCGATGCGCCGGCAATCGAAATGTCGGCGAGCACAGCCAATGCTAGCCCTGCACCCACCGCCACGCCGTTGATCGCTGAGACGACCGGCTTGTTGCAGTTGACCAGGTTGTAGACCATGTCGCGTGCCTCCTTCCAGACGCGGATGCGGGTGTCGAAATCCGCAATCATGTCGTCTAGCAAATCGAGATCGCCGCCGGCCGAAAACGCTTTGCCGGCGCCGGTCAGCACAACCGCATTCACGTTCGGATCGGCATCGATGGCGCGCCAAATTTCAGTCAGCTCGCGGTGCATCTCGCCGTCGACGGCATTGAGCTTCTCCGGCCTGTTCATGATCACGCGGAGCACCCGTGCGTGTGGACGATCGATTTGGAGGCGCGAAAAGCGTGCATAATTTTCGTCCATCGGTTCCTCCCGATCATTGCCCAGTTGGCGCCCAGATCCGGCCCGCGAGATTGCTGCGGAGCGCTTGCTGCTCGAGGGCGGGCGCCGCCTTTACCGCACGCCATCTTGACGGGGTTTTCTCGATCTCCTCAACGCCGTTTGTTCCGGGATGCTCCGCTCCCGTCATCACCGGCGTCCCGCCTCGATTGACTGACTTCGGCCGAAACCGGTACTCTCGGTTGCCGTCGGCGCGCACCAACGGGCACGGGTCATGTCCTTCATTTTACGCATGAATTTCTGGAAAGCGGCGGCGCTCTGCATGGCCGTATCAGCGGCTATTTCTTTCGCCGACGCGCGCGAGTTTCGCGTTGCCGACACCCAATCAGAAGATTATCCCACCGTTCAAGCGCTCATGTTCATGGCACGACTCGTCGAGGAGGGCACTGGCGGCCGCCACCGCATTCGCGTGTTCCATTCGCGCCAACTCGGCGAAGAGAAAGAGACGATCGAACAGACGCGGGTTGGCGCCATCGATCTCAATCGCACCAATGTCGCACCGATCGGGTCCTTGATTCCGGCTGCGAACGTACTCGCGCTGCCGTTTCTGTTCCGCTCGTTCGAGCATCTTCACAAGGTGCTCGATCAATCGATCGGGGACGAGATCCTGGCCGGCTCGCAGCGCCACGGTTTTGTCGGCTTGACTTTCTACGATTCAGGATCGCGGTCGATCTACAACAGCGTGCGGCCGATCCGCACGCTCGCCGACATGAAGGGCTTGCGAATTCGGGTACAGCAATCCGAGCTTATGGTCGCGATGATCAAGGCGCTCGGCGCGCAACCGATCGAGCTGCCTTACGGGCAGGTATCGACCGGGCTCTCCACCAGATTGATCGACGGCGCCGAAAACAACTGGCCCTCCTATGTCACGACCAACCACTATAAGCTCGCCCCCTACTATACCCTGACGCAGCATACGATGGGACCCGAGCTGCTTGTTATGTCGCCGCGCGCGTGGGAAAGCCTGTCGGTGGAAGACCGGGCCATCTTTCGGGATGCGGCGCGCAAGTCCAGCACATACATGCGCGGGCTGTGGACCGGGTTGGAGGAGCGATCGCGCGAGCAGGCGCGGGCAGCAGGAAACACGATCATCACCGATTTCGACCGCACGCCGTTCGAGCAGGCAATGAACACGATCTATGCGGAGACGGTCACCGATCCGGACTTGCGCCAATTGATCGAGCGCATTCGTAACGTTCAATGACCGTCGACTTGGTTGCGCTCAAGGAGCAAGACTCCGCGGCACGACATGCGCGGGCGCGGCGAAGTCTTGACCAGGAGACGCAGAGCGTCGTGCGGGTGCTGCCGATCAGGTGGCGCCTGTTGTTGATCGCCGCGCTCAACGTCGTGGTTGCCTCGATTCTGGCATTGCTTATCTGGAACGGCGCCAACGTTCTCAGCCGCGCCTGGGATGACGTGCGCACGGTGCGCGAATCCGACAAACTTCTGGTATTGCTGGAAAGTGAAGCGAGCCGCCTACAAAACCTCATCCATCGTTACATCAACCAGCCGAGCCAAGAAGTCCTGACGGAGATTCTCGGACTGCACGGCGAAGTTCTAAGCACGCTGCGAAACCGCGGCGCGGTAGATCCGGTTCTATCGGGATCTACCGATGAGCTGCGCGCCGTGACCGAGCGCTTTCTTCAGGGCTTTGGTGAGGTCCGCGCGCTCCAGACGACAATCGCGCACACCTACGAGAACGACGTACTCAAGCCGGCGCGGGAAATGGCAGGCCTTTACGCGATCATCGAGGGAGCGATCGGCGCGCGTGATGCCTTGCTGCTGCCCGCGTTGGGAAAATCGCGCGAGGCGTTCACCGCGAGCCTCGTCGCGGCCAATGCGTTTTACCTGTCGCTGGCATCGGACGCCGCCGACGAGGCGCGCAAAAACATCACCACCGTCGAGCAGACGATTCCGGTGATGATCGACCTCGCGGAAAATAACCTGCAGCGCACGGCCCTGAGCGCGCTGGCCCAGCGTGCCGCCGCGTTTGGCGACGGATTGAAGACACTGGCCGAGCAATTCGCGATGAGGACCAACCTGCTGAAGACCGCGATCGACGACAATCAGGCTGCCATGATCTCGGTAATCAACAAGCTCTCCGGGCAGATGACCCTGCGCGAGCTGCAGGCGCAGGGAAGCTTCGATCACACTCTGGCCAATATCTACCAGAACGTGGCGCTGGTGGCGGTCATCTTTCTGACGCTGATCGTCGTTATTGGGGCTCTGATCGCCCGCAGCATCATATTACCGCTGAAGGAAATCATGGCCGCCATGCACGCCGTGGTATCGGAGAGATACGACCAGGTCATTCAAGGAACGCAGGCCCGCGACGAAATCGGCGAGATGGCGCGCGCGGTGGCGGTCTTTCGCGAAAACGCCATTGCCAAGCGCAAAGCCGAGAACGAGCTGCGCGCCTCGAAGGATCGCGCCGAGAAGGCGCTCGAGGACCTGCGTGAGGCGCAGCAAAATCTAATTGCCGCGGAAAAGCTTGCGGCGCTCGGTGGCCTCGTGGCGGGCGTGGCGCATGAGGTGAATAATCCGATCGGCATCAGCCTCACCGTGGCCTCAAGCTTCGCGCGCAGGTGCGATGAGTTCGCGAAGGAAGTCGACTCAGGCCCGCTGCGGCGCTCGCGGCTCGACGAATTCCTCGAGGGCGGGCGGGATGCCGCCACTCAACTCGTCGCCAACCTGCATCGCGCAGGCGAACTTGTGCAATCGTTCAAGCAAGTCGCAGTTGACCGCAGCCACGCGGACCGACGGCCGTTCGATCTGCGCGAATCGACCGACCAAATCGTTGCTAGCTTGCGTCCCCTGCTGAAGAAATCACAGATCACGCTGACCGTCGATGTGCCGCCCGGCATCAGCATGGATAGCTATCCGGGGTCCTATGGACAGGTACTGACGAATCTGTTCCTCAACAGCGTCATTCATGCCTTTCCCGACGGGCGCGCCGGGACCGTCATCGTCGAGGCGCGGCAAGTGCGCGACGACGTGGATATCTTCGTGTCCGACGACGGAATCGGCATGACTGAGGAGATCCAGCGTCGCGCGTTCGACCCCTTCTTCACCACGCGCCGTAGCGAGGGCGGTACCGGGCTTGGGCTTCACATCATCTTCAATCTGGTGACCCAGCAGCTCGGCGGCCGACTGGCTTTCGAATCGCGACTGGGTTGGGGCACGCGGTTTCGCATCACACTGCCCCGCGTCGCGCCCGGCGAATCGCAGCCGGCGCAGGCCGCACAATGACGGACGAAGCGGATGGCTGAGGATGACATCGTCCAACTGATTGAGGATCCGGGCCACAAGCCCGCCGAGCAAGGTCCGCGTTGGAAAGTCGCGGTCATCGACGATGAGCCGGCCGTGCACGACGGCACACGTTTCGCGCTCAGCGATTACCGTCTCAACGGACAAGGTCTTGAAATCCTCTCGGCCTATTCGGCGGCCGAGGGTCGCGAGTTGATGCGCCGCCATCCCGACGTCGCCGTGGTCCTGCTCGATGTCATCATGGACACCGATACCGCCGGACTCGGCCTGGTGGAATTCATTCGGAAAGACCTCAAGAACGAAACCGTGCGTATCATCCTTCGCACCGGTCAACCCGGTCAGGCGCCGGAACGGCGCGTCATCGTCGATTACGACATCAACGACTACAAGGCTAAAACCGAGCTGACGGCCGACAAGCTGTTCACGTCTTTGACTGCGGCGCTGCGCAGCTACCAGCAGCTCCAGCGCATGGTGGAAACCCGCCGGGGGCTCGAAATCATCATCGAGGCGGCATCGACGTTGTTCGACTTCAAATCGATGCAGCGGCTCGCCGAAGGCGTTCTCACGCAGATTGGATCGTTGCTGAACGTGGAATGCGCCGGAATCCTGGTCTTGCGTGAGGCCCAAAACGCCCGCGAGACATTTTCGGTGCTCGCGGGGTCGGGTTGCTACAGCCGTTTCATTGGCAGCGATGTCTCGCAAATCCTCGATCACGACCTGCGACGGCTCGTCGCGGAAGCGTTCGCCCGCCGCCATCACGAGTTCTCGCCCCATCGATCGGTCCTCTACATCGGGACCATGAGCGGCCGCGAAGTCGTGGTCGTACTGGAGGCACCGCGTCAACTCTCCGGTACCGATCGCACGCTGGTGGAGATCTTCTGTAGTCGACTATCCATCGCCTTCGACAACGTCATCCTGTATGAGCAACTGCAACGGGCGAACACGCGGCTCGAGGAGCGCGTTGCCGCGCGCACGCAAGAGCTGACGAACGCCAATCGCCGGCTTACCGCCCAGTGGGCGCGGCTGCGACAGGCGAATGCATTCAAGAGCGAAATTCTCAGCACCGTCGCGCACGATTTGAAAAACCCGCTCGGCGTGATCCTTGGCCGGACTGAAATATTGAAAGAGATGATCGCCGGAGCCGGCGCCCTCGACGACAACGTGAAAGTGCAGATCGCCTATATCCGCGACGCGGCCAACCGGCTCACCGGGATGGTCGACGATCTGGTTGCTGACGCGATGGCCGACGCCCTTGACATCAGCATCCGGCGCGAGCCAGTCGACATTTCCATCCTGGTGCAGGAAGTGGCTGAGGCGAACCGGCCCCTCGCCGCGCGCAAGGAACAGACCATCACGGTCGCCGCGCCTCCCAATCATGCTGCCATGTGCGATGCCGACCGCATTCGGGAGGCGATCGACAATCTCGTAAGCAACGCCGTCAAATACAGTCCGATCGGCGGAGCCATCAAGCTGTTGGTTGGGCAGGAGAACGGCGGTATATTGGTTCGGGTTAGCGATCAGGGGGCAGGCCTTTCGCCGGAGGACATTTCCCGACTGTTCGGCCGTTTCCAACGGCTTTCCGCGAAGCCTACTGCGGGCGAAACGTCCACCGGCCTCGGCCTATCGATCGTTAAGCGTATCGTCGATCTGCATGGTGGGCGGATCGCAGTTGACAGCGCCGGTCCGGGAAAGGGCGCGACGTTCAAAATGATATTGCCCGTGACATGACTCAAGCGCAGCACATCATCGTCGTCGACGACGAAGAGCCGGCGCGCGAGATGGTCGCCGACTATCTGCGCATGCACGGCTTCAGCGTCAGCTTGTGCGACGGCGGCGCCAGTCTGCGCAAAACCATCGCGCAGCAGATGCCGGATCTCATCGTGCTCGATCTCAACATGCCGGAAGAGGACGGCCTTTCGATCATCCGCGATCTCAAGCGGCGCACCAGCGTCCCGATCATCATGCTCACGGCAACCGCGAGTGCGATCGACCGCGTGGTCGGCCTCGAACTCGGCGCCGACGACTACGTCGCCAAGCCCTGCGAACTGCGCGAACTCTTGGCCCGCATCCGCTCGGTACTGCGCCGGAGCGGCGCGGCTCAACCAGAAGCTCGGCCCACGGCCGGTGCACCGGGCACGCCAGCGAGCCCGCGGGTGCGGTTTGGAACGAAATGGCTCGACCACGACGCCCGGGCGCTACGCGATGACGAGGGCAACGAGCATCCGCTCACGGCGTCGGAATACGGCCTGTTGAAGGTCTTCGCCGCCAATCCCAAGCGGGTGCTCTCGCGCGATCGCCTGCTGGAATTGGCCAATGCCCGTGACGCGGAGGCCTTCGACCGGGCCATCGACCTGCGAATCATGCGCATCCGCCGGAAAATCGAGCCCGACCCCGCCCGGCCTTCCGTCATCCGCACGGTGCGCGGTGGCGGGTACCTGTTCTCCCCGACCGGCGAGGCATCTCCACTGGACTGAGGCAAAATTGCCGCACCGGATGAAACAATTCCCGGTACGGCATTACCTTTGTTTCGTCGTTAACCCGGCGACGAAACAATTCGTCCCCGCGACGAAACCATTTTTCACCCCTGACGTAACATCGGAGCAACAGCCCTCTGCTAGTGAGATTGGTTAAGGGCAGACTAACAGGGGATCGTTATGCAAAATCAGTATGTGCTGCGCGACATTGCGTCGCCGCACTTGGGGGCTCCTGCGCAAGGAACGTCGGACGAGGCTCTTATCCGCCTCATCGCCGACGGCGATAAGCGCGCCATGCAAGTGCTCTACGCCCGGCATAGTGTTCGGGTGTACCGGTTCATTCTCCGCCTGACGGGAAACCAGTCGCTGGCCGAGGATCTCGTGAGCGAGGTCTTCCTCGACGTCTGGCGGCAGGCCGAGGCCTTCGAATCCAAATCCCAAGTCTCGACCTGGCTGCTCGCAATCGCCCGCTACAAGGCGCTCTCGGCGCTGCGGCGCCGGACAGACGAGCACTTGGACGACCAAATGGCCGCGAGGATCGAGGATACCGCCGACGATCCGGAGACCGTCGTCCACAAGAAAGATCGCAGCACGATCGTGCAGAAATGCCTGCGCCAGCTTTCGCCCGCCCATCGCGAAGTCATCGACCTCGTGTACTACCACGAGAAATCGGTTGACGAAGTCGCGCAGATCGTCGGTGTGCCGGCAGCGACCGTGAAGACCCGCATGTTCTATGCCCGGAGCAAAATGGCCGACCTCCTCAAACAGTCGGGAGTGAACGCGCTCTGATCGCGGCGTCCGGGTCCCCTCGGACGATCGCTCTCACGCTCAATGTCCATGATCGGCTCGGCGGGCTGGCGCTGCAAACTGCCAGCCCGTTTTAATTTGCCGGCCGCATGCCCGCGAGCCTGGCGCTCAGAACCGCCGCCAAATCAATATCCGGAACAGACCGACGGCGATGATGATCGCCAGGAGCAGGCCTGCCAGCGGAAGCAGGACGACTAATGCCCCCACCAACAACAGGAAAAAAAGCGCCGCCAGCACCGCAATCATCACCCCCATAAGGGCAAAGCCGACGGGGCTGATCCTTGCCACATAGATGCGCTGCGCGCCATCGAATGACGCCCCTCGCGAGCGCATGTCGCCCGGCGGAATAACTTCCGGCTCGCCGGGTTTATCCGATACGGATCGTCGTCGGTCCATCTGCGCCTCGTTTCACCGCCCTCATTCATGTGCAATGTAGGACTGGCAGGTGGCCGCCACAACGGGAGCTTTGCACTGCGTCGGCCGACCTGGCGCGGCGAGCTTCAGCAACAGACGTAGGCAAGGCGGCGCGGCAGGGCTATGCTGCGTTACGCCCGCAGGTGCTTTCAATCCTTTGATTCATTGTCCTGCGCCGCCGTAAAGCAAGAACGAGAGGGTCGCGAGGCATTCGCAAGAGGACGCTCATGGCACAGCTCAATATCAATGGCAGCATTCGTGACGTGGAGGTGGAACCAGATACGCCGCTCTTGTGGGTGATCCGCGAGCAGGTCGGCCTCACCGGAACGAAATATGGCTGTGGCATCGCTCAATGCGGCGCCTGCTCCGTGCACATCAATGATGAGGTGCAGCGCTCCTGCTCCATTCGCGTCGGAGACGTGAAAGCGAGCGACCGGATCGTCACCATCGAGGGCCTCTCGGCCACGAGGTCGCATCCAGTGCAGAAGGCTTGGGCAGCGATTGACGTGCCCCAGTGCGGCTATTGCCAGTCGGGACAGATCGTGGCTGCCGCGGCATTGCTCAAGCGGACTCCGAAGCCGACGGACAAAGACATCGACGAAGCCATGACCAACATCTGTCGATGTGGAACCTATCAGCGCATCCGAGCTGCCGTGCACATGGCGGCGAACGATACGTCCAGAACCTAAGGAGGCCTGTCGTGAGAAAGACGATCCGCGGCACAGCCGTAAAACTTTCACGCCGTACGTTCATTGTCGGCTCCTCCGCCACCGGCGGGCTCGCGCTCGGATTCAGGTTGCCCTCCGGTTTCGATTCCGCCCTCGCCCAGGGCGCCAATGACGGCGCCGAGGTCAATGCCTGGGTCTTCGTCAAGCCCGACGACACGTGCGTGATCCGTGTCGCGCGGTCAGAGATGGGACAGGGGACGATCACGGGTCTCGTCCAGCTCGTCGCCGAAGAGCTCGAGTGCGATTGGAAGAAAGTCAAGGCGGAACAGGTCACGCCGGGGCAAAACTTGGCTCGCAAGCGGGTCTGGGGCGAGATGTCGACCGGCGGCAGCCGCGGTATCCGCACCTCCCAGGATTATGTCCGCCGCGGCGGCGCCGCTGCGCGCATGATGCTGCTGCACGCGGCGGCCAAGGAGTGGAAGGTCCCCGTTAGCGAACTCACGGTCGCCGACGGCGTCATCACGCACGCCGCGTCCGCTCGCTCGCTGAGCTATGGCAAGGTCGCGTCGGCCGCAGCCAAGCTCGAGGCGCCGGACCCCAAAACGATCAAGCTCAAAGACCCGAGAGACTGGAAGATCGCCGGCAAACCGATGAAGCGGATCGATACCGCCGACAAGCTCGACGGCAGCAAGATTTTCGGCACCGACGTCAAGCTGCCGGGCATGCTGTGCGCCGCGATCAAGGATTGTCCGGTGTTCGGCGGGAAGGTTGCGAGCTACGACGAAACAAAGATTGCGGGCCGGCCCGGCGTGCGGAAAGTCGTGAAGGTGAAGGACACCGCGGTGGCGGTCGTGGCCGATACATGGTGGCGGGCAAAAACGGCGCTCGAGGCGCTGCCGATTGTTTGGGACGAGGGTCCCAACGTATCCGTATCGAGCGCGACCATCGCCGAGCAGCTCAAGGAGGGACTGACCGCGACCGTCACCAATGGCGACCGCCGGAACGGCGACGCGCTCAAAGCGATCGGGAGCGCAGCCAAAAAGGTCGAGGCGGTCTACAGCACGCCCTTCCTCGCCCACGCGACGATGGAGCCGATGAATGCCACGGCCCGCATCTCCCCGGAGAAAGCCGAGGTGTGGGTGCCGACCCAGAATGCGGAAGGGTCGCTCGCCGCCCTCTCGGAGGCCTCCGGGGTGACCCTCGCCAAATGCGACGTCTATAGGACCGACCTTGGCGGCGGCTTTGGCCGACGCGGCGCCGTGCAGGATTATGTCCGCCAGGCGGCGGTGATCGCTAAGGAGTTTCCGGGAGTGCCGATCAAGCTGATCTGGAGCCGCGAGGAGGACCAGGCGCACGACTTCTTCCGGCCGATCTCGCAGTGCCGGCTCGCCGCCGGCCTCGATGCGGACGGCAACCTGATCGGGCTGCACGTGCGCGTGTGCGGCCAATCGATTAACGCCACCTTGAATCCGGCCGGCATCATCAACGGCAAGGACAGGCGCCAATTGCAAGGGCTATGGGAAGAACCCGACGATGCGCAGCTCGGCTACAGCGTGCCGAACCTGCTGATCGAATATGTCATGCGCAACACCCATGTGCCGGTCGGGCCTTGGCGCGGCGTCAACACCAACCAGAACGCTGTGTACGTGGAATGCTTCATGGACGAGGTGGCGCGGGCGGCGGGCAAGGATCCGCTCGAGTTCCGCCGCTCGCTCATGGGTCAACATCCCAAGCATCTCGCCGTGCTCAACGCCGCGGCAGAGAAGGGCGACTGGGGCAAGCCGCTGCCTCCCGGCGTCCATCGCGGCATCGCGCAGTTCATGGGTTACGCCAGCTACTCGGCCGCGGTCGCCGAGGTCTCGGTCAGCGACCGCGGCCAACTCAAGGTCCACCGCATAGTGCTGGCGCTCGATTGCGGCCATGCCGTCAATCCGGACCAGATCGCCGCGCAAGTCGAGGGCTCCGTGGCCTATGGACTCACCGCCACGCTTTACGGCGAGTGCAGGGTCAGGGAAGGGCGGATGGTGGATTTGAACTTCGACAGCTACCCGATCATGCGCCTTGCCGAAATGCCCAAGGTGGAAACGGTCATCGTGCCGAGCCACGATTTCTGGGGCGGCGTCGGCGAGCCGACGATCAGCGTGGTGGCGCCCGCGGTGCTCAACGCCATCCACGCCGCGACCGGCAAGCCGGTGCGCCAGCTGCCGCTGAAGAACGTCAAGCTGGTTTAGGCTCGACCTCTTACCAGCAAGCATAACCCCCGACCTCAGCGGGGGTTATTTTTCGCGATCCAAATGAATAGGAAAGGGGCGCACCGAACGTGTCCGCCACCGCGGTCGGTTCTCGATCCCTCACTATAATCGGACTATTCCGTTCCAATCAGCCCAGCATCGTCGCGAATGAGCCATGACCCGTCCTGACCGTTTTCTGCTCGCCGGCGTGATGGGCGACCCGGTGATGCATTCGCGCTCGCCGAAGCTGCACAATTATTGGCTCGCCAAGTACGGCCTTTCCGGCGTCTACGTGCCGCTGGCCATTACCGCCGGACAGCTGCGCGCGGCACTGCGGGCGCTCCCGGCGCTCGGCTTTTCCGGCTGCAATCTGACCATCCCGCATAAGGAGGCTGCGCTCGAGATCGTCGATCAAATCGATCCGCTCGCGCGCCGCATCGGCGCGGTGAACTGCGTGGTGGTTGCGGCGGATGGGTCGCTCGAAGGACAGAACCACGATGCTTTCGGCTACATCGAAAGTGTGCGCGAGGCGCAGCCCAGCTGGCGCGCGGATCGAGGCCCCATCATCGTGATTGGCGCGGGCGGCGGTGCCCGGGCGGTGCTCGTCAGCTTGATCGATGCAGGCGCCAGCGAAATCCGCCTAGTCAATCGCACATTGGCACGAGCCAAGTCGCTGGCGAGGGAATTGGGCGGCTCGATCATGGCACTGAACTGGCAGGAACGTGAGGTCGCCCTCGAAGACGCAGCGATGTTGATCAATGCCACTAGCCAGGGCATGGTCGGTGAACCGCCCTTGGATCTTGCCCTCGATTCTCTACCTGTGAGCGCGCTCGTATCCGACATCATCTATATTCCGCGCGAGACGGCGCTGCTCGCCGCCGCACGCAAGCGCGGCAATCAGACGGTGAACGGGCTGGGCATGCTGCTGCACCAGGCGCGGCCGGCGTTCCACGCCTGGTTCGGCATCATGCCGGAGGTGACGGCGGAATTGCGCGCGATGATCGAGGCGACCGCGTGAGTACCTCTCCCGGTGAAGCTCAACTGGAAGGACACGACACGAATCAGAATTTCGCTGGCGAGGGAAATGCATGAATCGACGTGTGGTGCTGGGCGGCGGCTTGACTCTGCTGGCGACCGCGACGCTGGCGCCGCGCGGCTTTGCCTATCCCGATCGTGTCATAAAGCTCGTCATTCCGTTCTCCCCAGGCGGGGCAACCGACGTGGTCGGCCGGCTGTGGGCAGAGAAGATGAAACCCGTGCTCGGCACCGTGGTGACCGAGAACCGTGGTGGCGGCGGCGGAGTGACCGGCGCGGCCGAGGTGGCGCGCGCGCAACCGGACGGTCACACCTTCCTGTTCGGCAACACCAGCACGCAGGTGCTCATCCCCGCGATCATGCCCAATCCACCCTACGACCCGCTCAAGGATTTTGCCGGCATCTACACTCTCTGCAACACACCCACTTCAATCGTGGTTCACACGTCGGTGCCCGCGCGCGACCTCGCTGAGCTCATCGCCTATGCCAAGGCCAGCCCGGGTAAACTCTCCTACGGCTCCGCCGGGGCCGGCACACTCACCAATCTGGCAGGCGAATTGTTCAAGCAGCTGATCGGTGCGCCCGATATCGTGCATATTCCGTACAAGGGCGCGGCGCCCGGCATCGCCGACCTCGCCAGCGGCCATATTCCCATGATGACGCCGAACGTGGGCGGGCCGCTTATCGAATTCCATCGCGCGGGGAAGGTGCGCATCCTTGCGGTCAACGCGCCGGCGCGCATCAAGGCGGCGCCCGATATTCCAACCGCGATCGAGGCGGGATTGCCGGGTATGGTCGCCGGCAATCTCAATGGGCTGTTTGCTCCCGCCGGGGTCGCCAAGCCGATCATCGAACGGATCGCCGAGGCGACGCGCAACGTGATGGCGGACGCGGACGTTCAGCGCATCTTGATCGCCTCTGGCTTCGAGCCGATCCTCGACTCCGGCCCCCAAGCGACACACCAATTCATCGGCGAGGAGCTAGCGCGGTGGATGCCCATCATGAAGGCAACCGGTTTCAAGATGGAGTGACACTTCGACTCGCCGTCGTCATGGCCAGCCCATGGCCACAAGACAGACGAACAACTAGGTGGCCGATGGCTCGCGTACCGCTGATCCAAGAGCAAGACGATCCCGAACTCGCCGACATGATCGAAAGATTCCGCGCCGGGCGACGCGGCAAGCTGATCAACATCTATCGCATGCTGCTCAACGCGCCGCCGCTCGCCGAGAGCTGGTTCAATCACTCCAACACGGTGCGATGGAAGACCACGCTTCCCGGCCGGTTGCGCGAGATCGTGATCATCCGCATGGGCCACGTCACCAAGTCGCAATATGTGCTGCGCCAGCACGTGCCCTCCTTGGCGGTCGCCGATGGGCTTTCGCTCGAGGAGTGTGATGAGCTTGCGGACTGGCGCGCCTCAAAATTCTTCAGCGCGAGCGAGCGCGCCGCTCTCGCCTATGCCGATATTATGACCCGCGAGATCGTGGTGCCGGACCCCGTCTTCGCCGAAGTCGATCGCCATTTCAACGCCAGACAGATCGTGGAATTGACCGTGCTCGTTGGCACCTACAACATGAACGCACGCGTGTTGCAGGCGCTTCAACTCGATCTCGAGACGCCGTGAGCAAGGCTTTTCGCTTCTATGAGCACGGCGGCCCCGAGGTGCTGCGCTTCGAGGACGTCGAGATCGGCGCCCCGGGGCCCCGTGAGGTGCGCATCCGCAATGTCGCGGTCGCCGTGAATTATCGCGACGTGCTGATGCGACGCGGTGTGCATGCGGTGAAATCGCTCCCCTCTGCGATCGGGCTTGAAAGCGCCGGAGTGATCGACGCGATCGGGCCCGATGTGAACGGCTTGGCGGTCGGCGAGCGCGTCGCCTATGCCGGCATGCCGGAGGGCTCTTACGCCGAACTCCGCATCGTCCCGGCGAGGCGCGTCATCGCGTTACCCGCAGGCATTGATGAACGCACCGCCGCCTCGATGATGATCCGCGGTATGACCGCGCGCTGCCTGCTGCACGACACGTACAAGGTGCAGCGCGGCGATACGATCCTGATCCACGCCGCCGCCGGCGGGGTCGGCCTCATCATATGCCAATGGGCGAAGCACCTCGGCGCGATGGTGATCGGCACGGTAAGCAGCGACGAGAAAGCTGAGGTCGCCCGCGCGCACGGTTGCGATCATCCTATCGTCTATACGCGCGAGGATTTTGCCGATCGCGTGCGCGAGATCACCGGCGGCGAAGGCGTTCCCGTGGTGTACGATTCGGTCGGGAAGGCGACGTTCGAGGGGTCACTGCGATGCCTGCGCCGCCGCGGGCTAATGGCTTCATTCGGCGAGGCGTCCGGCGGTCCCGATCCCATGCCACCGCGCCGCCTCGGCGCGCTCGGCTCGATCTATCTCACCCATCCGAGCGTCTCGAACTACACCGCCACCCGCGCCGAGCTCTTGTCCGCGGCGCACGACCTGTTCGCCATGGTCGCGAGCGGCAAAATCAAGATCGAGATCAGCAGGACCTACCCCTTGCAAGAGGCGCCGCGCGCCCATGCCGATATCGAATCGCGTAAGACCACCGGATCGATCGTGATGTTGGTGTGACCGTGATGTCGCTGCGAGCCTGGCGCAGCCTCTCGAACGAGGCCGCCGGCCGTCGGCAATCAATGTCCCGTGGCGAGCGCCGCCAATTTTGTCGGTTCGTGCGGAAGCTCGTTGCCGCGCCAGACCACATGCATGTCCGGCCGCAACAGCAGCAGATCATATCCGTAGACGTCGCGCGGCCGTTCATCGGCAATGTCGAGGACCTGCAGGGGCGCGCCGATGGTGGCAAACCCCTCCCGCAAGGCGGTCGTGTCAGCCTTCGTCCTGCCGAGGCGCAACAGCGTGTAGCCGTGGCCGTAGCCGATGCGATCCTGCATCGCGCTGCCGTCGTCGAGCCATACATGCGGCAGTCGCGCGCCCGGCCAGGTGGTCGGAACGTATCTCATGAATTCGTGCCCGGGGCCCTCGCCCGGCTCCGCGGCGATCAGCGGCGAGCCGACATAGCGATAGCCGAGCTCGGCGCCGATCATTTCGGTCGCCTTGTGCTGCTCGACATCGGCGACGCGCGCCAGCTCTTCGCGCAGCGCCGCGCCGGCGGGCGTTCGCTCGCGGAACTCCGGCCGATAGAGTGAGCGCCACCGACGCCGTCCCTGCGTCGCAAAGCCGGATGCCGTGACGTTGCGCTCGCCGACTTGGCGGCGCTCGACCTCGTAGGAGTCGAGCAGATTGGGGCCGGCCCATCCGGCAAACGTCGCCGCGAGCTTCCATGAGAGGTCGATCGCGTCGCCCACGCCGGTGTTCATGCCAAGCCCGCCGGTCGGAATGACGAGATGAACGGCGTCGCCGGCCAGAAAGACGCGCCCCTCGCCGTAACGGTCCGCCAGCAGCAGATTCATCTTCCACTGGCCGACATAAAGCATGTCGTATTTGACCGGCATGGCGACGACCCGTTCGAACATACGGGCCATTTCCGCGTCCGTCTCCACGACCGAATGCAGCGTGAAATGCCGGGTCGAATCCTGGACGATCAGGAAACTCCCCTCGGGGTCGACAACGTGATAGTGCCGGCCCTTGCCGATTGGGATGCGCTCGTAGAGGTCCTCGCAATAATAGAGCGCCTGCCGCAGCTGCTGGATATTAGCCTCGCCGCTGAGCTTTATGCCGAGTTGCCGGCGCACCAAGCTGCCGCCGCCGTCGCAACCGACCATATAGGCGGCACGCAACGCGCTCGAGGAGCCGTCGCTGCACTTGACCCGGGCCGTCACGCAATTCTCGTCCTGCTCGAAGGAGACGAGCTCGCAACCATAACGCAAGGTGACGCTCGGCAACGTCTCCGCGATCCGTTTCAGCAGCGGCTCGAGCGTGTATTGCGAAATGAGCTGGTAGGGCTCGAGCGGCAGACCGCCGTCCTGCGATTTTGCGATCTGCGCCTTGGCCTCGGCTACCGATGGATGCGCATGATGCACGAGCGGCGGTTCGATGAGCGACAGCACGACGAAGATGTCCATGGGACAATGCGCGGGAAGACCGGCGGCGCGAACCTCCTCGACAATACCCATGCGCCGGTAGATCTCCATGGTCCGGGCGTTGCAGCGCTCCATCTTCGGGAGGAACTGCGGCGCATCCTTCTGCTCGACGACGATCGCGCACACACCGCGGAGTCCGAGGTCGATGGCAAGGGTCAATCCGGTCGGACCCGCCCCGACGATGAGAACCTGGGCATCCATGCCGATAGTGGTACTCTGGGACATACTCTGACTGCGTCACAGCGGCGCGTTCTGCCGGTTCAGTTTCCAACGAAGCGCTTTCGTAAATAGATCGACCGCCGCGTCAAGCCCGGCAATGACGATCGCATTTACTCTGCAGCCGGCTCGAACTCGGCGAGTTCGGTTCCCTCCTGCACGAAGTCGCCGACCGCACATTTGAGCGCCTTCACGCGGCCTTCGGCGGGCGCGCGCAGGGTGTGCTCCATCTTCATTGCCTCGAGCACGATCACTGGCGCCCCGCGCGCCAACCCGACACCTGGTTCGGCGAGAATGCGCGTCACGGTGCCCGGCATCGGCGCAACGATGCGGCCCGCCGCGGCAGCTTCAGACATGTTGGCCACGAACGGATCGATCCAGTGAAGCTTGCGCGGGCCGCGCAACGTGCTCAGATCGATGTCGCGGCTGGACCACACCACCGACACCCGCTCGAGCGCATCCCCCAGGCACATGTCGAACACGCCACCCTCGCGCGGTACAAATTGCAAACGGTCGTTCTTGCCGCCGAATTCCAGGCTCAAGCCGCCGCGGCCATACCAGAGCACCGCGTCGTACCGCTCGGCGCCGTGACCAAAGCTCAGGCGACGGCTGCGCCGGCCCGCGAGCGTCCACCCGTCAGCGCGATCCCACGGCGAGTTCTCCGATGCGACCTGTTCGCCCTGCTCGCGCAGCAACACCGCGGCGCAAGCCGCTGCAACATCGAGAACCGCGAGCGCAGGCGCGCTCCGTGTCAGCGTGGAAAGTTCCCGCTCGATGAAGCCGGTGTCGATGTCGTCGCGGATGACCTGCGGATGCGTCAGCAGCGCCTTGAGGAAAGCAAGATTCGTGGTCACGCCGCCGATCTCAAACGCGTCCAAGGCCTCGCCGATGCGACGAAGCGCCTGCGGGCGATCCGCGCCCCACGCGATCAGCTTCGCCAGCAGCGCGTCATAGTAGGGAGTGATGTCGTCGCCGGCCCGGAAACCGGCATCGATTCTGATGCCCTCGCCGACGGGCTCGCGCCACGCGCGGATGGTTCCGCTCGCCGGCAGAAATCCCTTCTCGGGATCCTCGGCATAAATGCGTGCCTCGATGGCGTGGCCGTTGGCTGCGATCTGGTCCTGCCCCAACGGCAGCTTTTCGCCCATGGCGATGCGCAACTGCCACTCGACCAGGTCGAGGCCGGTGACCATTTCGGTGACCGGATGCTCGACCTGCAGCCGCGTATTCATTTCGATGAAATAGAAACCGGATGAATCCGTGATGAACTCGACCGTACCGGCCCCAATATACCCCGCGGCCTGCGCGGCGGAG